>JASLPZ010000100.1:0-20290 GCA_030744725.1 Pirellulaceae bacterium
CGTGCCCGCGATCAAGCCATCGCGGTACCCACCAGCCACCCCGAGAAAATGGCCGGCCACAAACCGCCACTGACACGGTGGACGAGATGCCGGGAATTCAGGCGTTGGAGCGGATTGCCAAGACCATCCCGATGCAGTCCGGCCAAGTGGAGCGAATCGAATTCGAATACAAGCGACATGGGACGCTCTGCTTGATCGGTAATTGGGATGTGGTGCAAGGCCAGATGATTGCACCGACTATTCGCATGACGCGCACGGAAGAAGATTTCATGTGGCACATCTACCACACGGTTCAGACCGATGATCAGGCAGGCTGGGTCTTCGTCGTGGACAATTTGAATACTCACTGTAGCGAATCACTGGTTCGCTACGTGGCTCGCGTGGAAGAGATTGACGAAAGCACGCTGGGCCAGAAGGGCAAGTCAGGAATCCTGGCTTCGATGGCCTCGCGACAAGCGTTTCTTTCGGATCGCAGCCATCGTATTCGGTTCGTCTATTTACCGAAGCATACGTCGTGGCTGAATCAGATCGAAATTGTGTTTGGAATCGTCGGACGGCGTGTCGTCCGACGCGGCAATTTCACGTCCCTTGTCGCGTTGAAGGAACGCTTGATCCAGTTTATCGACTACTTCAATCGCACGTTTGCCCAACCGTTTCGCTGGACCTACACGGGGCGCCCTACCACGGCCGAAACCGTAAAACGCCCCGCTACCTGGAAGGAAAGCTGGGCAAACCCACGAGACAATAGCGAAACTCTGGCTATCGTGGGCTAACAATTGCGAGTCGCGGCACTAGGTGCCACGTCCAGTCTTGATTCTGGGGTTGAAGATGAATGGTCGCCCGGCGAGATAGTCGTTGATCACTGCTATCAATACGTTTGGTACGCGGAACGAACCACGACAATCAGGTCACCAACGAAAATGCAAGAAAATGGGTTGGCCACGATCGTGATTTCTCGCCACAATGCCGAGCGGCGAGTCATGTTGCGGTTCGCACGACGATGCTGGCGCTGCTGGCACGACCTTGGCTTTCCATTCCGTTGGCCGTCGCGCGCTCCACGTCGGTGGCGAATTCCGTCGTCCGGTGAGTCTTGGCGATTCGGAACTGGGACGAACGCAGCGCAGCGGACTGGTCCTACGAGTGCATGGCGAGAAAGGAAATCAGGGTATGCGACTTCTCTGGGTTTTCAGTTACCTCTCGAAGCAACTTGAACTTGTTGCCGCGAATCTCGCCGCGCGCCGAGGGATCACATTGGAGATCATGTGCCCCGTCATTGGCGACCACCCAGACGTCCCGGCGTCGATTCCGACCACGCCGCTGACCTGCCGGAATAAGTTGGACTTCAAATCCCGCCGACAGATTCGTGAGAAAGTCCGCAACGGCAATTTCGACATCGTACATGCATACACGAGCCGGAATCTGGCCAACGTGCTTGCTGCGTGCCGTGGCCTCCGTCCGATGCCGAAGGTGGTTGGGTATCGGGGTACCATGAACCGGTTGAGATTGTTGGACCCTGCCAACTGGATCACGTTTTGGCATCCCGGCATTTCGAACATTATCTGTGTCTGCGATGCAACCAACCGCGCCTTACAGGAGTCTGGCATCGACCCAGCAAAACTGACAACCGTCTGGGAAGGATGTGATCCCAAGAACATTCCGGCGTTACCCCGATCTGCTCGCGCCCAATTCAACATTCCTGACGATGCGTTCGTGGTCGGAATGGTCGCCAACATGCGTCCAGTCAAAGGAATCGACTTGCTGTTGCGAGCTGCCATTGAGACGGCAGACCTATCCAAACTGTACTTGTTGTTGATCGGTCGCGACGAGGATCCGCGGATTGCGAAGCTGGCGGCGGACCGCCGGATCGCTGACCGCGTTCGTCTAGCGGGACCACTGTCTGTTGGTGGCCAATACGCCAGCTTGATGGACGTGTACGCGGCACCTTCGCGGATGGAAGGCCTGAGCATGTCCATCATGGAAGCGATGATTCAGGGTGCGTGTCCGCTGGTCAGCAACGTCGGTGGAATACCGGAATTGGTGCGTGATCAAGCTGATGGCATCGTCGTTCCCTCAGAGGATGTTTCGGCGTTGGCTGCCGGCATGCGCCTGTTGCATGATGAACCACAACGTCGAAAGGCAATGGCTGAATCGGCCCGGCAACGAATACTCAACACGTTTTCGATCGACCGGTGGTCTCATCGACTGGTCGATTCTTACGAGAGTGCACTCGGTGAATCGGGTCGTAACCATGGCTCTGTCTCAAGGGCCATGGTTTCCACTCCTGCGACGGCAACGGAGCCACGGGCTGCTTGACCACATTGCGGCGTCGCTTCTATAATCCGCATCTTCTTGCAAGCTATCCATGCCAAGTGGGACTCTGCGATGAAAATCCACGAATTTCAGGCCAAACAAGTGCTGCAAAACGCCGGAGTGGCCGTGCTGGCCAACCGGGTCGCCAGGTCTCCCGAAGAGGCTGCCGCGGCGTTTCGCGATCTCGGCGGGGCGATCGCCGTCGTCAAGGCCCAGATTCATGCGGGTGGCCGTGGCAAGGGCACCATTGCCGATGATCCATCACAGCATGGTGTTCAACTGGTCAAAAGTGCCGAGCAAGCCGGCGAAGTTGCAAGTCGATTGCTTGACAAGACTCTCGTCACCATTCAAACCGGGCCTGACGGAAAGACTGTCAATCAGGTGCTGGTCGAAGCCGGCTGTGAGATCGCGCGAGAACTGTATCTGGGAATTGTGCTCGACCGCGCCGAAGCGATGCCAGTCTTGATGGTTTCCAGCGAAGGCGGTGTGGAAATTGAAAAAGTGGCCGCCGAAACGCCAGAAAAGATATTTAAGGAACACTTTCATCCCGCCATCGGACTCCAAAGCTATCAGGCTCGCAAGCTGTGCGCGAAGCTCGGCATTACCGGCAAGAGTGTGCGCAGTGCCGATGCGTTCATGCAGGGACTGTGCCGGGTTTTTGTCGACTACGATTGCAGTATGGCAGAGATCAATCCGATGGTCGTGACGAAAGCTGGCGAGCTAGTGGCGCTGGACGCAAAGATCAGCTTCGACGACAACGCGCTGTTCCGCCACAAAGATATCGCTGAATTTCGCGACCTGACCGAAGAAGAACCATCGGAAGTTCGCGCCGGTGAAGCGGGACTGAGCTACGTCAAGCTGGATGGCAACATCGGCTGCCTTGTAAATGGTGCAGGTTTGGCCATGAGCACCATGGATATCATTAAATTGCACGGCGGCGAGCCGGCCAATTTCCTCGACGTCGGAGGTGGTGCAAACGCACAGCAAGTAACCGAGGCCTTTCGCATTATCCTCTCGGATGACCACGTGCAGGCCGTTCTCGTAAATATCTTTGGCGGAATTATGCGCTGCACGACGATCGCCCATGCGTTGGTCGAGGCCTACAAGACGGTTGGCTTCAGCGTACCGCTTGTCGTGCGTCTGGAGGGCACGGAAGTGGAAAAAGGCAAGAAAATCATCGCAGAAAGTGATGTCGATATCATAACGGCAGACGACCTTACCGACGCGGCCAAGAAAGTGGTCGCTTCAATCCAGTCCAACTGAACCGTCCGGATGCAGCCATGAGCATTCTCATTAACAAAGACACACGGGTTATCTGCCAGGGAATCACTGGCAAGGCCGGCGAGTTTCACAGCAAGAACTGCCTGGACTATGGAACCAAGATCGTAGGCGGCGTAACACCCGGCAAAGGGGGCGAAACGGTACTTGGCTTGCCGGTCTTCAACACGGTCAGTGAAGCCGTCGAACAAACCGGCGCGAACGCCACGATGATCTTTGTTCCAGCGCCGTTTACGGCCGACGCCATTTTGGAGGCGATTGACGCGGGGATCGACGTGGTCGTGGCGATCACCGAAGGTGTGCCCGTTCTGGACATGGTCCATGTTTACGAAGTCGCACGCAATTCCAATGTCACTCTCATCGGGCCGAATTGCCCGGGCGTGATTACCGCCGACCAATGCAAGATCGGGATCATGCCGGGTTATATTCACAAGAAGGGTTCTGTCGGTGTGATGAGCCGTAGCGGAACGCTGACATATGAAGCGGTTTGGCAGACCAGCAATCTGGGGCTGGGACAAACGACGTGCGTCGGCCTGGGCGGCGATCCAATCGTTGGGACATCGTTTATCGACCTCTTCAATCTGTACGAGGCAGATCCGGAGACCGAGTCCATCTTGATGATGGGTGAAATCGGTGGCACGGCGGAAGAAGAGGCCGCCGCCTATGTGAAGCAGCACGTGACCAAGCCGGTGGCCGCGTTCATCGCTGGCCGCACGGCACCTCCTGGAAAACGGATGGGACACGCCGGCGCGATCATTTCGGGTGGTAAAGGGACTGCCGAGGAGAAGATCGAGGCGTTGGAAGACGCCGGAATCGCCGTCGCGCAAAGCCCTGCCGACATGGGTACGGCTGTGCAGCGAGCGATTGCCGGCAAGCGTTCTTAGTCCAAAAGCGTCCCCACCTCGGCAAGATTCCACACATCACATTGGACGCTACGTGGTTCCGCGGTTAGGTTAGCGACTGGGCAGACGCCACGGTCTCGGCTCGCTGCGCCACGTCTTCTCCTGAATGTTGTCGGTCTGATCATGAGGCACGCAAATCACAAGACCAAATCGTTGGTGCGCTGGACGTTACGTTGGGGGCTCGCAGCTTCGCTGTTGCTACACGCCGGCCTGCTCACAATTATGTTGGTGGGATTAGTGCGCAGTCGGCTCGACGGGCGACCAATTCGCATCATCCAAGCCTCCTCGTCATACGAGGGACACGCGAGGCAAGACGTCGCAACGCGGACTACCGTCGTGATCAATGCCGATGACCCAGCGCCAACAAATATCCAGCAACGGTTCGAAGAGTCGCTGGCCGCTACCGAACAGCTCAACGAAGCCGAACGCCTTGAGGCGCTCGACGATGCCACAGATCGCTTGGGCCGCATTTCCAGCGAAGCTTCGATTGATGAAGTTGCGAAACGACTCCAATCGTGGCTTGGCCTGACACCTCGTGCTGAGAGACCTGGGGAGGAAAATCTCGCCGCACAAGAGGGTCCTCTCGCTCCCGCCGCCACCGAAGGCGAATTCGACTTCAACACGGCGCAGCTTCACGATGTCAAACGGGTCGTGGTGCCGGACAGCCGCCCACAATACCTGTGTGTTCTGTTGGATGCACGCGGTCGGACGATGGAAGTGCCGCTTAGCGAAGCAGAAGGCGAACCGATCTATTCCTTGATGGAGAAGATCAAGGCGAACCCGTTGCTCGAACAGATCTACCGCCAACTCGCCATGCCATTGCTCGACGAGATGGTCAAGGCCGAGAGGGCTGCGACGGCGGCAGCCAGCGCGGCGAGGTCCAAAATGAGTGCCAGCGAGGCAGCTCGCGGGGAGGCGTCAATCGATCCTCTCGCCGCCGATGACGCGCCCATTGACGCCAACGTGCGGCCCTAGCATCGCGTCAACATATGCGTTTCGCGTCAGCTAATTCGTGACGATTGCGAGCCCGCCACTCCTTCCAGACCAATCTGGGAAACACGCAGGCACCACGCGCGTAGCGCCGCGTCAGCCGACGTGGTTCGCTGAGCATCCGATGCAGCCATTCGATTCCGGTTCGTCGCATCCACAGCGGTGCCCGTCGCCGTTGGCCCGCCAGAAAATCGATTGTGGCACCGACACACAAGGCGACACTGGCGTGAAGACGCTCCTGATGTCGGTGCACCCAGAGCTCTTGTTTCGGCGCACCCAGGCCCACGACCAGCACATCAGGCCGAGCGTCGGCGATGCGGTCCAAGATAGATGCTGTCTCAGCACTGTCATGTTCAAATCCCAGCGGTGGACTGTACTGGCAAACGACTTTGACCCCTGGCCAATCGCTCTCGATCCGCCGTGCCGCGCGGGCGGCGACACCGGGTGCGGCACCCAGTAAGAACACACGCAACGGTTGTCTATCCGTTGTGCTGACTGATTCGCACGGCGAGCGAAACGAAGCGCTTGCGGCACCGAAAAGGGCTGGGACCAGATCCGACCCAGGGACGAGCTCCGGCAACGGTTGTCCTACCGTGCGCGATGCCCAGACCACAGGCCAACCATCGGCTAACACCAGATCTGCCTTGGCGTAGGCCTGTCGAAAGTCGTCGTTGCCTTGCAGCATCACGATGTGGTCGACGTTGGGCGTGACGACGAACCGGCAACTGTTGGGACGTTGGCGGACCCAATCGCAAATCTGGGCGACCGCCTGCTGCATGTGGACCGCGTCAATCTGGATTCCAAACAAATATGCTCGGTGCGGAGAACCATCCGAGTCTTTGGCGGTCTGCGGTTTGACGATCGTGGTCATTTGTTTTCAACCTCAAGAGAGTCTATTGGGAAAGCGCTGGTTGTGCGGCGCGCGCGTCAGATGACGGAGTGAAACGTTCACACGTTGACGTTACAGGCCGGCCCGCGACGCCTTGGCAAACTCCGGCGATCAGAAACAGCAACATATTGCTCATCGCAATGATCGAAACATCGTGGAACATTCCGTTAGAAACGTGCGAGGCAAGGATGACTAACATTAGCAGGCCCATCTGACGTTCAGCCAAGCTGCGTCGCGAGCACGACCAGACCTGCCAGGCACTGCGTGTCCACAATCCCATCATCGTTAAGTACAGGGTCAGGCCAACCAGGCCAGTCTCGGTCAAAAGTGCCAGGAAGACATTGTGCTGTACGTAGGGCCTGGCTTTCTCCAGGGGCAAGTTCGAAGTTGGGTCGCGCAAATAGTCCATATCGATCTGTTTGTATTGTCCAAACCCATGCCCCAAGAACGGACGGTCTTGAAACATTCGCCAAGCCACCGTTGCCAAGATTGGACGGAGCTTCGTGGACTCTCTCATCTCGTGCACGCTGACATGTTTGTCGCGTTTGAAGGACGACAGGCTGCTTCCCATGATCGCCAGCAGGCTGGTTCCCGCAATTGCCAACGAAACGAACAGAGGCACGCGCCAACTCTTTGGAACGCTTAATCCTGTGACCAAAACGATGCCGAGTCCCATGCCCAGCCAGACACTACGGGTCAGGGTGCAATAGATACCGACGACGATGACAGCAGCTGAGGCCAGAATTGCGGCACGACCGAATCGCTGAAGGTGCGGCCAGGCGAAGAGCCAAGATACCAGTCCACACGTCATATACAGGCCGCAACCGATAGGATTCAAAAAGGGACCCCGACCTCGACCAAAAAACTCTTCGTGGTCCAGCGAGGCAATGTAACGCGGAAACACCAGACTCCAGATCTGCTGCTTTTCGGCAATCGCTGTGCAGGCGAGGTACAACCCGAAAACGGCAAAGAAGCCGAGCAAGAGATGCAAGTGGTGCCGATCGAGTTGGGCTTGGCGGGCCAACCAGTAGATCGCCATTGGCAGGCCATAAAAAAACAACAGTGTGGCTGCTGGCTGTGACCCGTCAATTTGCCAGTCGTGTGTCAATGTGCTGATTGTTAGCACAAGCAACAGAGAACCGAGAGCCCAGTCCGCCAGTGCCAGAGGTTTGGCGTCAACCAAGGACGTACGGTAGCTGACAGCGAACACCACCAGCAGCCCCGCCAGCATTAGGCGGTCAAACGTAATGGGCAATGGGCCGACGGACACGTGAAAGAACGCATGGCCGAAACAGCTTCCCACGAAGATGACTGCCAGGCAACCCGTCAACATACCGCCGTGCCGCAGCGCCAAGACGCTCCAGACCAACGCGACGATTCCGCCGATAAAGAGGATTGCGACCATGATCAATGCTAACTGCTCTGTGTGAAATCTACGTCACCGATGGCTGCCAGGCATACGAACTGGCGTCAGGATCCGAATTGATGGAGTACGTGAAACAGGCGCTGCCGTCGGAGGTGTTGCTTTTTGGCAACATCGCCGTTCGTCAGATATAGAGGGAGAGGGAGCAGAGTAGTGCAGATTGCTTGCTGGAGAGGCGCGTCTTCCAACGAATTTGGTCGTTCGTCATGGGCAGCCAGGCAATGCGAGTTCTTTCTGCAATGTGCCGGCACACCGCTTGCTTCCCGTCGTTTTTGACCGACAGTTTAAGCGGAGTCTACCGTGACGCCCCGTCGCGATCTTTCCGACAGATCACGAGACTTTTTGGTGTTCGAAATCGCACTTGAACCAATTCACGCGATCATGCACGTTACCCGCATTGCAACCACCGAAGACCTTGAGCGGCTGAAGCCCAACTGGAATTTTCTTGCCCATGGGATGCCGTTTCGAACCTGGCAATGGCTGTTCAATTGGTGGAAACACTATGGGGATGGAAAGAAGCTCTACACGCTGGCAGTGCATGACGACGGCGGAGTCTTGGTCGGTGTCGCGCCATGGTTCATCGAGACCCGCGGAAATGATGGTCTCGTCATTCAGTTCCTTGGATCGGGAGAGGTTTGTACTGACTATCTGACGATCTTGGCAACAACGGAATATGCCCGTGCCGTCTCGACAGCAATTGCCGAATGGCTTGTCCGTGCCACCAGAGGGCATGTCGAATCGGAAGATCAATGGGATCTGCTCGACCTCGAAGCCGTTTTGGTCGGCGACGCCAACATTGAAATACTGCTATCCGCGCTGCAGATCAACGGCTGCACTTCCAACCGCTGTCCCGCACTGAATTGTTGGCGACTCGCCTTGCCCTCATCGTGGGATGAGTTCACCAGCGGACTTAAGAAGGCGCATGCAAAGAAGATCCGTAAGGTGTCGCGTCAGTTGTTTGACAGCGGTCGAGGCGTGATTCGGAATCTTGACAAATCCACTGAACTTGAGGAGCGAATGCGTGTCTTCGTCGACTTGCATCAACTTCGCTGGACCAGCTTGGGCGAACCAGGTTGCTTTGCTTCACGGCAGTTCGACAGTTTTCTCCACGACAGTGCCGCTGACTTGTTTGCCGCTCAGATGCTCGGTATCAGTTGTCTGGAAATAGAGGGACAACCGGTTGCGATCGAGTTCTTTCTATCGTCTGCTGCGGCGCGGTACGTCTACCAAGGCGGTCTGGACCCCCGAGCGCTCAAGGAATCCCCGGGGCACGCCACCATGAGCAGGATCATTCGCGATGCGATCCAAGCCGGCTGCCAATATCTGGATTTCCTGCGCGGCGATGAATCGTACAAGGCGACTTGGGGTGCTCGCCCTATGAGAACCGAGCACATCCGCGTCGCGGCTGATCGGTTGGGGCCTCGACTGCGTAACCAAGCGTGGTTTGCCGGACAGACGATGAAGGGGTGGATCAAGCAGGGTCTCACACTCACAGGCGTCCACTGAGCGGAGGGAGTTGACATGAGTGGAATTTCGTCGAACCTCTCGCGATTACTGCTGAGCGCGTATTACTGCAGTTCGTTGCCGTGGCGATGGTGCCGCAATGCCATGGCGGCCAATGCCGGCCGCGCGCCGGTCATGATCCTGTTTTACCATCGCATCGCCGATCACGGCGCCAATGGATGGAGTATGCCGTTCGCAACGTTTGCGCACCAGATGCGTTGGTTGCGCCACAACTTTGATTTGGTTTCACTGGAAGAAGCGCAGCGGCGCGTGGCCATCGGGCAGAACGATCGTTCCGCGGTGGCCATTACGTTCGACGACGGCTACGCGGAGAACTGCGAGCGAGCGTTGCCGCTGCTGTTGGAACAACGGATCCCGGTGACATATTTTGTTGCGTCGCAACACATTCTCGAAGGCAGGCCGTTTCCACATGACGTAGCCGACGGTCGACCGTTGCCGGCCAACACGGTTGAGCAATTGCGAGAGTTGATCGATGCCGGTGTGGAAATCGGTGCCCACACGCGGACTCACTCGGATCTGGGAGCGATCCAAGACTCTGCTATCCTGTTCGACGAGATGGCGGTCTGCCGCAATGAACTCGAAGACGCCTTGCAGTGCCCCATTCGCTATTTCTCTTTTCCATACGGCCTGCACCAAAACCTGAGCGGGCCAGCCTTCGCAATGGCTCGCGAAACTGGTTTCGCAGCTGTCTGTTCGGCGTATGGCGGCTACAACTTTCCCGGCGATGACGCGTTTCATTTGCAGCGCATTCACGCCGATCCCGACATAATCCGTTTGAAGAACTGGTTGACAGTTGATCCGCGCAAGTTGGCCATGGTTCGGCGGTTTGTGGCTGACGAAAGACAAGGCGTCTCCCAACCAGTGGGAGCACTGTGATGTTCTGGTGAGGAGCCGGGGCGAGAACTCGGAAGCGACACCTTGGTTAGACAACGGTGGTTTTCGCCTCGGCTCCGTACCAGAACGTTCTACTTCACGAGATTCCATGAATTCCAGCTTGCAGCAACGTGATCATGCGGAACCCACGACTTCACGGTGGCTGCGCGGAGACTCAGTCGTGGCGGGCGTGACCATGCTGATCTTCCTTACGGTGTTGCAGCGAAGTGTGGGATTGGTCCGCAATGTGTGGTTTTGTCGCGTTCTGGAGGATGACGAACTGGGACGGTGGTCTCTGGCTTACAACTTCTTGCTGCTGATGGCACCTCTGATCGTCTTAGGTTTGCCAGGGTCCTTCGGCCGGTATGTCGAACGTTACCGTCAACGAGGCCAGTTACGTCCGTTCTTGTGGCGAACCGGAGTTGTCTGCGTGATTGCTGCCACGGCTTGCTACCTCGGAATGCGTCTCCGTGCCGACGTAATTGCCCACGTCGTGTTTGGAGATGCCAGTCGCGTTGATCTTGTTCACATGCTTGTCACGACGCTCATTCTCGTCACGACATTCAATTTTCTGGTCGAACTGCTGACGTCTTTACGCTTGGTACGATTTGCCTCGACGATGCAATTGGCTTCGAGTTTGGGATTCGCGGTATTTGGAATCCTCTTGCTATCCTGGACGCCGCTACGCGAAGAGGCGGTCATGATGGCGTACGCCGGCGGCGCGCTGCTGGCCGCTCTGTTTGGCATGGTAGTCGTGGTGTGGTATTGGCGCTGCCTGCCGCCCGATGCAGCGCCGTTGCCTCAACGGGCCTTGTGGAGCGTACTACTACCGTTCGCCGGATGGATTTGGACAGGCAATCTGTTCTCGAATTGTTTTGAAGTTGCGGATCAGTTCATGTTGAAATATTTTTCGGGATTGCCGGCGATTGCCGCGGACTCCCTGGTGGGACAATATTATTCCAGCCGCGTCATCCCCATGCTGCTCATTTCCGTGGCAACGATGCTCGCAGGGAGCCTTTTGCCTCATCTCACTCGAGACTGGGAGGCAGGCAACCGCGATTCCGCACGACGGCGATTGAATACGTTCACCAAGCTGGCGGCGATCACGTTCACCGTCGGGGCTGCCGGCTGCCTGATTGCGTCGCCTGTTCTGTTTACGTGGGCGCTGCGTGGCAAGTATGACGCCGGTCTGGCGGTGCTGCCGGGGACACTCGCCTATTGCACATGCTACGGAATCGGCTGCATCGCCATGAATTACCTGTTGTGTGCCGAAAAAGCCAAACTCGTCAGCCTGGCATTGGTCTGCGGGCTGACGATAAACGTGGGAATGAACTACCTGCTGGCGCCCCAGTTTGGTTTGATCGGTGTCGTCGTGGCGACGATCATTGCCAACGTGGCGGCCTTGGTACTGATTTTTTGGATGAGTTCACTCGCTGGCATGCGATGGCAGACCAGCACGCTCGTGGCCACCGCACTACCGCTCAGCTTGCCGCTTGGAGGTCTCCCGGCGCTGGCCATTGTTGCGATTGTCCTAGCTTTGGGTTGGCGCGAACGTTGGCTCGCAACTGACCACGAACAGGAGTCTTTGGTGGAATTGGTTTCGTCCCTATCCGCACGATGGCACGGTCGGTCCGATCGTTCACGGCAAGCAACACCACAGGCGTAATTCATGAAACACAGACGAGAACAGATTCCGCTAGGCGATCGCGGCCCATTGCGCGTGATGTTTGTGATCACGAGTATGCCGGTTGGCGGTGCGGAGACCTTGCTAGTCAACCTAATACGTGGCTTGGACTCCGCACGTTTCTCGGCGGAAGTCTGTTGTTTGAAAGCGAGAGGGCCACTGGGAGAACTGTTAGCCGATGAAGTTCCCGTTCACAGTCATCTGTTGTCGAGCAAGCTTGATGTCCGCGTCTTGTCGCGATTGCGTACGCTGATTCGCGAGCGACGGATCGACGCTGTGATTACGGTAGGCGCTGGCGACAAGATGTTCTGGGGGCGTCTGGCCGCTTGGCTGGAAGGCGTGCCGGTCATCCTGAGTGCGTTGCATTCGACTGGATGGCCCGACACAATCGGTCGATTGAACCGCCTGCTTACTCCCATCACCGACGCATTTGTTGGCGTTGCGGCTCAGCATGGCGACTATCTGACGAACGTCGAGAGATTCCCCGCCCGGCTGGTTCGCGTCATCCCAAACGGCATTGATGTGAATCGCTTCTGTAATCGACCCGGCTGGCGGCGCGTATCGCGTGAAGCGCTCGGCCTGGGCTCGGAGGCTCCGGTCGTCGGCATCGTGGCTGCACTGCGAGCGGAGAAAAACCACACGCTGTTCCTGCAGGCGGCAGCGCGCTTACGTGAAGAGATGTCCAACGCACAGTTCTTGATCGTGGGCGATGGACCAGAACGTGGAGAAATCGAGCGTACGGTAGCGCAAGCGAACCTGTCTGAATGTGTCCATCTGTTGGGCGCGCGAGCCGACATCCCCGAGCTGTTGGCCGCCCTGGACATCTTTGCGCTGACATCGCATATCGAAGCCAATCCGGTCTCGATTCTGGAAGCCATGGCGATGGGGCTGCCCGTCGTGGCCACGGACGTTGGCTCAGTGTCCGAAATCGTGCTGCCGGGCGTGACAGGGTTTCTGGCCTCGCCTGGCTCGGCGGAAGAACTGGCTGGATACTGGGCCGAACTGCTCGGCAATCGACCCTTGGCACAGCAGATTGGGTCGTTTGGGCGAGAATTGGTCTCAGAAAAATGGTCGTTGGATGCCATGATTGCTGGCTATCAGGATCTGATTGGAGAGATTTATTCCCAAAAATGTTCACCTGTAATGCCATCGGCGGCAACTCACTCGGGCCCCGTTCCTCCCATGGTTCGTCGATAGACCACTCCCACTCCCACTGGATCGGCGGTCAAGATAGGATGAAGCGTGCGTCTACACCGTTGATCCATGTAATTCTTGTTGTTTACGCAGGCCTCCACCAACCGACCGAACGGGTGGTGATCAACTGAGCGTCAGCTCGCAGTAGTTTGCTTCTCTGCCACCTTACGAATTCTCAAGCGACAATGTTGTGCATAAGTTTCTCGACACAGAACGGCCCGAATCCGTGGTCACGCAAAAGCCAGCTGGTTTGACATTGACGGCTACGTTGCTTTCGTTTGTGGCCAAGTTCATGGCGGGGGCGAGTATCCGATGGTTGGATTGCCAACCCGATACGTGCCAGCGAGTCTATTTTGCCAACCACACCAGCCATTTGGACGCGCTGGTGTTGTGGTCGTCTTTGCCGCGGAACATCCGGGCGTTGACCCGTCCGGTGGCGGCCCGTGATTATTGGGACAAGAGTGCGTTTCGGCGCCACATCGCTGCCTCTTTGAACGCGCTATTGATCGATCGTCAGAAGATCAAGGTGCACCGTAGTCCGGTCGAGATGATGATTCGAGCCATCGGCGACACGCATTCACTGATCGTGTTTCCCGAAGGTGGTCGCAATGTCGACGACGAGATGGGGGAATTTAAGAGCGGCCTGTACTACCTGGGCAAGAAGCGCCCCGATTTGGAACTCGTTCCAGTGTACGTGGACAACTTGAACCGCGTGCTGCCGCGTGGCGAATTCCTACCGGTTCCTTTGCTCAGTTGCATCACGATCGGGCCGCCCATTTGGCTTGAATCGGGTGAGAAGAAGAATGATTTTCTGGTGCGGGCTCGAGATGCAGTTTTGCGATTAAAAGACGTGTAAGGACACAATCGGTATTCATGTTCGCTCTTGAAACATTCATTTCTCTCGAGTTGCAGAGAGCCTGGCTCAATAGGCCAACCTGTATTCTGTTGGGCGTCGTCTTGGGACTGCTGATGATCGCCAACCTGGCGGTGTTGATCCTGAAACGCCAGCCAGAGGGCAATATCAACGCCGCGATGCTGCGGCGTTTCGATTTGCGGCTTCGTGCCTGGTGGATGATGTGCGTGATTCTGATCGCCGGGTTTCTCCTGCGATATGTGGGGACTGTGGTGCTCTTCTGGGCCGTGTCGTTTTGGGCGCTGCGTGAATTC
Organism: Pirellulaceae bacterium; assembly: GCA_030744725.1. Lineage (GTDB taxonomy): Bacteria > Planctomycetota > Planctomycetia > Pirellulales > Pirellulaceae > ARS98. The sequence goes on from JASLPZ010000100.1 coordinate 14,235, forward strand.
GTCACGATGACACCGACAAGACGTGGAGACCACCGCGCGCTATTCTGGGTGTTCTTCGTTTTTACACCGTTGCAGTATGTATTGGTGGGACTGGGCCATGAACTTTATGGACTGTACAGCATCGTGATTCCGGTCTACGGTTCGTTGTTTATTCCAGCCCGCATCGCGATGTCGGGCGACCACAAACGATTCTTGGAACGATCGGCGAAGATCTCCGTTGGCCTGTTGATTTGCGTCTACGCACTCAGTTACGCCCCCGCACTGCTCGACTTGGAACTGCTCACGGAGAAGCCCGCGCCTGTTTCGGGAAGTTTGTCAACGGAAGAGGGGATGGATTCGTCGTCGGCTCCTACTGAGGATGGCGACACCCAGGAAGCGTCTGCCAGCAACGGCAAACGCAATCTGCGTCCTTGGAACGGAAGCAATGCTGGTTTGCTGTTCTTCCTGGTCCTGATTGTGCAGCTAAGCGACGTGTTTCAGTACGTTTGGGGCCGGCTCTTGGGGCACCGTGTGATCGCGCCGGAGATTAATGCGAGCCGAACTTGGGAAGGGTTCATTGGTGGTGTGGCGACGACAACCATTGTCGGAACACTGCTCTGGTGGGCGACTCCGTTTCTACTCTGGCAAGCTGCCTGCATGTCACTGATCATTGCGATCATGGCATTTGCTGGTGGCATGACGATGTCAGCGGTCAAACGTGACCGCGGCGTGGCCGATACAGGAACGCTGGTCCAAGGGCACGCTGGAGTGCTCGATCGAATCGACTCGATCTGTTTTGCGGCACCCGTCTTCTTTCATCTCACGCGATACTTCTTTAGCGCGATCTGAGGTGTCATCGCAAAATCGTGCCACGCAACTCTTGGGGCGATATCAGGTAGGTTGGACGGGGCGGAGTCTCTCCTGACCCCATCGTCTGGCGCGCCGAAGACGGTGTTGGTGCCAGCGGCCTTGGTGCAGTGGATGAGTGGGTCCACTGCAATACCCTTTGCTGTGCGCCGGCCAGAGGCTGGGGGCGCGAAACGGTCTGTCCGAACCGTGACGGCCGGCCACGCGACCGACTGGATGCTGATGCAGACGTAGGATCGGAGGCGGACGTAGGTTCAGCAGTGGAGGACGCTTGCTCATGCTCTCCATCGCGAACCCTCGCGTACCATCCACCCGCCGGAGTTTCATAGGAAGCAGCCGCGACGCTTCCTGCTTCCGGTGATCGCGATCTGGTCGACGATGTTGTCGATGCGACTGGGGTCAGGGCATTGTTGCTGGCCTCGGAAGCTTGGGCAACCAGCGTGTTTTTCGCAGCGATCGGGCCGCTGCCATGTCGAACCCAATCGAGCCATCTCACTTGCAGTTCCGAGAGACTCCGAAAGCCGTAGTGTCTTTGAGTTGCCTTGGTCCAACTATTCCCCTTCATTCCGTCGCCCACATAGTCGACGAACTTGCGTTTGCCACCTTGAGCAATCAGGAACCGAGCCAACGAATGACCCTGGGCATACAGCGGAAGAATATCACGCGGGTATTCCGTCATCGCAAACATGTTGTTGAAGGCGATGCCGCGATTCGTGGTCAGGAACTCCAGCAACAGTCGGTCTTGCTTACTCGTTTCGACAGTATGTTCAACCGTGGTGCACGCTCCTTCGTCTGCCCAGCGTGGCAGCGGGCGTCCAAAGTGGGTAGCGAAGACGGTGTGCGTGATTTCGTGTGGCAGGACGCTATCCAGAATTCGCTCTGCCGAACCTTGCACTGACATGGTCCAGCCAAACGGCTGGCCGTTCTGGAACATGAATTGGGTCACGCCGCCCGCACCCAAGTGAGGTCCAGAGGTCACCGCAATGGGGCACTTGTCTCGCCAAGCAGGCAGTTCGTGGCCCAGCCATTCCATTGCGAGACTGTGTCGCATGCTCTCTGCTGTTTCGGCAACTTGCCGAGCAAGTTGTTGTGACGACGCGGTCACGATGAAGTTCTCGGTGCGGTGTCCGGCGCCGAGAGAACCAAGGCAGGCCGCGAGAAAGGCGGCGCGAATGAGGCGAGCTTCCATGCTCATGTCACTCCATTGACAAGGGATGTTGGGTGCGGTGCTTCCTGCGACCGCGTTCAAGTGGCTCGATGCAATTGCGGGGATGCAAACCTCAAGCCAATCGGAATCGCACGCCTTGGTGCGAACTGTTGTGGGCGTTCTAAACCGCTGGTGCGGCACTCCTTTTGCCTGCAAAATCCTTTTCGAGACAACAAAGACTGAGTTCGCTCCGACCTTCCTGGTCGACCAAGACTCTGTAAGATTTACACAGCCTAACCGAGGCCCATGAATTTCACCAAGACGAGTCTTGCGTGAATTCTGCCTGCGCCGAAGCGTGCATTGCTAGCTGTCGAACGTCACAGGTGGCACGCGACTCGCATCACAAAGCGTCTTGCAGTAATGCCAGCAGCGAGTTGTTGCCAGTGGGAAACCGCAGCGATTGCAGTTCGGCGCGCTCAACCCACTGGAATGGCGCGTTGGGTCGCCTGCCGGGCTGTTTCAGGCGGCAATGAAAGAACAACAGCCGAACTTGATCGTGGTGATATTGATGCACGTGATCGGGAAAGGCGCCGCTGACTTCGACTTCTAAGCCAGTCTCTTCCAGGCACTCGCGGACGGCAGCTTGCGCGGGTACCTCGTTCGGTTCGACCTTTCCGCCCGGGAATTCGCTGAAGCCAGCTAGTACGGTCTCAACTGGCCGCATTCCGACGAGGAACCGTCCGTTGTGTTCGACGACAGCGATCGCAATCAACGTGGGTTCGTCACACATCAGCCCGAAGCTTTTCCAGCAGACGTCCAGCCGAGCCCATGGCGTTGTAGCCCGCATCGACGTGGATGATCTCTGCGGTGATGCCGCTGGACATGGCGGAGAGCAGAAAGGCACCCGTTCGACCGACCTCTTCGACCGTGATATTCCGATTCAGCGGAGATATCGCCTCGTAGAGCATTTCCATGTCTTTTGCACCACCCACGGCGCTGGCCGCGAGTGTCTTCACGGGACCGGCACTCAGCGCATTGACTTTGATATTGCGCGGTCCGAGATCGAACGCCAGATAACGCATTGTGGCGTCGAGCGCCGCCTTGCAGATGCCCATTACGTTGTAACCAGTAACGATTTTCTCGCCACCAAAGTACGTCAACGTCAGGATTGACGCACCGTCATTGAACAGCTCTTTGGCTGCATTGGCTGTCGCCAAAAGGCTGAAGACGCTGACTTCCATGGCCAAATTGAAGCCATCGCGGCTGGTCTCGATGGTGTCATTCCGCAAGTCGTCCACCGAGGCGAAGGCGATCGAATGCAACATAAAGTCGATCTTGCCAAACGTCTCCGCCGTCGTTTTCATCACGGCGGCGATATCGTCGTCGTCCTGGACATTCATGGGAACCAGGAACTTAGCAAGATCGTAATCGTCTGTGCATTTGGCAACCCGGCGTCGATTCTTTTTTCGATGGTCATCCGGTTTGTCGGGAAGATGGGTGAATCCGCATTCACCGCCTTCATCCATGATCTGTTTGGCGATCGCCCAGGCAATTGAACGATCGTTGGCCACTCCAAAGATCAACCCTTTCTTCCCGTCAAACAGACCCATCCGTCTCTCCTCAAGTTCCACACTGTAATCAAATTGGTCGCAGACCTGCCACCAGGGTATCGCCCTGGAAATCCAATGGGATAGCTAACAGAATAGCCATTTTGAGACATTTACACTATGTGTCCTGGCAGGTAAACCGGGCAACCCGTCGCGTCTTGCCGAACAGTTGCCAAATTGAGTACATGTGCATAGGATTGTGTATCGCAATGATGACATCACGCTACAATCGTGTGCGTTTCTGATTTTGGAGCACGCATCATTCATGCTATCACGACTAGAGATAGACTCGCAGCTGGCGGGACTCCTGGACGTCGCTTTTGAATCGCCGTCATCCGGCGATTTTCTGAAATCGGTCGTCATGGAGTTGGCCGGCGGTTGGAACTGCAGTTTTCTGGCTATTGTGCGGGCAGAACCCGCGGGCTGGCAGTTCATGGCGACAACTTCGCTCGGACACTCAATCCCGACGGAAGTTTGCACTGAAGCGTTGGACGGCGAGTCAGTGATCATTCAAGGCGACTTGTTTGCCGCGCCGCTTGCCCTGGACAATCTGGTGCTGTTAGGGCGGTCTGGAAGCACTGCCAAACAAGAAGTCTCCGTCGTGGCATCGGCACTCGGCGCGGCACTTGGTTTGGTACGCCGTCGAGAGAACGAAGCACGCCATGTCCAGCGATTGCAGGCTATCCTGGCCATTGCGGCACAGTGGAATCAAACACTGGAGATGGATGCTTTGCTTGAACAGATGGCCGAAGCGTCCACGAGGCTGTTGAGTGCCGAGCGTGCCAGCATATTCATTTGGGATCGCGCGAACAAATCGCTCGTCGGAAGGCCGGCGTTGGGTGTCGAGGAAGGTGAATTGCGGATTGCCGACAATGTCGGTGTCGTGGGAAGCGTGGTTCAATCAGGCGAGTCACGACGCGTTGATGCGAAATCCGGTGAGCAGGAAATTGATCGCGACGTCGACAAACAACTGAGTTTTCACACGCGGAATCTGCTCTGCGTTCCGTTGCGGGGCAAGCGGCGAGAGCTGTTTGGGGCTTTCGAGCTGATTAACAAGATCGACGGCGACTTTACTGCTGAAGACGAAACTGCTTTGACTGAATTGGCGGCACATGCGGCGGTGGCGATCGAAAACACTCAGTCGCGCGAACAGCTAATCAAGGTCCGTGACCAATTCGCCGACGAAGCGATGCAGGGCGCCCAGTTGATTGGAGAGTCTCCAGCGATCGATGCGTTGCGATCCACTATTGGCCGAGTTGCCGATACGGACTTGTCGGTGTTGGTGCTCGGCGAGAACGGCACCGGCAAGGAAGTGATCGCCAAACGAGTGCACTATCAAAGCAGTCGTCGCAACGAACCGTTTGTTGCCGTAAACTGCGCGGCACTCACAGAGACGCTGTTGGAGAGCGAGTTATTTGGACACGAGAAAGGTGCTTTCACCGACGCTCATCAGACGCGCATTGGCAAGTTTGAACTGGCTTCCGGCGGTACGCTGTTCTTAGACGAGATAGGCGACATGAGCCTCGGTGGCCAGGCAAAACTCTTGCGAGTGCTGGAAGATAAGACGATTGTGCGCGTCGGCGGGTCGTTGCCGATTCACACCGATGCGCGCGTGATCGCGGCCACCAACCGGAAGCTGGTTGAATTAGTACGGGAGAAGAAGTTTCGCGAAGATCTGTTCTTTCGTCTCAACGTTGTCACGGTCGAGCTTCCGCCATTGCGTGAACGAGGCGATGACATCTTGATGCTGGCCGATCATTTCTTTCGATCGTTCTGCGCCAAAGCAGGGCGGCCGCTGCCCCAATTCACCGCGGCGGGGCGCAAACGTCTGATCGGGCACGCCTGGCCAGGCAATGTTCGCGAGTTGCGAAATCTCACTGAACGTCTCGCCTACTTGTCGCAAAGTGACGAAATCGATGCTGATGAGCTGGCGTCCATTCTCACTCCCGACGACCAAGAATCACCGTTGATGTCATTGGAACTGCCGCTCGTCGAGGCGACTCGCCATTTTCAGGTCGAGTACATCAAGAAGCAGGTTGAGCGATCTCGCGGGAATATGACAGATGTGGCCCAACGACTCGGACTGCATCGATCCAATCTGTATCGCAAAATGCGGCAGTTGGAGATGGACGGGTGTGACGCGGAGACGGAGACTTAGGTCTCGCACGCGGTTACCCGCATCAAATGAAGCGTTGCTAGCGTCGCGCCGTCGCCAACGGGCAGGTCCGATTAAGGCGATTTCAGTCGAATCTCGCCACCCACGCACGCGGTTTACTGAATTCCATCAAGCTGCCTTGGAAGCTCTGTCGATAGGACCAATAGCGTGGATTTTGCGCTTTGCGTCGACCGATCGGCTTCCGCGTAACTAGCGCGGGTGTACCTCGGACCGATGCGAGCTATCGCTCGATTGCATCGACCCGCTCCCCGGCCAACCTGCGGTCGGTGCCCGTCGCTGA
>JASLPZ010000101.1:0-19931 GCA_030744725.1 Pirellulaceae bacterium
ACGAGTAGTGGGAGGTCGCCTTCGCGCTTGCGGATCGGAGGCAATTCGAGCGACATCACGTTAATGCGGTAGTAAAGGTCTTCGCGGAAGCGACCGGCTTCGACATCAACGGCGAGATGGCGGTTGGTCGCGCACAACAGCCGCACGTTGACTTTGCGTTCTTTGATCGATCCGACGCGGCGCATCGAACCGTCTTCCAACACACGCAGCAACTTCGCCTGCAGCGGTCCCGGCATCTCGCCGATCTCATCGATGAACAGCGTTCCGCCGTCGGCAGCCTCGAACAGACCTTGCTTCGAGCCGACGGCCCCAGTAAACGCACCTTTCTCGTGCCCGAAGAGCTCACTTTCGAGCAGAGTTTCCGGGAGTGCGGCACAGTTGATCACAACCAGCGGCTGGGCGGCACGACTGCTCTGTTGGTGAAGGGCACGGGCGACGAGCTCTTTACCCGTGCCGCTTTCGCCTTGAATCAGAATCGCTTTTTCGCTTGGACCGGCTCGCTCTATCAAACGAAATACTTTCTCCATCGCCGGTGACTGGCCCACCATATCCGACTGCGGCTGCGACCGTTGAAGCAGCGTCTTGAGCTGCCGATTCTCCTTGCAGAGTTGCCGTCTTTCGTACGCGCGGCGAATGACCGATTCGAGTTCCTGCAGTGGGAACGGCTTCTGAAGATAGTCAAACGCACCCAGCTTCATCGCTTGTACGGCAGTCTCGATCGTTCCCTTGCCCGTCAGAAAGATGGTTTCGCATTCCACGTTGCTCGCCTTGAACTTCTCCAGCAACTGCAGACCCGAAAGCCCCGGCATCATCATGTCGACGACCGCCACGTCGAACTCGCGCCGTCCGGTCATTTCAATGGCTTCTTCTCCTCCCGCCGCATCAGAGACTGCAAACCCACAGCGCGAGAAACGCCGCACCAATGTGTCACGGAACTCTTCGTCATCGTCAACGACAAGCAGATCGACTTGCGTGTCATCCGACATTGGCTCGCTCCGTGGTTCTAATTGTCACACCATTCCTCGATGTCGTGAACGCTGCGAATATGACGACAGAGAGAGTCGTCCAACGATGATGGGAAACACCTCCGGCTAGACAAGACCGATTCCACCGCCCCGACAAGGACATGCGCGCCGAAACACGCGCCAGCCTGCGAAGTATCGTCCGCCAGTCTACATGTCACAGGCGCACATTGCACTACCGGCGTCCGGCCAAAAATGCGCGAAGGGGGCAAGGTAAGAAGATGAGCACATGGATGCAAACAGTGTTACCGGGAATCGGCTGCCGAGCACTTTCGCAACGATTGTCAGCCGATGGACCGTTCGCGCTGTCACGGCAGTAATGTCACCTTGGCTTTGATTGACGGTGGTGCTACACCGGTACCTGCCGATCCATGCGGCGACAATCAGGGTAGACGGTTGCGGTTCGCCTATAGCGAATTCCAGAACTTGTGGTACGCCCTCGACCATAGACCATTGACGAGATGCGGGAAGCGTGGAAAACGTCTCGAAAGACAGGCAGCACATTCCGTCAGGTGCGAGAATCTGTTAGGCTTCAATCGAATCAATGATTAGAAAAATGCGCCGGCGTATCACATCTTACAGACCTGAGTGAGGCAGCGTCCGATAGTTCGCAAATTGCTCAGCGGGCGACCTGCCAATGACAAAATGGCTCCCGTCGCTAGCATCAAATGCCTATCAGGGGCGATCATCCAGTTTTCTCAAAAAAGCCTGTTAGGATTCTGCATCGCACACGTCACGCATACCAAGAAGAAGGCAGTCTCCTCATCTTCCTGGTGTCGTGCCGTTGAGTCTCATTTCATGAAGGTGGAACCTTCTGCGTTGTCCTTGAAAGGATGCAAGATGTATACGAAACGCTCACCGTTGCTGCTAGCTTTCTGTGCTGTTGTGACCGTTGCCGCTGCGTCGACCAACGCAACGGCAGGCACAAAGGTCACCCTCGGACGAACCGTTCCGTCCGGCCAGCGTGTCTCGATGGACCAAATCGACCATTCTGCCTGGGACGTCCTTCTCAGGAAATACGTGGATGGTTCCGGTCGAGTTGACTACGTTGGCTGGAAGAGATCGCCCCGAGATAACGCTGCACTTGACGGCTACCTACTTGGGCTGTCGCGAGGCGACATGAGACGTCGCACCAGTCGCGAGGCGCATTTGGCATTTTGGATCAATGCCTACAACGCAGTCACGATGAAAGGCATCTTGCGCGAGTACCCAACGTCAAGTATCCGAAACCACACGGCAAAACTATACGGTTACAACATATGGCACGACTTGTTGCTAGTGGTTGGCGACAGCAAGATCTCATTAAACGACATCGAACACAATGTCTTGAGAAAGACAGGCGAGCCGCGAATTCACTTTGCCATCGTCTGTGCGTCGCGCAGTTGCCCTCGTCTGCTCAACGAAGCTTATACCGCCCAGAAACTCGAGCAGCAATTGACGACGAACGCACAGAACTTCTTCGCGACACCGGAGAACTTCGGTTACCGCAACGGAACGTTCTACCTTTCATCGATTCTGAAGTGGTTTGCCGAGGATTTCGGTAGCACTCAAACGGCCCGATTGCGGGCCATCTCGACGTATCTACCGGACCGCACGTCAAAACAGGCGGCCGCCACCGGCACTGGGCGAATCTCCTACCTTGGCTACGACTGGCGCCTGAACGACCAGGCAACTCCTCGCACCGCTCGGCGGTAGGAGATCTTCGTCTTCCTTCTGCGAATCCGAGTTCTGATCACGATGACAATTGACTGGGGACGCTGTTCCATTTCCATCCACAAGTCGATTCTAATGTAAGTAGCTGCCGCCATGAATTCGATATTCACGATAAAAAACTCTGTTGTGAGCGGAATCGGAGCAGTCGCGGTAGCTGCTACGTTTGCAGGGTATGGTTTCTGCTGTCATCGTCATCGAGAGTCGGCGGAGATTCAGCTAGAAGCAAGCGATCGCAACGTTGCTACCGAGTGGGTTCCCTCTGATGCTGAACTGGTCCGCGACAATGAGGGAGTCGGCTGGGTGTTCGGTCGGATGATTGGCGCCGAGGCACCCGGAAGCCCAGATTCCTCGCCTTTCGGTGGCACGCCGCAAAGACAATGGGCGAATCGTGCGAAATCGATTCCACGTCAATGAATCTGTTTTGGGCGAGTATTGTTGAATCACGCAGGAAAGGCACGTGGGGCGTGAAATCAGACTACTTACTTACCGGCATTTTACCACCAACGTCGGTATCGGGATGGAACGCGTACCACGCAAACCAGAGCGAGTACACCCATTGGACTCCATCATCCGCGTGTTCGATGCGTAACGACCTGGCTTTGGGATTGTAGACTAGTGAAATGACACGGCCATTCAGTTCGTCTTCCAGCGTGGTGTTCTTCTCGTCGAAGGCAGACAACGGAAACGCCCTGGCAGTATCGTCGGTCCACACGCCAAGTACGGGTGCTTTCATCGGCAGCCGATCGCTCGTTTTGTCAACCGGGAACACCAACTCCTGCAGACTGGCGAAATAGAGTTCGTAGGGGCTCCGCCGATAGTCGCGATCGTGTCCAGTGTTGATGGACATAATGATGGTTGTCGGGTTTCTCCTGCGCCAATCGCTCCATGTGGTCAACTCCAATGGTATCGTCTTCAGGTTCTGCCGTGCCGACGGGCCCGAAACGCTCGCAGTCATCATTTGTGACCATAAACTTTCGACGATGGCTTTTCGGTCGAACATGAGCACGTTGCTGTTGTAGAGCAGACCCGAGACCCCGAATTCGCGTATCTGGCTTCCTGCCCGTCGGTCGAAAGCCGCCGCTGAATCGCACAGCGGACAGTATGTGATCGCGACAGGCTGACCACCGATTGAGTCATTCACGACTTCATGGTAATTCAGGATTTTGATCGGATAGGCACGTGCTTCGCCGCCTAAGGTCACACCGATCACGCGATCGGTCTCCCCAAGATAGGCCGCGTCATCCGCTAAAACCATTCTTGGGTCAGTGAGGGCTGGAATACCATCTTTCGGAGGGCCGCCGCGATAGACCTCTGTGGATGGAATCGTCGCCCTTGAGAGATCAAATCCATTCTGACCGAACGGTGTGTTCGTCCGTGTTCCTCTATCGTCGGCACCAGGGAAGTTCGTCGGCCGCCAAATGTGGCGGCGACTCAAGACCATCATCGTTGAGAACGCGATGGTGCCTAGGCAGATTGAAACAACGATCGCCACCCAAAAACGCGAGCGAGTGTGCTTCTGGTGGCTTGGCGAATACATGGTGGGAGGCTCCGAAATCGAGATCGATCGATTCAAGGTGACTCGTTGGCACACCGCGTCGTTGTCCCATACTTTACAGGGGACACGGGTGCCTGAGTCTGTGAGATGAATCACAGAATCACTGTCTCTTGGATATGATGGTGAGATGCCTTTCACGATTGCCTCGGCACCTTGCCACAGCGGCATGCAGATGTTTTCTCAATTCGGGAGATGGACGGGAAGAACACAGAAGAAATCTGTAAGGATCTGGAAATCTCTCCGTCAAACCTCTGGGTGCTGCTTTACCGTGCTCGCTTGCGCTTGGCTGGCTGCATGAAGAACCGTTGGCAAGTTGTGGGAACAAGCTGACCATGCTGAACTGCAAACAGGTGTCGCGGCTCGTGTCCGAATCGTTGGATCGCAAGTTATCCTTGTGGCAGCGATTGAACCTCTGGATGCATCTCAGCCTCTGCCGCTTTTGCGCTGGTTTTTACAGTGACATCAAGCACCTGCACCGGGCGGCGGAACGGCACGCCGAAGAGATCGAAAATGACTCCGGTTCGCCTGACGAATTCCTGTCGCCCGATGCACGCCGGCGCATCAAACAGGCGTTGATGAAGTTGGACTCTTGAGAACGAAGTCCTGGTGCATCCAACCGCCAGAACGATCCAGCCTGTCAGAAATGCGGTCAAGAAATCCGGCTAGCGATCGAGCCCGATGGTAGCTTGCGTTGCGGGGAAACGCAGCGCACATTCAGTCACGCAAAGCGTGACCCATCAGGGCAAACTAGAATCAGGGCAGCGCATAGCTTATAGTATTCGCCTGTTTATGGCTTGTCTTGGCGCGATTGCCTATCACCCGATGACCTTGATTGACCTGCAGATCACCAATGCAACTGACGCGATGATGCGAACGATCGACGTGCTTGATACTCACACCGGGGGCGAACCGACTCGGATCGTCATGAGTGGCGGGCCAGATCTGGGCACGGGGAGTATGGCCGAGCGTGCTGAGAACGTGCCGAGCTGTGGTGACTGGTTGCGCACGGCGCTGATCTTGGAACCGCGCGGCAGTGACTGGATGGTCGGGGCACTCCTGCAGGAACCGTGCGATGCCCGCTGTGTGGCAGGCGTGATCTTCTTCAACAACGTTGGATGCCTCGGAATGTGTGGTCATGGACTGATGGGTGTCGTTGAGGCCCTGGCGTATCGCCAGCGTATTACGCCTGGCGAACATCAATTCGAGACACCGGTGGGTGTGGTGTCCGCGACGCTGCATGAAGATCGCAGCGTTTCGATCAGCAATGTCGAGAGCTTTCGGTGGCGGAAGGACGTGGAACTGGAGGTGCCGCACGAAGGCACGGTGAACGGAGACATTGCTTACGGCGGCAACTGGTTCTATTTGAGCGCCGTCTCACATCTCGATCCGTCAGAGATCGACGTGTTGACAGTTCGCTGCCACAGAATCCGGGTGGCATTGCGGGAACAGGGCCATTGTGGGACTAGCGGCGCTGAAATTGACCATGTTGAATTGGTTGCGCCACCATGCGATCCCGCGATCGCCAGCAGTCGCAATTTCGTTCTCTGCCCCGGCGGCCAGTATGATCGCTCGCCCTGCGGCACTGGGACCAGCGCGAAACTGGCCTGTCTTGCCGCCGATGGATTACTGCGACCTGGCGAGCTCTGGCGGCAGGAGTCCATCATCGGCAGCGTGTTCGAAGGGCGTTTTTCAAATTCCCAGCGCGGTGTTACTCCCGTGATCACGGGCCGGGCTTTCTTAACGGGCGAAACAACGTGTCTTCTCGATGAAGACGATCCGTTTCGTTATGGAATTGATCTCCACTCCTGACAAATGACCGCACCGCGTACTGCAATCGTGATTGGTGGAGGTTTGATTGGCTGTTCGTGCGCGTGGTATCTGCTGAACCGCGGTTGGCATGTTACGATTGTTGAGCGAGATCTCATTGGCAGCGGTGCATCACATGGAAATTGCGGTTTCGTGTGCCCGAGCCACGCTTTGCCTCTGTCCGGTCCGGGGGTCATTGCCCGGACGCTACCGCAGCTCCTCAAATCCAATGCAGCGCTGGCGATCCCGCCGAGGTTTGATCTCTCGCTGTGGAAATGGCTGTATCGCTTCACCGGCCAATGTACGGCAGATCGGATGATGCACGCCGCGGTGGCTCGCAACGCGCTGCTGGCATCCTCGATGAGTCTCTACCGTGACTTTATTGCCAGCCAGGGCATCGAGTGTGAATGGCAGGACCGGGGTCTGTTGCTGGTCTACAAGTCAGCAAAAGAATTCGATCACTACACGGCAACGGCCGACTTGCTGCGTCGTGAGTTTTCCATCCAAGCGACGCCGTACCCCGGCGAGTCCGCCCGACAATTGGAACCGACACTTCGCGAGGGGATGGCCGGCGGTTGGCATTTTCCCGGCGATGCTCACGTTCGGCCGGACCGACTCATGAGCGGGCTCAAGACTGCGATTGAGAGTCACACTGCTGACATCCGAGAACATGTTGAGGTTTCTTCGCTCCGAATCGAATCGCAGCGAGTGACCGCAGTGGAAACATCGACAGGTTCAATGACGGCCGAACTGGTGGTGCTGGCGACCGGAGCCGAGGCACCTCGGTTCGCAAAGCTGTTGGGCTGTCGGATCCCGATTCAACCTGGCAAGGGTTACTCGCTGACCATGCCACCGCTGCAGAACCCGCCGCGGATTCCGATGATCTTTGAAGAGCACCATGTGGCTGTCACACCCTTAGACTCTGCCTTTCGAGTCGGCTCGACGATGGAATTCACCGGGTACGATCGATCGCTCAAACGCAGACGACTTGCCTTGCTCCGCCGATCGGCGGAAGAGCATCTGGCGGAGCCGCTCCCGTCTGACGTTGACGAACAGTGGACCGGCTGGAGGCCAATGGTCTATGACGGGCTTCCGTGCATAGATCGTGCTCCGGCCGCGAAGAACGTGATTGTCGCCGCGGGCAACGGGATGATCGGTCTGGCAACTGCTCCAGCGACGGGAAAGCTGGTCGCTGAATTGGCGAGCAACGAGAGGCCGCACCTCGATCCCACGCCTTACTCGCTGTCAAGATTTTCCTGATACAATCAGTCAAAGCCTCACCATTCGATTGCCTTACGGAGTGAATTATGGACTCGGACGTTTTTCGCGGATGCATACCGGCCATCATGACTCCCTGTCATGCCGACCGGTCTCCAGATTACACCGCCCTCGTGAGGAAGGCCAAGGACCTCATCGCGGCCGGAATGAACGCCGTCGTCTACTGTGGGTCAATGGGAGACTGGCCGCTACTCACTGACGAGCAACGTCAGGAGGGAGTGCGTCAACTGGCTGCCGCCGAAGTCCCCGTCGTTGTTGGAACGGGAGCTCAGAATCCTGCCCGCGCGGCTGCCCATGCAGCGCACGCTCAACAGGTTGGGGCCAAAGGGTTGATGGTCATTCCTCGTCTGCTATCACGAGGCACCTCACCCAGCGCCCAACGAGCCCACTTTGCCGCGGTGCTTGCCGCCGCCCCCAATTTGCCGGCGGTGATTTACAACAGCCCATACTACGGCTTCGAAACAAAAGCGGATCTGTTCTTTGACCTCCGCCGCGAGTTTTCGAGTCTTGTCGGCTTCAAGGAATTCGGTGGTGCCGACGCGTTGAGCTATGCTGCCGAGCATATCACGCACGCCGAAGATGACCTGCTGCTCATGGTGGGTGTCGATACGCAGGTGTTTCACGGATTCGTGCATTGCGGTGCCGTCGGAGCCATTACGGGAATCGGCAATTGCCTTCCCACAGAAATCTTGCGATTACTTTCACTCTGCGGGCGTGCCGCAAAAGGCGATGCGGAAGCGAAACGACTTGCAAAAGAGCTGGATGATGCGCTGATTGTACTTTCGACGTTTGACGAAGGCCCGGATCTGGTTCTCTACTACAAATACCTGCTGACGCTGCTGGGCGATTCGGACTACGAGCATCACTTGAATGCAACGGATCGACTTAGTCCGAGCCAGCAACGATTCGCCGAGACACAACTGAAGCTATTCCAGAACTGGTGGGAGAACTGGCCCGGAAGGTCATAGCACCGCCCGATCAACAGCTGTCGTAGAGTCGTTGTTCGCTCTGCGAACATTACGCCGAATTCACACAGGGTTCAATTCATGATCAAGCATCTGTCCCACATTGGGGCCGCCACGGTTCTTACAATCTGTGTTTTGTGCGCGCAGAGCGCGCTGGCCAACGACCTGAATGTGCTGTTCCTTGGCGACAACGGACACCATCGGCCGCGCGAGCGGTTCGTTCAACTGCAACCCGTGTTCGCGCAGCGCGGCATCAAGCTGGTCTACACGGACAAGGTCTCGGACCTGAACCTGGAGAACCTCGGGCGCTACGATGCGCTTGCCTTGTACGCGAATATTGACGAAATCGCTCCCTCGCAGGCGAAGGCGTTGCTTGATTATGTCGCGCGTGGCGGTGGGTTCGTGCCGCTTCATTGTGCGACGTACTGCTTCCGCAATTCTGACAAAGTTGTCGCGCTGATGGGTGGCCAGTTCAAACGTCATGGCACGGGGACCTTTCGCGCAAAGATCGCGCAGCCCGACCATGCGATCATGAAAGGCTTTGGCGGGTTTGAAAGCTGGGACGAGACATACGTACATCACTTGCACAATGAAAAGGACCGCACGGTGCTGGAGTACCGTGTCGATTCCGAGGGACGTGAGCCGTGGACCTGGGTGCGAACGCACGGCACGGGGCGTGTCTTCTACACGGCCTGGGGACACGACCAGAGGACGTGGGGCAACGCCGGTTTTCAGAATCTGCTGGAACGAGGTCTTCGCTGGGCGGCCGGAGCCGACCCCACCACCGTGCCGGACTATCTGGCTGATCAGCCGTTTGCAGTTCCACGGATGACGGCGAAGCGGGCCGATGTTCACGCATTTGAGTACATCGACATCGAAAGCAAGATTCCAAATTACACGCCGGGTGAAAAATGGGGGACGCTGGGTGAAGCCTATTCAAGAATGCAAAAGCCGATCGAAGCTGAGGAATCGCTCAAGCATATCGTCGTTCCCGAAGGGTTTCGCATCGAGCTGTTCGCATCCGAACCGGACATCGGTGGTAAGCCAATTTGCATGGCGTGGGATGAACGCGGAAGACTCTGGATCGCGGAAACGTACGACTACCCCAACGAATTACAACCCGAGGGCAAGGGACGCGATCGGATTCGAATTCTCGAAGATACCGACGGCGACTGGCGTGCCGACAAGTTCACTGTGTTTGTCGAGAAGTTGAGCATTCCTACGAGCATCACCTTCCATCGCGGCGGTGTGATTGTGCACGACGGTTTGCGTACGTTGTATATGAAAGATACTGACGGCGATGATGTGGCCGACGAGAAGACCGTTCTGTTTACCGGTTGGAGTCAGGGTGATACGCACGGCGGCGTGAGCAATTTTCAATATGGGCTCGACAACTGGATCTGGGCCATGCAGGGCTACAATAATTCGAATCCGAGTGTGAAAGGCGAACAGCAGCAGAGTTTTCGACAGGGCTTTTTTCGGTTTCGACCGGATGGCTCGGAACTGGAATTTGTTCGCTCGACCAACAACAACACCTGGGGACTGGGCATTAGCGAGGAAGGGATCGTTTTCGGATCCACCGCCAACAGAAACCCCAGCGTCTATATGCCGATCGCGAATCGCTATTACGAGCGTGTGCGAGGTTGGACGCCGTCGCTAACGCTGGGCACGATCGCCGACACGCATCTATTCAAGCCAGTCACGAAAAAAGTGCGGCAAGTCGATCAACATGGCGGCTACACGGCCGCGGCAGGTCACTCGCTCTACACAGCGCGGACATATCCACAGGAGTATTGGAATCGAACGGCGTTCGTCAATGGCCCAACGGGCCATCTGGTTGGCACCTTTGTGCTGAAATCCCGCGGCAGCGACTTTCATTCCACCAGCCCATTCAATCTGCTAGCCAGTGATGATCAGTGGACAGCACCGATCATGTCCGAGGTCGGGCCCGACGGCAACGTCTGGGTGATCGACTGGTACAACTACATCGTGCAGCACAATCCCACGCCAAGAGGATTCAAGACCGGCAAAGGTAACGCTTACGAAACCGACCTGCGGGACAAAAAGCACGGTCGAATCTATCGTGTTGTTTACGTTGGAGAGGACGCCCAGCGTGCCGCCACCGATGCACAAAACGTCAACCTCGTCAACGCAACGCCGAAACAACTTGTTGCGACTCTGAAGCATCCAACCATGTTGTGGCGAAAACACGCTCAACGCCTACTCGTTGAACGCGGAAGGTTGGATGTGTTACCTGCCCTGATTGAGTTGGCAAGCGAACCGTCGGTAGACGCGATTGGGTTGAACGTCGGCGCGATTCACGCCCTCTGGACCATGCATGGACTGGGCGCGTTCGACGGTTCATACCCAGAGGCGACAGCGGTTGCCACGACCGCCCTGCGGCACGCGTCTGCTGGCGTGAAGCGAAACGCTTTGCAGGTGCTGCCGCGTACAACCGCATCAACTGACGCCGTACTGTCAACTGGCATGTTGTCCAAGCCCGACGCGCAAGTTCGTCTTGCTGCCTTCCTGGCACTGTCAGATCTGCCGCCGACGCCGTCGTCAGGGGCGACAATCCTCTCGGCGATACAGCGACCTGCGAACGTCGGTGATCGTTGGATTCCCGATGCCGCCGTCAGTGCCGCTGCGGCGCACAGTGACGGTTTTCTGAGCGCTTTGGCGGAATCTGCCCGTGCTCCATCGAGCAACGTGCTAGAAGCGGCTCGCATTGTCGCCGAACATTATGCGCGAGGCGGACCTGTTGATTCAGTCGCCGCGATCGTCGCGCAATTATCTCAGGCAGATTCGACGATCGCCGACACAATCATCGGCGGATTGGCGCGGGGGTGGCCTGTCGGTACAGAGGCGAAACTGGACAAACAGGTCGAAGCTGATTTGGAACAAGTGCTGCCGCGGCTGTCGCCAGGCAGTCGAGGTTTGCTGGTCAAACTCGCTCGCGGTTGGGGTAGCACTCGATTCGAGAAGTACGCCCGCGAAGTAGCATCATCGTTGCTTCGCCAACTGGACGACGATACGCTTGCCCGGGAGGAGCGAATTGCTGCCGCTCGACAGCTGGTCGCGTTTCAACCGCTCGACAAGCAAGTTGTCGTCGAACTGCTCAATCGGCTATCGCCGCAAATGTCCCCCAAACTGGCTGTGGGCATTGTCACGGCGCTGCGATCCAGCGAATCGCCAGAAGCCGGTCATTTACTGGTGGGCCGCTTCCGCGGTCTCACACCTCAAACGCGCGTCGCCGGAATCAGCGTGCTGCTCAGCCGACCGCGATCGACCGAGGCCTTTCTGGACGCCGTGGACCAGGGAAGGGTGAAACTTGCAGAACTTTCTCTGGACCAGAAACAGGCCCTCGCCGCACATCCAAACGCACAGGTCCGTCGGCGAGCACGGCAGCTGCTCAATCGTGGTAGAGTGTTGCCGAATCCAGATCGTCAAAAAGTCCTGGCACAGTTGTTGCCGATTACCAAAGAGACTGGCGATCCGGTCGCCGGCAAGGTCGTTTTCACAAAGCAATGTGCAAAGTGTCACATGCACAGTGGCGAAGGCAATCGGATCGGTCCTGACTTGACCGGAATGGCTGTTCATCCAAAGACCGAACTTCTCACACACATCATTGATCCCAGCAGTAACGTTGAAGGAAATTTTCGCGTCTATACGGTCGTGACTGCAGACGGCCTGGTTCTTAACGGGCTGTTGGCTTCGGAATCAAAGACCGCGATCGAGTTATTCGATGCGGAAGGTAAAAAGAAGGTTGTGTTGCGCGAAGACATCGACGAGCTGGTGGCTTCGCCCAAATCGCTCATGCCCGAAGGATTCGAAAAACAAGTGAAGCGAAAGGAAATCACTGATTTGTTGGAATTTCTCACAGAGCGCGGCAAGTTTCTTCCACTCGATCTGGCCAAAGCCGCCACGATCACCAGCGTGCGAGGCATGTTCATTAACAAACAGGCGAATGTCGAGCGGTTTATCTTCCCGAACTGGTCGCCGAGAGAGTTTAAGGGCGTTCCGTTTCATCTAACCGACCCACAAGACGGCAAAGTGGCTAACGTCGTTCTGCTGCACGGGCCCAACGGAGCAGTCAGCGCGAAAATGCCGAAGTCGGTTCGGTTGCCGTGTAATGGTCCGGCCAGAGCAATCCATCTACTTAGCGGCGTCAGCGGCTGGGGATTTCCATACAGTCGTGACGAGACGGTGTCGATGATCGTTCGTTTGCACTACTCCGACGGCGAATCGGAAGATCATGAATTGCTCAATGGTGTGCATTTTGCGGACTACATTCGCAAAGTCGATGTACCCGAATCGGAACTCGCCTTCATGCTTCGGAATCAACAGATGCGTTATCTTGCCGTGTACCCGAAACGCTTGGACGTGATTGAATACATTGAGTTGGTTAAAGGCCCGGACCGAACCGCACCCGTCGTCATGGCCATCACACTGGAGACGCGATGAAACTGGAACGTGTGAGATTTGTTCTGTGACAATCCAAGTCGAATGCTTACCGGTCTGCGTCTGAATCCACGATGTGCGCGTTCGGTGGAACGTATCTCGGATCCAACTCTACCCAGCTGGTCCGGTAAACTCGACACTCCCGGGTCGATCCACGCCAGAGACAACAGGGCCAGCAACCTGCATTGCCTCGCGGATGCCAAGCCCGAGTGGATCTGACCATTCAATGTTCTTCTCTGCGGAAGTTGGGGCGCCTTGAAACATCTGAATCGTCCGTGTCGGAAACGCGAATTGGACACCTAATCGCTCGGCCAGCTTCATGATATCGACGAGCAAGCGATGCCGTTCCCGCAATTCAACCGACCAGTCCGGACATTTAAAGAAGCAATACAGTAGAACGTCGAGCGCACTGGCGCTGAGATCGTTTAAATAGACATGGTAATAATCTTTGCGTGTGTACGGATGGCGTCGAATCAGCTCACGGATTCCCTCACAGAACGCATCGAGCTGTTCGGGTGTCGTGTCATATTGAAGTCCAAGTACGGTCTTGAAGCGTCGATACTGACGCCGCCCCAGATTGTCGACGGACGAAGTCGTGAAACGACTGTTCGGGATCGAGATGAGGGAATTGTAGAACGTCCGGACGCGCGTACTTCGAAAACCGACTGCCTCGACAGTCCCTTCCACCCCTTCCGCAACGATCCAGTCGCCGACCTCAAAAGGTCGATCGAGTAAGACGGTGAGCGATCCGAAGAGGTTACTTACGGCATCTTGTGAGGCAAACGCGAGAGCCATGCCACCGATACCGAGGAGCCCAGCCAAAAGCGTCGCAATCTGCGTGTCAATTACGTTGATGCAAATGACGATTCCGATGCAGGTTGCGGCAATCTTGAGCGACGTTGCCAGTAGCGGAACGAGCACATCGTCGAAACGAGTGGCCGTCGTCGACGCCCGGCGTGCTGCAATGCCGGCCGCGAGATCAATCAGATGGAAACTCGTCCATACTCCGGCGACCACCGCGAAGTACGTTAACCCGACAAGGAGGACCGACAGTAACTCTGCGGGGAGCCCGATCCACTTGGTGGCGGCGTACCAGGTTACGCCTTGCATGAACAACCCAATAGGTCGCCACATATTGGGGATGACCGGTGCTCGGTCGCGACGGAATAGGCGAAACCACACCTTCATTAGGATGTCGAGCGTCAGGCGTGTCAGTTGATCTGCCAACAGACCGAGCAAGACTATTGCAGCCAGAGAGATCCATTGGTAGCCAGGGAGCAGAAAATGTGTTTTCCGCATCTCAACTGGAAACTGATCGGCTAGCCAGATTGCAAAAGGAACTTCCGGCGCAGGTTCGTCTGCCTCGCTGATGCTCGGCGTTTCCACCTTCTGCCGTTCGAGCAATTCCTCGTGCAGTTTCTCAATCGCCAAGACAGTATTAGGAGTGAATCGCCAGAGACCATCGACGCTTCGAGCGATAACGATTTGCTCGGCGATCTTCTGATCTACCTCTCCGAATGACTGCATGTCATCCAGCGCATACGACTCGTCCGCTTCCGCTTCAGTAACGGACGCGTACTGATAAACGTCGATCTGAGTCAACTTGTCAAGAACCTCTTTGAGCTTATAGGCAAGCTCTTCTTCCTTCGTCTCGCGTGCCTCTTCCGTCGCGGTGAGTTTGGAGAGGTCGAGACACCGTGCCGCATCTTTCAGACGGCTCTCGTTCACCGCACCAAGAAACGTCTCCATCGTCGCTTGAGGCGAGCCGAGGGCCTTTTTCAGCTCGGGATCGACCGTTGGTTCAGGAGGCCCGGCATCAGGGGGCTCTACTTTTTTCTCTGGTGATTCCCCACCGCCAGCCTGCTTCTCGCTGGTCCCGGTGCTTTGCAATGGACCAGTTTGTGCCGCGTAGCGCGCTGCCCCGACACTCGCACCTATCCCCAGTATTGCTAGCATCGCGAGCGGTCGCATCCAAGGATGCATCATCTTTCCTCTCCGTGAAAAGGCTGGTTCATCTTTCTGCGGATCATCGTCCATATACCCCTCTGCATCAACGGCGGTTTATTAGGCCCGTCGGCCATCGTAACTTTGACCAGTTTGTAGGACCGCGAACGGGCGCTAATGGGAAGCCATGATTCGCGTGCATTGGCGTTCATTCGGGGCTCATTTGGATGGCCACCCGGGACCATTGGTCGTAATCCGTAGCGTCCCGAAGTGTGGTCTGTTGGTCGCTACTTGACTTGCGCGCTTTCCCGGGCGGTGCAGCCGGGCGGTAAATCTGTGACCGAAGCGCGCCGCGCCGGCATTTGACAGCCAGCTTTGACACGTCTATTGTCAGTCCAGCGCCCCAAATAGGTGATGCCACGCTTCAAGACGCCTATCAGTTGGTGCGAGGAATATCACATATCACTCCAACATCACAGAAACATAGTTATGGTCAAACACATACTTGCCCTCGCCGTGCTTTTCGGCTGCGCGATGCCGCTGTACGCGGCAGAATTCGAAATCAAAGACAGCGAAGGCATATATGCCGACATCTTGCGTGACGGTAAGACCCTCGTCAGATACATGTATGCTCGAGATGAAGGCACGGATGCAACCAGGCACAACACCTATAAGGTCTACTGTCACGTCTTCGATCCCAGCGGAAAAGAGACGATCACGAAAGGCCCGGGTGGCAAGTACACTCATCACCGCGGCATGTTCATCGGCTTCTCGAAGCTGACCAGCAACGGAAAGACGAGTGATCTATGGCACATGAAGAACACATTGCAACGTCACATTAAATTCGTGAGGAAAGAAGTAACAGGCGATGGCTCCGTTTTCTCGAGCGTGATTCACTGGACGATTCCTGGCGCGACGATTGTCGAAGAAACTCGCACGCTGACCGTTCATGACGATGACGATTCGCATTTGGTCGTAGATTTCGTGAGCGAGCTGAAGGCAATTGGTAGCGACGCGAAATTCGGTGGTGATCCCGAGCATGCCGGCATGCAGTATCGGCCACATAATGGCGTCGCCGAGAATAAGTCAGCAAAGTACGTCTTCCCAAAAGAGAATACGAATGTGCAGAAAGAGGTGGACCTGCCGTGGGCTGCCCTTACCTATCAGCTCGGTGATGCGACTTATTCGGTTCAACACATGAATCATCCCGACAACCCCACAGGAACTCGCTATTCGGCTTACCGGGATTACGGTCGCTTTGGAGCATTTCCGGTATTTGAAGTTCGCGAGAATGAGACGCGAACGCTTCGATATCGAATACGAGTGACTCTGGGCGAAGTACCTTCCAGGGAAGTGCTCGACGTTGAGTACAAGAAATTCGTTGGCAGCTAGTGCTCTGTCAAGACTAAGAACTAAGTTTGTCGAGCCTGATTGTCGTGGTTCGCTCCGCGAACCAAACGCATTGATCGCGATCAACGACTCTCTCGCCAGGCGACCATTCTTCTTCAACCTTAGAATCAAAAATTGACAAAGCACTAGGAGTCGATGACGGAACAGCCTCGAAGGCCTGTGCGCCTTACGACATTCCCGAAGAACACGACGGCGGAAGTGGCCTGCCGATTCCGGTGCTTTGTGCGGGGTCGTTAACCCTCGGGTAGTCGAATGTTCCTTTAACGGATTCAACACTTGTGGTTCTTGCACGGACTATGGTGGTTGTACTGCCTGCGGGTAGTAATGACACTCATTTCTGGCGGCTCAGGCTAATCAGTTGCTTGCATGTTTGCGCCGGCGTGGCATTATTTATCTGCCATGATCATCATCGACATTTCTTCCGATGTCGCAAGGGCTTCTCGCTGGTAGAACTGTCGGTGGTTGTCATAATCATCGGCGTTCTTGCCGCGTTCGCGATGCCGCGCCTGCTCAGGATGGTTGAGGGATCCAAGGCAGCAGAAGCATTTAGCTACTTGGCTTCAGTCCGTGCATCTCAGGAACGCTATCAGGCCCAGCATGGCACATGTGCCGACGAGCTGACGAGCCTCGATATGCAACTACCAATTCCGAAGTACTTCAAGATCCACGAGCATTCTTTTCACAAAGGCGCAACAGGTTCGTTCGAAGACTCGTGGAAGCTGAAACTAGAACGTGAAGGTCCCTCGGCTGGATTTGGGGATTATCATGTCACCTTCACCCAGGACGGGTACGATCCGGACGATAGCAGTATTGAGAACTTTCCGGAAATCGTTCCAGTCAGCCACTGATGGAAGTGACTTCAATTCATCAGTAACTGTACCACTGACCGGAATCATCAGAGAAAACGACCGTTCTCGGCGTGCTACTTCACAAAACGTGAAGCTTCACCGGCACCATTTCAACGCCTTGAAAACACCGTCAGACAAGCCGTCAACCAGTTTCACCAGTAATGCAACTGCAGGGTGGAAACTCGCCTCAGAAGTTGATAAGGATCGTTCGAGGAACTACTGTCCGATAGTCGCCTTTCGCTCCGCGAAAGGAACGTGCTTTCGCGGAGCGAAAGATGACAATAAAGGATCGAACACTGATAAGTTCAGGTATCTGCGCGATGAGGAGGGGTACGCGAAAGTCGCTTTCTGCCATTGCGCAAGGTCCCGTGACGGTGCCAGGCAATTCTGCCGACCCACGTCCGACCGTCAATGTATGGTCGTTGTTTATGAGTCCGGAGCAGGCGCTGGGAAAAGAGGTCGACTACCGTAGGGACATCTTCAGTCTGGGCGTCGTTTTGTACGAGCTGGCGACCGGCAGATCGCCATTTTCTGGATCAAGTTTGGGTGATACGGTCAACAGGATCGTGCACGCACATCCGGAGGCCATGGCGAAGTTTAACTAGGATATTTCGCCAGAGCTGGAGCGCTTTGTCCTGGCGTGAGACGAGTCATCCGAACCAGCCTTAGGCCGAGCGATACCATTCGGACTTCGAGCAGGCGATGGAGTTCCTCGAAGCCAGCAGCGAATCGAATCACAATCAAGAGGAAGCGCGCGAGGCCGCTCGGAAACATGAGTTGGACGAAGACAATCAGCAGGTGGAGAACGAACTGCAAAAGACGGTCGACGCTCTGTCGACGAAACCGAAAGACGAGAAGGGGGGAGAGAAAGACAGGCCGGACACTGAAGCCTCCGAGGAGTCCCATGGGACCTGCTGACTCATGCCTGATGAGAGTCGGATAATCCGATATCACGCCCCGACCAATGCAACCCATTGGCAACTTATCGCACCTTGCAGTCACGCCCCCCCAGTACGGGTGAAGGACCACGTGAATCGACAATAACGAATGTACCGTCCAGTCGGAACGATGCTGTCGTTCCGCCAGTTCGGGCCGTTAGGATTCTGATGGTTTTTCAACGTGGTGTCGCTCAGGTCGCTCAGATTATCGCGATTCTGCAAATCGGAACCCAACGGTTGCACCGATACTGCTATCAATAGTCGTGTTTCTAGTCGTTTGTGACAAAACAATACCACCAATTCTATCGATTCTCCACGTGGTGACTTGTGGAGAAATTTGGAGATGTCCGCCATGAAGACGCCGGCTTGCTGCGTTTTGATCGCCTCATTGGTTCTCTTGTCTGGTTGTAGCCTGCGACAATCTTGTTGCAGCAGTTGTTCGTACCACGGTGCCGTTGTCACAACTCCTAGCATTTCTCACGACGAGCCTACTCCCGATCTCGACCCAACACCTCCCATTCCTGATGTGCAAGCTCCTGCCGAGCAGGCTCCTGCCGAACGGGCTCCTGCCGAACGGGCTCCAGCCGAACAGGCTCCTGCTGCTGAGCCGGCCGTTGAGGAGGCGCGAACCTCCTCTGATAGGCCACTACGTCGCGCTACTCGAAATCGGCTTGTCCCGGCACAAAACCCTCCCACTTCCTATTAGGCAGGAAGGCAGGAGCTTAAGTTGCGTTTTGGAATAACGTACCAGGACCCCCAGCGCATTTCTCGGTAAATCGACGAACACCATACTGGTAGTAGGTCGCATCAACTTCGGCAGCGAACGCACGACGTCCTAATTCGACTGCCGCAAAAGACGCTGTGAACAGCCCGCCAAACGGTTCCCAAACAACATCCGCCGAATCACTCGCCGCTTCAATAATCACTCGCATCAGGTCCAGCGGCTTTTGGTTGAGATGGACTGCCTTTGCTCTGGATGTCTTGAGCCTCTCCGAGCCGTTGACTGGAGGTCGGTCCCACACGTTTGTAACGCCGTGCGGGCAATTGAACTTCGACCGCATCTTCGCCCAATCCACGGCGCCGGCCGGACACCGCCCGTCCAAGCTGAAGTAGGGGCGTCCTTCGGGCTGACCATGCTCATTTGCATATTCTTGCAACCGTTGAAACATTTCTGGTGGCGGGTAATACCAAAGGTGTCCTTGGTCGAGGTACTTGCGAACGGCCGCATCGCGAACGCCACAGGCTTCATTTGCCTTCCGCAGAGGCAAGCCGGATCTCTTCCACTCCTGGCGAAGCCATTGCTTCAAGGTGAGGTCGTCAACACGGGCTTCGAGTACGTATTGAACGCAGACCTCCGATACGACAGGGAATCGGCGGATCTTGCCCGTGTTTATGTTGCCTGCGATATGGGCCTTTCCTTTGTTCCAAATATTGCAGTTCTGATAACGCC
Organism: Pirellulaceae bacterium; assembly: GCA_030744725.1. Classification (GTDB taxonomy): domain Bacteria; phylum Planctomycetota; class Planctomycetia; order Pirellulales; family Pirellulaceae; genus ARS98. The sequence continues at coordinate 19,391 of JASLPZ010000101.1, forward strand.
AACCGTGTTTCTCCAGTATCGGGTGAACCGCCGCCCAGCCGATTTCTGAATTCCAGAACCACAATGTGGTCTGCGGCGTGGCGAATCTGGACCACTGAACCACGTGCGGTTCGTACCACGCTGGTAAGTCAAGATGATCGGACGTATCGCCTTCAAAACCGAGTACACCATAACCGCCGTCGGACACGATCACCGTTGGCGCTTCCCACTGCGCATAGCAATCCAAGCTGTCGCCAAAGTGCAGGCTCGCACAATCGTTCTTCCAGACTTTCTTCGGCGGTGCATCGGCTAATGTTATTGACTTGCCACGCCCCACGGTACTTGTCGGTGTTGGGAGTGTTGTTTTTGACTTGCTCATGGCGGTCCATCCGGCGGATGATGTACAGATTTGTCACTTGTCATTCCTAGCGCTCCGTCAAGACTAAGAATCAGGGTCGTCGAGCCTGATTGTCGAGCTTGATTGTCGTGGGTGGGGGCGGGGCCCACAACCAAATTTAGCCCGGGTAAACCACAAAAACGCCCGGCGCCCAAAAGTATAGAG
>JASLPZ010000101.1:19941-20235 GCA_030744725.1 Pirellulaceae bacterium
TTCTTCTTCAGCCCAAAAATCAAAGATTGACACAGCACTAGCGCTTACAAACAAGCAGTCTACACTGAATGGGGTTTTCGATTCCCACAAAGCGTGTCTGTACCATGAGGTTCGAACCGCATCGAACAAGAGAGAGCCATGTCAACCCGCAGTCGGCGAACAAGCACGTACATCGACCTCCATTTGAAAACGCCGCACGTTACTCGTTGCCGGCCGCTCGGCGTGCCTCTGCGAAATCTTCCCGTCGCCAGGCATCGCCAGCAGGGAACGTCTCTCGCCGTAGTGCTACCCATT
>JASLPZ010000102.1:0-20234 GCA_030744725.1 Pirellulaceae bacterium
GGGTCCTGAATGCCTTTGTCCACATCAAGAATCTGTTGCACTCGGCTATCGACATGCGCATCCGCAACGTCCTGCGTCGACTCCGAATCATTGCACAGCGTCGGCACAACCGCCCCGTCCGACAAATCCTCCGTTGGTTCCCCTTCGTGCCCTATTTCGTCCGCTGGATCGATCTCACGTACCGTCTGACGCGGCGAGAGCGTCTTAGCGATTTGGCTCGCGCGATCCGGCGGCGCTATGTCCATAGTGGGACTGAGCGGGTCCATACCCGCCGTTTGTTTCGCTCTCCTGCTGGCCGAGGCGCAGCCACACAGAGGACACACAATATATCGTTGCGCGTTGATCTGCGATTCCGACAATTCAATCCTGTGGTGGTGGTGACAAACCAGCTGAATCGTCATTCAAATCGCTCATTGGGAAGGTGCATCGTACTTCATCTTTTGCACGAAGCGTGGTTATCCGTCATGCAACTTACATAGTACGTCACGGAAATCTGGCAGGATGCCAAGCCAGTGTCTGATGAAACCCCGCCTGGCAAGACGCCGATTGCCTGGGAACACCTTACAATCGCTTTATCCTACCAACAGTCTAGCGGCGCAGAGTAGCGGATTTCAATCCGCAATTTCGATTATTGCTGAGCACTCAGAAGATTTGTCAGCCGTGGCGTGCGCTCATACCACCAACGTAACCTGCGTAATCGAATTACAACCTGTCAACTCGACGGCGTGGGGCACGGGTTGACGGTTCGAAAATCGACTATTGCGCCGTCACGGGAGTCAGGAGGACAAAATCGAGGCCACACATATACGACTTTTGTGCGTTCGGATTCGCACCGACAATCTCGATTCCTAGTCGATGGGCGCCGCTCTTCAGATCGTGCTCGCCAAACTTCAGCAGGCCCGTCGTGATGACATCTGGCGCGTTGAACAAATCCACGGGGTCGCCGATGCGCTGCCCGTCCAGAGTCACTTGCACGATTCCGTAGTCGCGGGCCTTGGTAAGAACGACTTCGAGCTGAAAGCGTCCCTTTTGCTCAACAGGCAGCTCGAGCTCCAAACGGGCTCCCGGTTTGGCACCCGTCCACCACAAATGATCGACGCCACTCCAGCGGTCTTTCTTGAACCCACCCATTGCCTGGCTGCGAGCATCACCGGCTGTCTTAGAGACAATCTTCATCCCCTCGCCTTCGATCGCCCCAGGCACACGTTTTGTCTCCGGATCGATCGGTGCTTTGGGCCCGCTTAATCCGACCTGCGTCGGGCTGGCGAGATAGCCGATCAAATCACGAATGTCGTCCGGCTTCAACTGGTCCAACAGTTGATCTGGCATCAACGACTGTTGGGATAGCTGACGCTCTTCGATCTCCGACTTAGCAACGACAACAGTATCATTGAGCGTCCGCAGCGTAACAGCACTATCGGTTTCCTTCTGAACCAATCCGGAAATAACACGGCCACTCGTGGTTGCGATCACCGTCATCCGATAGTCTTTCCCCAACACAGCGCTCGGGTCAATCACATTCTCGAGGATGTAATCCAGATTCGCTCGATTGGATCCGGTAATGTCCGGACCCACCTTTTCACCTTCACCAAACAACGTATGGCACGTTGCACAGTTTTTGGTGAACAACTGCCGGCCATGCCCCAAGTCCGCAGCGGCGATCTGTTTTGGCAATAGCGCTGTCTTGAGTTTTGCGATCTGCTGTTTCTTATCACCCGATGTTTCGCGAATGGCGCCCCAGACTTCGCTAATGCGCGCCGTCAGTACGGCATTCTTGAAACGCTGCAGTTGTCGAACATGATAGGCGTGCACATCGGTTGTTCGAACCTTGCCTTGGCTCATGGCGTCCAATAAGGCAAGCGCGCTCGTCGGTCTGGAGACCAGGGTGGCGATGGCGTCGTGCTGCTCTTCGCTGGTGAGGTTGGCATAATGACGCAAAATCAAGGTGGGCGTTTTGGCGTCATCCAAGGCAGCAAGTGCGCGAATCGCGGCACCGCGCAAGTGTGGTTCGTCCAAGACCGACTGAAAGGCACTCGCACCATCTGCGTCCCGACCACGTACCAAGATGTCTAGCGCCTGCCGGCGTTTGTCGATCTTTGCCTGCCGATTTGTCAGCAGCTCGCGCATTCGCGGGAAGATCCGCTTATCACCCAACAGAATGGCAATCTGATCCGCACGGTCGCGTACGATTTCATTGTCGCTCTTGACCAACTTATCATAAGTTGACGGCCATCCCGTGGGCATCGCAATGTCCACACGCCCTTCGAACGCGTTGAGGATTTCGTCCAACACCAACAACTGCGATTCCGGCTGCGATTGCTCTTGCAGCGATGTCAACACGTTGTTCAACATGCTTCCATCATTTGCGGCGCGGCGAACGATGTAGCGCGTCACCAGCGGGATCTTGGATTCTTGAGCCAAACCCATCGCGCGCGGCGTGTCGACGGCCACCAGCGGTTCGATGCCATACCAATAAAGTAGCGGCAAGTTGTGGTCTTCAGCGTCGGAGGTGTGCTGGACAAGCGCCTCGGCGATCGCCCAACGCTTAGCAACCGGAAGCCGTTGCAACGCGGAAGCCAAATACAAACGAACGATCGGCGATTCGTCGTGCTGAGCCATCTGGGACAGTTGCGCCAGAAATTCCGTCGAGGCCTGGTTATCTTCGAGCTGCAACTGGATAGTCCAGGCTCGAACATGCTCATGCGGACTGCCAAGCAGTCGCATGGCGCGAGCTTCGTCCAGACCCCCTGTAACATGCTGGGCCCACATACCACGCAATTGTAAAGGAACGGTCGCTGCCTCGTTGATCATTCGATCCAACTGACTTTGCATCGCAGGTGAGCTATCGCGCTGCTGTAGCAATCGTCGAGCCATCCGCACATACCAATCGTTGCGATGGGAAAGCAAATCCACGAGCGCTTCGTCACTCAAGCCATCCAGATCGAGTGGCGATCCCGGCGGTTGATCCGATTTCGTTTCCGCCACGTTGTCCTGTCCGACATAACTGATCTTATAGATCCGCCCAGTGGTCCGATCCCATATCTCGGGAGTGTTGCGATGGCAAGCGTTCTTGTCATACCAGTCGATCAAGTAAACGGCGCCGTCAGGACCATACTTCAAGTTGATCCCACGAAACCAGCGATCGTTCGCAAACAAGAAATCCTTGCCATGACGGCCCACGTAGCCCGAGCCATGGTTCTCCAAGAGATCACAATTGACGCGATTGCCGTGGATATTGTTGAAGAAGATGTGGTTTCGATAACGAGCTGGCCAATTGTCGCCCAAATAGATCATCGCGCCGCAATGTGCGTGGCCGCCGCCGGCTCGCGAGGTGTCCGTCGGCACTTGGGGCTCGTGCCCCCACCAGGCATGGTCGCGTATGTTGCCCACAAAGTGGGCGTGATCAGCGATCGTCTTGATGTCGTCAAAGGTGTATGGATTGAAATGACGGCCACCCTGTCGGTGATACCGCGCACCCTGGACCATGTGAAACAGGTGAGGAATGACGCAAGCGGTTACAAACGCTTGCCCGACGTCGTTAAAGTCGACTCCCCACGGATTACTTGTTCCGAAGGCAAAGACTTCGAATTCGTGCCGCGTGGGATGGAAACGCCACACGCCCGCATTCATCGGCACGCGTTGGGCATCGGGCGTCCCTGGCTTGCCCACGCGCGAATGTGTAAACACGCCGTGGCACCCATACAACCAGCCGTCGGGCCCCCACATAAACGCATTCAGCGTCTCGTGCGTGTCCTGATAGCCAAAACCGTCCAAGAGGATTTCCGGGTCACCGTCCGGCAGGTCGTTGCCGTCACGATCTGGGATGAACATGAGATACGGCGCCGCCCCCACCCACACGCCGCCAAACCCAACCTCGATCCCGCTGACTAGATTCAGCCCTTCAATGAAGACTTTGCGCAAATCCAACGTGCCGTCGCCGTTAGTGTCTTCCAAAATTGTGATCCTGTCTTGGCCTTCGCCGTCCGGTGCACGACGTGGATACGTGTGTGCTTCGGCAACCCACAATCGTCCACGCGAATCGATGGAGAATCCGATCGGTTGATGGACATCCGGTTCACCAGCGGCCAATTGAACCTGGAACCCATCGGGCACGGTCATCTGGCGTGCCGCTTCCTCGGGAGATAGCCCTTCGGCCAGCGGTTTGGGAAGCGATGGCTGCGCCGCACGCCATTGCTCGGCGTCAACTTCCTGGCGGCGATGCAACAAGACGTGCGCGCCTTTCATGCCACCGACGACTACGTCCAGCTGTTCGTCGCCGTTGACGTCGGCCACCACGACCTGCCGCCCAACACCCGCTTCGCTATCGATCTGGTGAGGGATCCAGTCGATTCCGTCTTCGCCACGAACCAGCTTGAACCAATAGACCACGGCGCCGGCGTCCCACATCGGGCTCTTTGTGTGATGCGACCAATAGGTCTTGCCGGTCACAATATCCTTCAGACCATCGCCGTCAATATCGGCCAAGGTGACAGTGTGCAATTCGGAAAACACCTTGCCATACTTATTGTCTTCCGGCTTGCTTCCCATGATCAGGTGCGGGCGGAAGAGGATCTGATCACCTTCACGAATCTGCTCGTGCCAGGCCAGGCCAAACGCATGCGCGTTCAAGCTGGTGATGACATCCTGATCGCCATCCCCGTCCACGTCGTAAGCGTACATTTCCGCACCGCCTCCTTGCGCAAACGTCGCTTGATGAAATTTCCAAGGTCCGTCCGGCGTATTCGCCTGCGGCTGACGAAACCAGCCGTTCTTGGCGATCAGGTCCAGCCGCTCATCACCGTCAATATCACCGACGCCCAGCCCGTGCCCAAACCGTTTCGTTGCGATCTGCTCGGAAATGGGATGAAACGTCCACGGCTCGAATGGCGCTTCCCAGTTGACAGTTGCATAACCAAAAAAACCATTGCGCGTGCACACCAATTCCGGTCGCGGATCACCGGCGAGATTTGTGAAGTGTGGGGATTCATTTGACACCCAATCAAAGATTTGATGCTTCTTCCAGTGGCGATCAAACCCGCCATCGCCGGGATTCTGATAAACGTATGCCGGTGTACCCGGAAAGCCAACGGCGAGGACATCGTTCGATCCGTCTTGATCGAAATCGTAAACCCAGGAAAAGAAACTGCCCGCGTACGCCTCGCGCGGTTGCGCTTTGGGTGCGTAGATTTCAAATTTTTCTTGGTAGGCAGGGCCGGCAAACCAATACGGACCATGTATGACATCCACCACACCATCGCCATTGATGTCACCCACATTCGCACCCTCTGAATAATACGTGTCAGTCAGCTGCACACGTTCAAAGGGATGCAAATAATACGGCTCGGCAGTCGCCACGACAGAAATCGCCGAGAAGACAACGAACCACGTCGCCACTGCTCCATGCGCGTCAATCGCCCTCACTATGCACCTCTCGTTTCTTAAGCCACAAGCCGCCTTGTCAGATTCCGTTGATCATAGATATTCCTGATTCCGCCTGACTGGAAATCCAACGGAGTGGACCACGGACACGTGCACCAAGGTAAACCGCCTACCTTTGGAATGCAACGCAATCTCGTCGACGATCTGAGACCGGCGCGTGACGATCGTGGGGGAGACACAAACAGAGGTTGCCTGGGGATTGCTACGTGTTCGCAATCGTCTTCGACTGGTGGCAACCTAAGCGCCTGCTACCGAACTGCCTACACGCAGATGCACGGATGATCAGGCTAGGCGGCTGCTTGCATGTCGTCGTGCTAATGCTAGTGATTGCGATGGTGTTGACACGTAGCGCGCGCATTGGCGCGTTGCCAGTGAAGCCACACTGGGCACCACGCTGACCAAGGACAGTCAACCGCCTCACGCGGTACCGTTGAACTCGAGTTCATTGGTGGCATTGCGAAGAAGATCCCATCGTATTTCAATTGGATCTTCGGTGGGCATCGGTGCAAAATGATCGGGTGGGATCGGATCAGTCGAGCTGTTCTTGATCGTTTCCCGCGTACCTTGCAGATAACCGAAATGGTAGGAGAAAACAGCTGACCCAACGCAGATGCAAATGGTGGCAGCAAGCACCACAACAGTGCCGCGGAGTCGCGTTTTGAGTCCGGTCATGAATCATCCTCAAGGTTTAGTGCGTCAAGTTAGAGAGTACGTTACGCCGTTGCGATAGAAGGAGAGTGCCGGGTGCGGCAATGCTAGCCGATGTGGCACATGTAGTGGTTTCGTCATGGTGAGGCGAATCTTGGAAAGAATCTCAAGAAAGGCCAGCGGACGCTAGCATGAATAATTCCCACTGTTTGCGCTACGGACAAACTTGCAGTGCAAGCTGGAAGCGTATACTAAAAAACCTCGCTCAAACCTGTCGCGCTAGAATTCACAGCCACCGAAGGGGCACGCCGCAACAACAGATGGTGGGCGATGCTACCAAATCAGACGAACGTCGTGGTGTCGCCTAGAACAACTCGCTAATGGGTTGCCCGCCTTCGGTAACAATCGGAATCGGGCGGCCGGTCGGATTGGTCCAATGGGCTTTCAGGTCAATCCCCAAGTGACGAAATGTCGTCGCAGCCAGATCTTGTGGACGAACTGGGCGAGATGCGATCGCGCCGCCACGCGAATCCGTGGCACCGATCACTTGTCCGTGGCGCAGACCACCTCCGGCCAACACCATCGACATCACATTGGTCCAGTGATCGCGGCCCGCCTGTTTGTTGATTACAGGCGAGCGACCAAATTCGCCCATCATCATCACCAGTGTGCTATCTAATAGCCCTCGCTGCTCAAGATCATTGACCAAGGCCGACAACGTGCGGTCCACGCGTGGCAGGAGCGGCGTAAGACCTTTCTCGATCCCGCCCCAGCGAACGTTGTCGCCATGATGATCAAAATAGCCCCACGCACCACTGACCAGAACAAACGACGTTCCCGCTTCGACCAGACGCCGTGCCAGCAGAGCCTTCTCGCCGATACTCTCACGACCGTACGCCTCACGCGTCCCGGCAGACTCCTCGCCCACATTGAACGCGCGTTGAACTTTTCCGGACATCACCATTTCATAAGCTTGCTGTGATAATCGATCCGTTCGTTCAAGTGTCGTGTCTGTTTCCAAGTCGCGACCAAAGCGGTCAAACTTGCGGCGCAAGTCGTCGCGGTCTTGCAAACGCGGAATCTGCACGTCTTTGGGCATTGCAAACTTGCCAGCCAGCTCATGGCCCTTCACCGGCGCAAACGTGCTTCCCATGTCTCCTGATTCCCAAACGTCGGACGTCCACGTTTTCGCCAGCCCAACAAAGGCCGGCAAGTCCGGGTCGTTCGGCCCGCGAAACTTGGCGGCAATTGAACCCATTGACGGAAAGCCGCCACCATCCTGGCCATCGTTCGTTCGACGGGCCAGTGGGTTGCCAGCTTGCATCGTGATCGGTGTGTGGTTGCTTGCACTGCAATCGACTGAGCGGATGATAGTCAGTTTCTCGGCAATGCCAGCTTGCAACGGTAAATGTTCGCAAAACCTCAGGCCCGGGACTGACGACGGAATCACGCCGTACGGTCCGCGAATTTCCTGCGGCGCGTCTGGCTTCGGATCCCACATGTCAAGATGACTCGGACCTCCCGAAAGCCAAAACAGAATGACGGACTTTCTGTTCGAAGCAGGTCTTGCCGCCGCGGCAGGCAGCCCAAACGAGTGCGCCAGTGTCGCACCACCCAAGCCCGCCAGACTCGTTTCCAGAAACCAGCGCCGTGATCCGACGCGTAGTGAACCCGACCCAGGCAGTGAACCCGATCCATTCAAACGCGGCATGGCACCATCTCCTGGAGACGTCTCGTGAAAAACACGAAAACTGATTTACACTCGCACAATATATCAATTAATGTCGATTTGTTCAATAAGAACAGCTGAAAGGCTGCATTCGATACACTCAACTACCGCCACCGCCTAACTGCTCGTAAAGCTGATGGACTTTCTTAATGATGCGTTGTTCGACGGACGTTGCGAAAGGGCCGGGCTGCAGCGTCGTCATGTACCTCATGGCACCCCCCGCCTCGTATCCGCCTTCTTCGAGAACACGGCGACTGGGAATATATGCGAACACGTCGTTGGAATACCCGGCGACCCAGATGGCCGGCGCATTCTCCTCGCCTCCACGCAACTCTCTTTTCAAACGTAACGAGTAATCAACAACCGTTTCCCCAGGCAACGCGACCAAAGTTAGACTCTCACCAAACCGGACGACCTGGACTGGACAATCATATTGGCTTCGCAACTTGCCGTCGCGTTGAAACTGTTCTAAGAGCCGCTGACCCCAGGCTTGATCGTACTTGTCTTGCGATTCCGCCAGCTTGACAATCTGCTCTCGCGTCGGTGCCGGTGCGTAGTCAAGCGTCACCATTTCATAGGCCGACCGCAGCGCGCCTTCCAACGGTTGGGCTTGGGTCCCCAGCGCCGCTTCGACTGCCGTGGCCAACGCGCGTCCATGCCGTTGCGCCAGGTCCACTGTCCGGCGGGGATACGGATTCTGGTCACCGCCACAGCCGATCATAAACATGGCAACCGTGCCAGGATGATCCTCCTCCAGATACTGTTGTGCGAATCCGGCATAATCGCCACAGAACTGATAGATTCCCAGCGTCGTATTGTGACAGGCGTAGCCAAACAGCAGGACATCGAGTCGTCCATCGGAACGCTTGGCATGCAGAACGGGAACGTCGTGATCGACGGGCCCTTCAGGATTCGGGAAGTTTCGTACACTTCCCTCGACGAATGTACGCCGGTTCATGGCGAACCCGGCTCGTGCATGACAATATGACACGGCCGCCGGGCTGAGATCGCCAATCGCCTTTCGAACCAACTCGAGCAGCGTTTCTCGCAATCGCGCGCCGTACGCGGTTGCCTGGCGAGCACGTTCTCCGCCAATGCCGTCGAGCGACGATTCCTTCGTGCGAATCTCTGGACCGCAGTGCGTGTGCGAACAGTTGATCAACAGACTTTCTGGGGGCAGCTTGAACTGTTCGGCGACGTGCGCTTCCAACCAATTTCGCAGCGGTCGCGGAACGCTGATCAAGTCCAACGTGACAATCACTTGCCGCGTCCCAACGGCGTCTTCCAAAACAACCGCTTTTGCGTAGAGATCATGGATCTTGCCGTCCGACGGTTTTCGTCGGGACGCATAACCCGCCATCCACATTGGCTGCTCGGGAGTGATGACAGCGCTCGCCACCCCAGCCTTCCACGGCGAATTGTCCACCTCATCGGCCGGCACTGCGCCGGCAAACACGGCGTACCAGAGTATCATCGCCGTAGACACGATCACGGCGGATCGCATCGCGGCAGAGAACATTCGAGGACCATTCACACCATTCGTTGTTTTGTCAGTCATGTTACTGAATTGTCTCTTTCCATGTGCGTTGATTCGCGTCCATTTGCTGTTCCACAAACTGAGACACCTCGAACTGGCGTTACTTGTCCGCAAGCAACCTCAATCGCACCCAGTTCAGACATGTATTGGTGGTGCCGCCGGGCTTGCCGATCTCCAAGGTCAAGCGACCGTCAAGGATACTCGCCTCGACGGTGCGTTCAGCAAACGAACCCAGCTCGGTATCGCAGTCCTGCAGCAACGCATCTCCTTCGACCGTCACGTTCTGGCCGACTTGTGCGTGACCGGAGTCGCCAATGCAGACCGTGACGGATAGTCGGCACTCAGGAGGGACGTCCAGCTCCCACACATCGTGTGTACGCGTGAACAGGAAGGTATCGCGATGATCGCCTTCGAGCAGCCCTCGCCGTCGGCGGTTTTCTGAAATATCACGTGACCATCCGAAGCCACGCTGGGCATCAAACGACAGCCCTGAATCGATTCTGAAGTCGGTTACGACACCAGCATCCGGAACCGTCGCAGTGGCTGACTTCATTGGCGAGCCGCCAAAATTGAATTGACGCACCTCTGTTGAGCGCGGATTGGGCAGTGGTTCAGGGTGGCCGTCTTCGGCGGGTGGAACGATTTCGACTGGCCACTGCGTTGAACCTGCCTGCAACGGCAACGCGTCATCTTCGTCCAGGATTCCATCGCCGTCCGCGTCGACCGGATCCTGGCGAGGAAAAGGCTTATCGGGCAGGGTGGCGATCGACTGCCACCAATGTCGAGCAAATTCGCCGCGGGTCATTGCACCAGTCGGTGGCTGCGGGGCAGACGTGATCTGTTTTGTTGCTAAGGATCTCTTGACAACTTCCGTCCGCCACTGATCAGTCGCGGCAGCGTTGGGCCGAAAATCGACTTCCCGTCGTCCGATTGGAAACGCATCGCGCGATGCCAGCCGGTTGATCGCCACGAATGCCTCTTGCTCGACCGGTAAGTCGCGAAACGGCCACAATAACATTGGCGGGCCTTCGGTCGATGTGCCACACAAACCGTCTCGCACGCGTTCCAGCAACGGACGGTCGAAGGGGATGTGGCGTGGTGCAATATTGTCAGCCAGGCTCACCGCGGCGACAGCTCCCGCCGCTTGTCCCAGGTGAACGCATTGATCGTGCAGACGAATGGCGGCACTAACAATACTGCTGTAGCCGACGTTCTTCTGCGCGCCGACCAGGCCGTTCATCTCGCGCGGAATCAAGCTGCGTAGCGGAAAGACGGACTTGTCGCTGAGGATATGCGTATTGCGCCCCGGTTTTTCAAAATCGACCCAGGGTCCATTCTGCCCCTCATTGCGCAGGTAAGCTCGGCCCGTACGATGAAAATCGTAATGGAACTGCCAGGCCGCGATTCCATCGTGGTACATGACACGAGCAAACTGTTCCTTGGCAAACTGCTTCGTGGGACCATTCGTGTTTCGACCATCCTGTTCGCGCATCATGTACATCGCTTTCAGTCGCAGCGACTCGCGAATGTACGGTTTTGGTGGCAGCCCATCGGGCGTCCCGAATTCACTGCTCAAATGAAACCGACGAAAACTATGTGTCTTGTCGGCGACGCGGTCATGAACAAAGGTCTGCAAGTGATACAGCACGCCGAGCGCATGTTGCTTGGCGTCGTCAAAGATGATCTGCCGTTGTCTGCGCGACATCGTGACAATATTCTTCCTCGAAGCGCCCATTTCGTCAGCCTCCAGCGCATCAATTGCACGTTGCGGCAACCGTTCGAGCGGATAGTCCTGGCCCAACATGTAGTTGAGCAGAATCAGCGTCCGCCCTTCCTTGCTCGTATAGCCATCAACGACGCGACGCACGTTGAAAACGGACAACTGTCTCGGTGACGCATTTTCGGGCCCCGCAGCCGGCCAGGCGGGGATACTGCCCAACCGCACGGGCCGGTCCCAGGGTAGGTCCAGCATCGCCGCCAGACTGTCCCGCGACGTCCGCACGTAGTTTCGGTCGTCGTAGTTGCGTGGTCGTGGAATCGGTGTTTCGTTGTCAGATTGAACCACGATCATCGCCCACGTGATTGGGTTCATTTCATTCGGAGGATAATTTGAAAGATCGGTGGGCGCTTCCGATTCACCGTAGCGCGACCGAGGATCTGGACCACACTCAAACGCGGCACCGGCAACTTGTATGGCTTCGCCCCAATCAGAGGCGTCGATGGTCAGCCGTGCGCGGACGTGCAGATCGGAGTCGCCGGCAAGCGAACGAAAGGTCAACCCAGTCAGGCTCTGGCGCGGCATTGTCTGATCATCGTCACGCTGGCCGGTGACCAGCCTGGTCGAAGCCGCCACTGGATAGAATCGCCAGAACAGACGAACTTGCCCAGAATCGACATACGGCTGCAACATTTCCCGAAAAATCGCCTCAGCTTCAGCAGGCCGAAACGTCGATGGTCCATGAAACGGTCGCCCTGGCATTGGTGAACCGTACTTCTGTTCGTTGAACGTCTCGATGCGATCCATCAGCTCTTTGAACAGACCGCTGCGATGGAACGCACGCTTCATGGGATGCCAGTCGACGCCCCATCCTACCTTGCCGACTCCTTTGTTCTCGTCGACGCACGCCAACGCCTGCTCGGTGTACTGACCGCCGAGCCATCTTCCATCATGCACAATCGTGATCGACCGAACGCCCATCCGCGCCGCTTGAATCGCAGCCGCCCAACCGCTCTCCGTTCCACCAACGATCAGCAGGTCGGTGTCATGCCGTGTGGGTGCCGCGCGCGCCGTCCCGAGGACCAAGGAAATGATCAGAATAACGATCACTTTGAGTGATGCGGGGTGAAGTGGTTTCAATGGATCTCCTCCGCGATGCAATGGTATGGCATATTTCGCGTCGGTCCGAGGCACAGCCTCGCTAGCCGTCGATATTTGTCGGACGTTTCGGAACGCCCAGCGCCTTCAAGCGTTTTTGAAGGTCGGACTTCGATTCCCCTGGGCTGGGCCACACTTCGCTCGGCGTATGCGATTGACGCATCCAAGCCAACACTTTGCTGGCCAATTCGGGTTGCTGGTTCGCCAAATCAACCTCTTGCTGCGGATCCTGATTGAGATCGTACAGCTCGACATCCTTGCCGTTTTTGCGATGAGCGAACCACTTGCCAGTCCGAATTGCCTGATTCTGATTGAACTCCCAGTATAAGTAGTCGTGGAGTTTCTGTTCTTTCGGGCTCCCGATAAGCGTCGGCAGAATCGAAACACCGTCGGTCTTATCCGCGAGTTTGATTTGGGCCAAGTCCGCCGCCGTCGGGAGGAAATCCCAAAATGCCCATGCGAGGTCGCTCACCTGTCCCGCGTTGATCTGGCCTGGCCATCGAGCAATCGCCGGCACTCGAAAGGCCCCATCGTAACTGTCTCCCTTGCGACCGCGCGTGGGGCCGTAACTTTGGAAATGGTCGCCGATCGACGGCACGGATTTGTCTCGGTCGTAGCCATGCGCACTATGGCCGTTGTCCGAAGCAAAGAAGATGATCGTCCGGCGATCAATATCCAGTTTCTTTAGCAAGGCCAGCACATCGCCTACCGCCGAATCCAGGCGGGTCACCATCCCGGCCCATTCCTTGTGACCGATCGGCCACTGCTTGTCGCGATAGGGCCCCAGCTCTGGAACGATCACGGGCCCGTGCGGAATGGTGTGAGCCAGGTACAAAAAGAACGGCGACTCATGATTGCGTTTGATAAAGTCGAGTGACGTTTGGTGGATGACATCGAATGAGTACTTGGCATCCGCAGCGCGGTCGATCCCAAAAGGTTGCACACGCCCCGCGGCGTCGTAGCGGCTTTGCTTCTTGTGGTCGTGGCCACGATGCGCCGGAAAGTCAACACGCTGGTCGTTGTGCCATAGGAACTCGGGGTAATAGCTGTGCGCCTTGCGTTGGTTGAGATACCCGAAAAACTCGCCAAAGCCCATCGGGTTGGGTACGCCTTGTTGACTGCTGAGTCCAAGTCCCCATTTGCCGAACAAACCTGTCTTGTAATCTGCGGATTGCAGCACGCGGGCCACCGTTACATCAGTCAGTTCCAGCGCATGTCGGTAACCTGCGTACGAGTTGTTTCTTACCCGCGCGTGCCCCGGATGAAGCCCCTGCATCAAGCACGAACGGGACGGCGCGCAAACCGAATTACCTGCGTACGCGTGAGTGAAGCGCATTCCTTCGGCCGCCAGCCGATCGATGTTTGGCGTCTGAATCTCGATCTGGCCGTAGCAACCCAAGTCTCCCCAACCAAAGTCGTCCGCTAGAATGAATACGATATTAGGTACATTCCGTTCTTCCGCATAGCATGCGTTATTTACGGGTGATACTGACAGCAAGACGGGCGAAGTGACAAGAATGAGTGTAGCTATTCTGTGTAGTAAACGGCATGTTGATTCGCCTGGCTGAGCATTTGTCGTTCTGGTGCAGTGGAACACTTGTGTTTCTCGCTTAGCGGGCTTGTTGAAATTGACCTGGCAGAGTGCTTTGATTATCGGTTGCCGTTGGCAGCGGGTCAATTTGCGGTGAGTATTCGACCGCGGTCATAGGCCATGAGTTTAGAAGATCGCCAACGTTTTCGGAAACTTGGCTTCACTGGATTTCCAGACTCGTTCGCCTACACTTGTTTGTTGTTTACAGACGTTATCCCCAAGAACGGTTTCGAGTCGGGCATCTCGGTACCAGTGGCTTGACTCAAATTCAAGTTGAGAATCAGAGGACGCATCCATGCGAGAAGTCAAGATTCTCCCTGCCAGCGCACTTGGCCACGAGTTTGTTCCGGCCGAGTTCCTGCCGGAAGGGCAAGACGAAGACTACCTGCGCAACATGGAAATCACCAATCGCGCCGCCACGTGGCGGCATCTCAGATCCGATGAGATCGAGGATCTTGTCAATAACCGGGTCAGGTGCAACAACTGGGACACAGTTTATGTGAGCGATCCGTTCACACCACATCTGGTCAAGAACAGCGAGTTTTCCGGCCTCGTTCGCATCGGCCGGCTTGAGGATGTCGTCCTCGAACACCACGAATTGAAAACGCCAGTCGGCATCACCAATAGCCTGATCATTGCCTGCGACATCGGCGACAACGTCGCCATCCATAATGTCCGCTACCTGTCACACTTCGTCATCGGCAGCAACGCGATGCTGCTGAATATAGATGAGATGAACACTACCAACCACGCCAAGTTTGGCAACGGCATCATCAAGGATGGCGAGTCAGAGGAAGTGCGAATCTGGCTCGATCTGATGAACGAGGCAGGAGGGCGCGCCGTCGTGCCCTTTGACGGCATGATCGCGGCTGACGCCTACATCTGGGCCAAACACCGAAACGACGACGTGCTTCAGGAGCGGCTAAAGCAGATCACCCAGGACCAGTTTGACTCACGTCGTGGCTTTTTTGGAGTGGTGGGTGACGGTGCCGTTGTGAAGAACTCGCGGATCATAAAGGATGTCAAAATCGGTCCCGCCTGCTACATCAAGGGGGCCAACAAGCTGAAGAATCTGACGATCAATTCCAGCGACGACGAACCCACACAGATCGGAGAAGGCGTGGAGATGGTCAATGGCATCGTTGGTTTCGGCTCCCACGTCTTCTACGGCTGCAAGGCGGTGCGGTTCGTAATGGGCAACAACACCAATCTGAAGTATGGCGCGCGCTTGATCCACTCCTTTCTCGGCGACAACTCAACCATCTCTTGCTGCGAGATCCTCAACAACCTCATCTTCCCTGCGCACGAACAGCATCACAACAACTCTTTCCTCATCGCAGCCCTGGTGATGGGGCAAAGCAACATTGCCGCTGGGGCCACGGTTGGCTCTAACCACAACAGCCGCGCGGCCGATGGTGAAATCCAGGCTGGGCGTGGCTTCTGGCCAGGACTCTGCACCACCTTGAAGCACTCCAGCCGATTCGCTTCATTCGTCCTTCTGGCCAAAGGTGACTACCCGGCCGAGCTGAATATTCCGCTTCCCTTTTCCCTCCTTTCCAATGATCTGTCCAACAACCAGTTGCTGGTGATGCCGGCATACTGGTGGAATTACAACATGTTCGCACTGGCTCGCAATACATGGAAGTACAACACTCGTGATCGGCGCAAGACGAAGACGCAACACATCGAATTCAATGCCCTGGCCCCGGACACGACCGAAGAGATTCTGCGTGCTCTTCGACTACTGGAAATCTGGACCGCTACAGCTTACCTCTCCAAGCAAGATCAGCAGTCTGACAAGGACGAAGAGACACTAGCTCGGCTGGGTCGCCAGCTATTGCGAGGGTCGGCGGAGCAGACGACTGACCTGGAGATCCTCGGGGAAGGCATGGAGAATTCCCGCCGGCGGGTTGTTATCGGCAAAGTCTGGCGCGGCTACAAAGCCTACCGAGAGATGCTTCACTACTATGCCGTGACGAACCTCTTGGATTATTTGCGGGATCACCCTCAGGCAACTGCAGCCTCGCTAAACGAATCGTTGGCGGGACCGCGAGAGCAGCCCTGGGTGAATCTCGGCGGCCAAATCACGTTGTCCAGCGACGTGGACGCACTTAAGGCCGACATCAAGTCCGGCAAGCTCAATTCCTGGCTGGAGATCCACCGCGAATTCGACCGGCTGTGGACAGCCTATCCCCTGGCAAAGCAGCATCATGCTTACACAGTGCTGTTGAAGATGTTGGAAACAGAAGCCCTCACTGAGGACCAGTGGAACACTGCGCTCGACGAGGCCGTACGAATCCAGAGGTACATCTGTGACCAGGTCTATTTGACCCGCAAGAAAGACTACGAGAATCGCTTCCGACGAGCAACGTTCGACAACGAATCTGAGATGGAATCCGTGCTGGGTACGGTCGAAGGAAATAGCTTCGTGAAACATGTTCGCAGTGAAACCAGCGCGTTTCTACAGCTTGTTGAATCCCTCCGTCCCCGATGGTGAGGCACGCGATAGGATTGGCAAGCAAGAAAGTTGGATCTTCTATCGGCGCGAAGTGAAGACGCGCGAAATGCTGACGAGTCGGGACGCGTGTCACCCACTGCCAAAGCCGTCCGGATTCTTTTGCTGCCAGTTCCAGCCATCTCGACACATTGTGTCGAGATCAAATCTGGCTTTCCAACCGAGTTCGCTTTCCGCTTTGGAGGGATCTGCATACGCCGCAACCACGTCTCCGGCGCGGCGTTCGACGATCTGATAGGGAATTTCAATACTGGTAGCTTTCTTAAAAGCGGCAATCATCTCCAGTACGCTGTATCCTCGCCCGGTTCCCAAGTTGTAGGTCAAGACGCCTGGATGACTGGCCAGCTTCTCAACGGCAACAACGTGTGCGGCTGCCAAGTCGACGACGTGAATATAGTCGCGAATGCCAGTGCCATCCGGCGTCGGGTAGTCGTCGCCAAACACTCGCAATCGTTGCAATCGACCAGCGGCCACTTGCGTGATGAACGGCATCAGGTTGCACGGGATACCATTCGGGTCCTCACCAATGTCGCCGCTGGGGTGAGCCCCCACCGGATTAAAATAACGGAGCAAGGCAAAGTTCCACCCTGGATCGCTGGTGTAGATATCTCGCATGATCCGCTCGGTCATCAGCTTGGTCCAGCCGTAGGGACTTTCGGCCTCCGCCGTCGGGTGATCTTCCGTTATCGGTAACTGTTGTGGTTCTCCGTAAACCGTGCAAGAAGAACTGTAAACCAGATTGGTGCAGTTGTGTCGCCGCATGATCTCCAGCAGATTCAAGGTCCCCGCTACATTGTTCTGGTAGTACTCAAGCGGTTTATCTACGGACTCCCCGACGGCCTTGTAGGCGGCAAAATGAATGACTGCGTCGATCGGATCACCCGAGAACACTGCTGACATCGACTCCGTGTCGCTGACGCTGGTTTCATGAAACTCAACAGGCTTGACGGTCAATCGCTCGACGCGCCGCAGCGATTCGGGGTTACTGTTGCTCAGGTTGTCCACAACCACGATTTCATGGCCTGCGTTCAAGAGTTCTACGCAGGTGTGGCTGCCGATGTAGCCTGCTCCGCCGGTTACAAGGATTCGCATGGTCTCATCCTAGTGTGGTATGGGATCTAGACAACGCGGTCAGACGTCGCTGAAGTGAGACCAAGGCTGTTCCTCGAATCAGAGCAGTTTGCAAACTAGGTGGTGCAACCGATCGTCCCACGGGTCGTGACTTCCGGTTATTCACGGGACGCATTGTCTCTAACCCGGCGCAAAGTGTCCAGCCTGCCGCTGGCGATGGAAATCGCGTTGGAAAGAGCCTGGTCGAAATCGCTCCGGGTACCCGAACTGTTTCTGGGCTACATACATACGTTAAGACTCATCGCCTCCCCGCGACTTGCATGCAGCCGGCCTGCAAGATACCGTAACATACTCCGTCGACTAGGTTGTCAATTACCGGGAGCTACCGATTCCATGCATTGCAACAAGACCTCGCTCGTGCTGTTGATAACATTCGTGCTGATCACTGTCGGCCAACTCGCACGCCAGTCCGACGCCGCCGACAGACCCAACGTCTTGTTTCTGATTTGTGATGACCTGAATTGCGACTTGGCCTGCTATGGCCATCCTCAGGTTAAGTCGCCGAATATCGATCGGCTGGCCAAGCGCGGTCTGCGTTTTGAACACGCCTACTGTCAGTATCCGCTGTGTGGCCCTAGCCGTGCTTCGTTCATGACCGGGATGTATCCCGATCAGACGCTGGTCCATCGCAACGCGATTTACATTCGCGAGCATCTGCCCAACGTCCAAACGATGTCGCAGATGTTCCGCAGGAACGGCTATTTCGCCACCAGAATTGGAAAACTATACCACTACAATGTCCCATTACACATTGGCACCAGCGGACACGATGACCCCTATTCATGGGACGCCACCATCAATCCATACGGTCGTGATCGGATCGATGAAGACTTAGTCTTCAGCCTAGTCCCTGGTAGATACGGCGGCACGCTCTCCTGGTTGGCCGCCGACGGTACCGACGAAGAGCAGACGGACGGAATCTCCGCGACCGAAGCTGTTCGCCTGTTGAAACAGTATTCTCAGGACGGTACTAACTTCTTTCTGGCGGTCGGGCTGTTTCGTCCACACACGCCCTATGTTGCTCCCAAGAAATACTTCGATCTGTATCCGCGCGAGAAGATCGTCGTTCCCCAGGTTCCGAAGGGATATCTCGAGACGTTGCCGAAACCGGCGCGGCTCTCGGTAAACCGTAAGAAAGACCAGATCAACCTGGCCGATGATCTCGCCCGACAGGCAATCCAGGCTTACTATGCGTCGATCACGTTTGCCGACGCGCAGGTTGGGCGAATCACTGACACGCTGGAAGCAACTGGGCTGGACGATAACACCATCGTCGTGTTTACATCGGATCACGGCTATCACATGGGCGAACATGGCCACTACCAAAAAACTACGTTGTTCGAAAACGCCGCTCGCGTGCCGTTGATCATCTCGGCTCCGGGTGCCAAAGCCGTCGGATGGGAAACCGACACACCCGCCGAGATGGTGGACTTTTACCCGACACTGGCGGAACTGTGCGACTTGCCTGCCCCCAAGAGTCTATCTGGTGTGAGCCTGGCCCCGGTGTTACGCGACGCGGACGCCAGGCCGCGGACGTCCGCGCTGACTCAGTATGCCAACGGGTACAGCCTGCGGACGGCCAGGCATCGATATACCGAGTGGGGCGCTGACGGCGCGGAGGGCGCGGAACTGTACGATCACAATAATGACCCCGCAGAAATGACCAACTTGGCGAATAATCCCGATCAGTCCGCACTCATTGAGCGGCTCGCGAAAGAGCTGCATGCACGCATCGCGGACGCTATGAAGCCGCCGTCAGGGGTCACTCAGATTAAGTTTGAAAACCGGCGACGTGTGCGGAACTGATTGACGAACCACCGGGATACCAGGCTCTTTGGTTGCGGCCAGAGGCCGCGCTGGGTGCTTCGTCGTTGGACTTCAACGTCTCGCCCCTGGCAAGTGAATCTCTTGGAGAGCCTCGTCATGCTAACCAGTACCGCCCGCCTTGCTTCACATCTCCACACCACATCGAAGAACCTGTACGTGACAACCGTTGTCGTTTTCTGTTGCCTCATTGTGGCGCAGATCACGACCAAGAACGCACCAGCAGAGGAGCCCACACTGGAGATCGGTTCGCGCCGCGAACTGTTCGTCGACGGCGGGCTGATCGATCGACTTGACGGCAACGTGCGACTGCAAATGCATCGTCCGATTCCTCGAGAAGTTGCGATCGTCCACGATGCCCCTTGGGAGGGCACTGGCAGTGGCTATCACAGCATCTTCCAGGATGGGCCGATGTACCGGATGTACTACAAAGCCTGGCACCTCGACGCCCAAAAAGGAAAACTCAACTCGAATCGTCATCCGCTGTACTGCTGTTATGCGGAAAGCCGCGATGGCATTCACTGGCAAAAGCCAAAGCTGGGCATCCACGAACATGACGGATCGACCAAGAACAACATCGTAGCCGCGCCGGGCACGCATCCGCCGTTGAACGTCGATCCTGGACATCCGGCTGTCTTCAGAGACGAGAATCCCAGCGCCGCGCCTGACGCAAAATACAAAGCCATTTTCCGTTCGTCGAACCCAAACGGTCTGTTGCCGTTTAAGTCTCCGGACGGATTGCATTGGTCGCCGATGACCGACAAACCGATTCTGAGTGGAATCGGCGCGTTCGATTCTCAGAACCTGGCGTTCTGGGATCCCACGATCGGCAAGTACCGTGCCTATTGGCGGATCTTTACGGCGGGCGTAACCAGTAAGGCTTTGACTTCGCGCAGCCGAAGTTCAAGGCCTTTGTTCAAGAAGCCCGGTTGAAGCTGTGTTGTT
>JASLPZ010000103.1:0-20013 GCA_030744725.1 Pirellulaceae bacterium
CCAATGACCGCAACGTCGAGACGATCACGGAATCCGAGTCTGCAGTATTGGCGGCACCGGGGAACAATGCCACGATTCGGGATGCCCAGCATATCGGCGCGTTGGCACCGCACGAAAAGGCCGGCGACGAAAACCTGCGGCTCGGTTTTGAAGCACACGGCCTGATCAGCGCCGTGAATGATATCGACATCTACAGTTTCGATGCCGCTGCGGGAACAGAAGTCTGGTTTGACATCGATCGCACGGCCCACGCGCTGGATTCGGTGATCGAGTTGATTGACGCGAATGGTTCGGTATTGGCGCGATCAGACAACTCTGGCGCCGAGACCGGAAATCCTGGCCTGCTATTTCGTTCGTCCACGATGCCCACCAACCACATTCAACCGTTGCGGAAGTCGGCTTTCGGCGAACCCGATCGGTACACAACCAATCCGCAGGATGCCGGGATGCGTGTCGTCCTGCCCGGACCCGCCAACACAACGAACACTTATTATGTCCGCATCCGTAGCAGCAGCGCCGATCTCAATCAGCTCGACGGCGGCTTGACCAAAGGCGCATACCAGCTGCAGATTCGCCTCGGCGAAACCGACGAATTCCCGGGCTCGACAATCCGTCACGCGGACATTCGCAACGCCACCAACGGGATTCAGGTCTTTGGTCAGCCCTCGCATTCGCCGTTGGTGGGTGAAGCGACCGAGGCGTTGGATGCCAATGGGATCGATACGAACGGCCTGGTTAGTACGCCCGTCGTCCTGGGAAATGTCCTCAACACGGATCAGGCGGCTTTGGGGATCTCCGGCGAGATCGCGTTGCCGGATGATGTCGATTGGTTCCAGTTCGACGTTGAATACGATTCCGTGCAAGGTACGGTGGGCACGTCACATTCGTCATTGATTCTGGATGTCGATTACGCTGACGGGTTCGCTCGACCAAATACCAATTTGTGGGTCTTCGATGACGTTGGGAATCTGGTCGCCATCGGCACCGATTCCAACGTGTCGGAAGACCGGCCGGCGCCATTGGCTGGTTCGAGTTCCGATGACTTGTCCCGCGGCAGCGCCGGCGTGCTCGACCCCTTCCTGGGTCCGGTGGAGTTTCCCGCAGTCGGCACGGCAGTCGGACGATACTTCGTCGCGGTGGCTGCTAACGCAGTGCGACCTGAAGGAATGGATCAGTTTGCCCTTCCGTTGCCCAGCAATCCGTTGGTTCGAGTGGAGCCGGCGAACTCGCTCAACCGAATCGCCGAAGATCACATCAACGGCACCAACCTTTCAAACATCGCCACCGGTCCACAGGTCCCGGTCTTGTTCGACCAGAACAGTTCCGTCGAATTCAATCTTGGGGACGTGACACTGTATGCGTTGCAAGATTCTGGTGTCGACGCAGAGCGGCTCTTGGTTGTCAATCCGTTCAGCGGTGCCGTGCAGAATACCGTTGGAATTGTTGGCGGAAACGTCGACGACATCACGCTGCACCCAACACAGGGATTGTTATATGGGTATAGTTCGGCCGAAGGTGGCAATCGCGTCGACGCCAACACCGGCAACTATCATCAGATCGACCCGCGGCGGACCACGACGACATCGTTGAGCGTCAGTCTCGGAGATGACGGAATTCAGACCTTTAACGAAGACCCCATGAACTTGGGCAACTCCATCCGTAGCAACAACACTAATGGGGTTGGGATCCGCTTTGACGCCATCGAAATCGGCGATGATCCCGGACGTTCCTCAGTTGCCGGTTATGCCGTGGGACGACGGGGCGACGCACCCTTCGCATTTGGTGTGCAAGATCAACGTAACCTGCTGTACGAATTCAATCCGAATACCGGAGTCGCGCTGAGCAACAATCCGCCGGGCAATCGTACGGGAAATACCGGCAACAACCCACTCACGCGAGGTGCTTGGACTCAGATTGTCGAACATGGCGCGCTGGATACGGACAACGATCCGATCGGACCGGGCAATACGGTCCTACTGGCTTCGGAAGCAACCACCGTCGCCGCGGACGGAACAACCACATTCCAGATCACCGACGCGGAAGGCACGGAATTGCCTGGACCGGTGACCTTTACCATCGACGACGGGCTCGGGAACGCAGTCAATTTTGAACTGAATGCTGGGCCTGAAGTCCGCTATGTTCACAGCCCGCAAACTGGTGTCACGATTCGAGATGGCGACACGTTCTTCCTGGACGGGCTTCCGCACGAATTCGATACCGGCTCGGTGCTGTTGGTTACCGCGACAGGAAATACGATTCAAGATGGCGACACGTTCACGATCACGGATATTCCGCCGCCAAGTCCACCCAACGCTCCCCGCGGTCCAATTACGCGGAACTTTGAGTTTGATCGACAGGGCGGGTTAAACGACAACAACGCGATCGCAATTCCATTCACGCTGAATGACAATAATCTGCAGATCATATCGTCAATTGTCAATGCGGTGAATGTCTCCGCTCAATTCAACGCTTCGGCGGTTGCCGTCGGTCAGCGAATCAGCATCTTGAATGAAAACGCCAGCGCTCCTGTGACCGAGAACGCGGGCGGTCCGACAATCACCGTCAACGGTGCCCCTGGCGTCCGCCCCGGTGCGTTCGCGATTCCCGTCGAAGAATCTCAGAATTCAGCCGAGTTCGGCAACGCCATCGATCAGGCGATGAACGGCACCCGTAACGCCAGCCGAGATGGCGACCGGATCAACTTTAGCGGTGCGATCACGGCCAATTTTAGCAATGTTGAGTTACGTGGCGTTTTCACGGACATCCTGAGTACTGGTCAAGTCACTGCCGGTCTGATTCCGGTCAACTTCAGGGCAGCCGATTCGGCATCCGAAGTTGCCGACAGCATGGTCGCTGCGATCAATAGCAACTCGCAGATTGTTGCGGTCCGCCGCGGGACGGATGTTCAGTTGCAGAATGGTGCGTTCTTTGTTTCGGCAACCGAACCTCCTCTGCGAATCGGTGGCTCGGCACCCGGCGGCGATATCGCCGGAATGGCATTTTTGAACGGTCGTTTGTTTGGCGTGACACGCGACGATCCGTCGACGTTCGGCGTACTTGAAGGCGGCGGTCTCTTCGAGATTCTGTTCCCTTCCAGCAACTTCGCCTTTGCCGACTACATCGAAACGGCGTCCGATTTATTGTCCGCCGGCAGCGACTTCTTCGGCAATCCGGAACCCATCCAATTCGAGGGCCTCACCGCGGGACCGCCCAATGCCGAGAACGGGCGATACGCCGATATGCTGTTCGGCATCGACACCAACGGCCGCTTGTACGCGTTTGATACGACCGGAGTCCTTCAGCCCGTCTTCGTTGACGGCCAAACGAGCGTCGAGACAGGACTGTTCAATGTCGACGGCCTGGCGTTCTCGAACTTGGACTACAACTTATGGCACACCACGGACACGCGTCGCGCCGACCCCGGGCATGGCGTGGAAGAAGTCTTTGACGGCAGCCGTGCGGCGGAAAACACTAGCGGCAACCTGAGTTACTATTTTGGCTATGAAGGCCCCTTCGAGAATGGTCACCCGTCGAATCAGAAAACCAACCCCAGTAATTCGCGGGACTACGATCTGATCGGCGGTGCCCATGGTTCGTTGATCAGTAATTCCTTCAGCCTGAAGGATTATTCGTCGGCGGACCGTCCCACGTTGTACTACAGCTACTTCCTGGATACCGAAAACACGAATGCCGACCTGAATACGACCGTCCTGATGCGAGATTCGTTCCGGGTCTATGCCGGCGGTGAAGACGGCGTCTGGCATCTTTTGACGACGAACAATTCGGATCGAGGTAACGGGTTCCTGGATGACGAATTCGATGACCCGTACTTTGACGCAATCGATGTCTCCGTCCAAGAGAACTTCGATGTGGGCGATCGGGGAGCGCCCAACAGTTGGCGGCAGGTTCGAATTCCGTTGGACGATTTCGCCGGCCAGGAAGACCTGCGACTCCGCTTTGATTTTGATTCTGCTGGCGGTCGCGGACCGGCAAGTCAGTTGTTTTTCGGATCGAATGCAGCGTTGAGCCAGAACACCGTTGGAGATGAAATCCGTGCTTTGGCGGGTTCCCGGCTCCGTGACGCACAGACGTTTACCTTGACCACCCTGGACCCTTTTGGTTTTGGTGGTACGCAGGATCGATTCGAGCTTGACTTCGGCTATACGTTGGTGGCGCCAACAGGTGCTGCCATCTCCGACGGAGCGTTGGTCACCGTTGATGGTGTTGATTACATCTTCGACAGCGACGGGTTCTTCTCTCGCAACATTCAGGCGGTTGATGGAACTTCGATCGCCGACGGCGACACTTTCCAGGTGGGCGACGCGACGACGACACGAACGTTTGAATTCGAGGATTCGACAAATTCGTCTGGTGTTCAGCCTGGCAATGTGGTCGTTTCCTTCGAGCCCAATGATACTGCGAATGAAGTTGCAGCAGCGATTGCAAATGCGGTGAACAGTGCGGGTTTGAGCTTGACAGCGGTCGCTAACGGATCGGTGGTCGAGTTCTCCAACGGCGCCTTCACATTCGCTCCAGGACTCTCGGCATTGCAGCTGGAAGACGCGTTTGCCGTGGCCTTTTCGACGTCGGATTCGGCTTCCCAGGTTGGGACCTCTCTAGCGAATGCGATTACGCAGAATCCACCCGCAACGCCGACAGCCGTTGGGGATCTGTTGGCCGAATCGAACGATACCATCCTGACTGCGTTGGACACGACATTGACGGGCATCACGAGCCGATTTTTGGCGAACGGCAACATTGGCGACAATATTGCGCTGCTGGACGTCGCTTTGGATGTGGACTTCCTGTCGTTTGACGCACAGGTGGGTGACATTGTGACTGTCGACGTCGATGCCAACGATATCGGCACCACGCTCGATGCATTTCTTCAACTGTTCGACGCCACTGGAAATCCGCTGGCCTTCAGCCTTAACAATCCGGCACCCGGCGAACAATTCAGCCTGGATCCATTCATTAGTTTCACCGTCCCGCTCACCGGGACTTACTATGCCGCCGTCAGCGGCGAACCGAACTACTTCTACGATCCCCTGCTGGCGCCCACTGGCATCGCCGGCAGCATTGGCGATTATCAAGTTGAAGTGACGGTGACCGATGCGGCAGGCTTATTGCATCGCAATGGCGAACGTATCAACCTGCCCAACGCACAGGCGATCACTCAACAAGGTGTTCCCCTTTCGTTCATTGAAGGTGCACCGGGATCGAACAGTGGTTTTGCCGTCAACCTGCATAGCGGCATGAGTAAGAACCAGGTTGCCAATGCAATCTCGCTTTCGCTGGCCAGCTTCTATGCCGGAGGCGTACAGACCGCGTTTAAAACGACCGAAGAGATCGTGCATGTGGTGGGTCACTCGTTTGTCACGCAGAGCTTGGGCCCGCTGGGAGTTTCTCCGCTCGGTGTTTCCGTGGATCTGTTTGGCGACACGTTCGGTGCCTTCGAAGCGTCAACGGCGTCCGATGGCTCGACGAGTGCTGGGTTGCCCGGTGCCCAGGGCGGTCAAGACAACAACCATGAAGGCTTGTATCTCGACGACATCATCATTGGGTTCGCCAGTCGCGGCGAACTTGTGACGGGGGACAACGGAGGTACGAACTTTGTTGTCAACGGGCAGCAGCCAGATAACGAAATCGATCTTGGTGCTTATCAGTTGGAGATTCGCCGGGCACCAGAGTTTGGCGTGTCCTTCGATCCGCCCGTCCCCACGATCTTCTTCACCGACAGTTTCGACGTCAACGATCGGCAGACCGAACAGACTTCGATCACCGCGCCCGCCGGCAACGCGTTATCGGATGGTCAGACGATGGTGATCAGTGATGGATTACAGGAATTGACGTTTGAATTCGACGATGCGGATCTGCCCAGCACGCATGTTAATGCCGGTGTGACACCAGATCGAATTCGGATCGGTTTCCGTTCGTCGCAATCTGCCAATCAGATCGCCGAACTAATTCGCGACACGATCAACAGCCCGTCGGTGCAGAGCATCCTCGATGTCACCGCGGCCCTGTCAGATGGCACGGCGGTCGGTTTTAGTGGGCAGGGTAATCGGATCAACTTGTACGGCAATGCGATTGTGCTCACCAGTTCGGGCACGGCCATTGGCGTGACCGCGTCGATCAATGACATTGGAAGTGCGTTCGGCAGCGACGATCTGTTTACTTTCGAAAACCGCTCCGCCACGGGCGAGCAAATCACGCAGCTGACCATTACGTTGCCGGATCCGCTCTTCTTCGGGCCCGCCTTTGGTGGAAATCAGCCGCCGACTGCCCCCTCTGGCCCAGACGTCAATCCGTCATCTGACGTTGTTGGTTATGCCTTCTCGTTTGCGCAAGCGATCAATATCGACGACACGATTGTGGTGGACTTCACCAACTTCGATCCGAATGAACGCTTCATATTTGGCAACGATGTCGACTTCTCTAACAACCCGTTCAACTACATCGGCTCGGACTACACCATCACGTTTAGCAGCGGCCGTACTATATCGGGTGTCTTCACTAGCACCGGTGCCGGTGCCGGGCAAGTCGCCGTGCTGGATGTGGCCGATACGCTGGGCGTGCAGCAGTCCATCGGTTTTGGCGATCAGAACGTCGTGCGGCCTCAAGGCCAAATCCTGATCCACTCGAATACCGTCTCCAATTCGCTTCAGTTTGGTATTGTGGCCGACGCGGGAGCCCGTGACATCTCGTCGCTGGCACCTTTGGCGGGCAGCTTGCCACACGCGGGCCCGGTGCGCGTGACGCGGGAAGTCAACCCCCAGCGCCTGGTGACGGGCGTCACCATCGCCAACAACCTGGTTGCCCGAAACGGTACCGGCGGAATTCTGGTTAGTGGTGACCCAACAGTAGCAGGAGACTTGCTGCAACTATCAGCCGTTCCATTTGGTCGGGTCTTTAATAATACGATCGTGGGTTCTGGTAGTGGGGTGGGGATCCAAGTTGAGGAAAATGTTAGCCCAACACTCTTGAACAATATTGTGTCCAAACTGGGAGTTGGTATTAGCGTTGATCCAACCGCCACATCGACCATCATCGGCGGTACTGTTTATCAAAGCAATGCGGCCAGTGTTACCGGAACGGGCCTGGGCAGCTTCCCGATTTCGTTGACCAGTGCGGATCCTCTGTTCGTGGACGCCGATCAAGGCAACTACTATCTGGCACCAGGAGCATTGGCGATCGACAGTGCCATCGACTCGCTGGAGGACCGACCGGCGATCGTGACTGTGAAAGCACCACTTGGTTTCACCGAATCTCCTATTCTGGCACCCGTGTTGGATAGCATCGGCCAACGCCGCGTCGATGATCCCGATGTGGATACGCCACCCGGCCAAGGCGCGCGAGTGTTCAAAGACCGTGGGGCTTTGGATCGAGCTGACTTTGCTGGCCCTTCCGCCATGCTGCTTAACCCACAGGACAACGATGCGTTTGGTGCCGACGGCAACAGCGCATTGACGTTCGTCGAGTTGACCAATTCCGTCCTGAGTAGTTTTTCGATCCAGTTGTTGGACGGTGTCCAACCTGCCGATTCACAAGATGGAACCGGTGCCGACGACAATACAGTGCGAAGCAACCGAGTGACCGTCTTGCGTGACAATGTTAAGCTCGTTCAAGGGTTGGACTACGCGTTTAGCTACGACGCCACGAACAACATTATCCGCCTTACACCTCTGGCGGGAATCTGGGAATCCGATCGTGTTTATGACATCGAATTGTCAAATGCCGAAGGGCTGATCTTAACGGCACCGGATGGCGCATCGGTAACTGACGGAGACAGTTTTGACGTCACGGACGACGCAAACAACACGGCGACATTCGAATTTGAGTCAGGCTACAGCTTGGATGTGCCGCAGACATTGACCTTGCAAATTCCCGCCAGCGGCGGCAGCGCCATCACGGACGGCGAAACCTTCCAAATCAGCAGTGACGTTGAGATGGAAACGTTTGAATTCGATAGCAACGGTGCTTTCGTTGAAGGAAATGTCGTAATTGACTTGTCGGGTCAGGAATCCGCCAACGATCTTGCGAATAGGATCGTCACGGCAATCAACGATGTCAATCTGGATTTGAGCCCAGTCAACATCGTCAACGTCGGAGGCCGTGCGGTTCACCTGGGAAGCCGCTCGATCCATGCCATCGACACCTCGCTGACGGCCATCACGGAGACGGGCGTCCTGGGCGGCATTGAAGACGGGCAGATGTTCAAAATCGATGATGGTCTCAACGTGCTTACCTTCGAGTTTACCACGGGAACGTCACCCGGATTGGGGAGCCGCACTGTGCCGTTCACCTACGCCATGACGCACGAACAGATCGCTGACTCCATTGTGGCAACCGTTCGCAACGCAGGGCTCGATCTGAATCCGACTCACGCAGCCAATAGCGACGGCCTGGTGCATGTGGGTGGCCAAATTCGCCACATCATTGACGTAACCGATTCGCAGTTGGCATTGTCTGGCCAGCCCGGTGTGCGTCCCGCCTGGGGGATCAGAATCCCAACCGTCGCCGGCAAGCCTGACTTCGAAAACGCATTGGCCGATGGCGAGGTCTTCACCGTAAGCGATGGCAGCGGCAATTCGTTGACCATTGAATTGGATGACGACGGCGAGACGGTCCCGGGCAACACAGTGGTTAGCTTCAATGACAACACCACGACCAATCAGTTGGCCAACGCCATTGCCATCATAATTCGCAATGGAAACGTCAGTCTCAGCCCCAGTAATATCGGAAACGGAATCATCCGTCTCAACGGCACGGCGGCGCATTCGCTCGATACGACCGCGACCACCCTGCAGCAGATTGGCACCGCTGGAGTGCCGGCCGCCCTACCCGTGAATTTCACCCCGGGGTCGACCTATCAGCCAGGCGTCGGCATTCTAAGTCCAATCTTCAGCGCCGAAAACATGGCCGACTCGATTGCCGTGGCGATCAATTCCGCAAATCAACAGCGTCTGTTGCAGGACGTAACCGCGACGGCCAAGGACGATGAAGTCCTCATGGACGGCGTGTTCGACATCACTGGCATTAACACCGTGTTCAGTTCCAGTATTCGAGATATCGCCGGTAATCGCCTCAAACCCAATCGCAACGACGGTACCACCGCGTTTACAGTCTTCATCGGCAGCGGACTCGATTATGGCGACGCCCCTGACATCTATGGCACGTCCGAGGATGCCAATGGTGCACGCCACCAAATCCAGGGTGATTTCTTCCTGGGCAATGGTGTCGATATCGACTTCGACGGCCAACCCAGTCCGGATGCGACGGGTGACGATCAAGACGGAACTGACGACGAAAATGGCGTCATCTTTAGCGGTGCTCTGGACGAATTTGGCAACACTGTCCTCGTTGGCGGCTCGACCGCAACAGCGACTGTCACGGCATCATTAGGGGGGCTTCTGGACGCTTGGATCGATTTCAATGCCGATGGTGATTGGGATGATTCAGGCGAACAGATCTTCAGCAGTCAACCACTTATCGCGGGAACGCAACTCTTGCCCGAGTTCACCGTGCTGGGCAATTCGGCACAGGGTCAGACGTTTGCGAGGTTCCGTCTCAGCAGTGCCGGCGGGCTACAGCCGACTGGATTTGCGGACGATGGTGAAGTTGAAGATCACGCGGTGGTCATTTCGGCGAACCCCTGGCGCAATCCAACGGATTTCAATGACGTCAACGCCGATGGCCATGTCACCCCAATCGATCCGCTGGTCATCATCAACTATCTCAACCACAACTTGGCTTCAACAGATCCACTGCCCATTCCTCGGCCACTCCCAGATGGCCAAACCAGCCCGCCATTGCCTTCATTTGACCCTTTCTTGGATGTCAACGGAGATGGGTACGCCACTTCCAGAGATGTCGGGGTCGTGATCAACTTCCTGAATAACCGTGCGGGTGGCGAAGGTGAATCCTTCGGGACGGGGCGCATCAGCGAGACCGGCAACGGCGAAGGTGAAGGTGAAGCGTCACTTCTGGCAGCCGGATTCTCGAGCCGCCCAGTCTTTGTGGATCACCGCTTGCCCGAAGCGAGCCATGAAGTCCGCGAAACAGAGGTTCAAACGGACTCTGACGTTGAGTTGATTTACGCCGCCGATTGGGCTACGAGCAGTGATTCTGACGCGAATCCGGGTTCACCGGCTTCGTTGGATCGAGTGTGGGCCGAAGAACTTGATGACGTCCTCGCCGATGTCGCATCCGGTGTTGAATACAAGACCGGTTTGAACGACGCATTCTTCAGCTAAGAACAACGCTCGCCAGAACGATCCGATCCGGTACCCGGAAGTTCGGCAACGCGAAAACAAGATGCCTAACGGCAACACCGTTCGATGAGGTGACGTAAGTCGAATGGTGACGGAGTCGTGAGTCTTTTCGACCATCGGTGTCCACCGGTCGCCAGTCGTTGTCCGAAGAAGACTCCCCTCCCTTTCCGGCTAACACCATTCAACGGTGTTAGGCCTAACCGTTGCGATCGATTTGATTGACAGATTGACCAGGTGGCTTGGAAAGTTCCGCATCGCTGGCCACCCCATTTTGTTGTTGGAATGGGGGCTCCTGTCTATGATCGGGTATGGTCCCCACGGTCGCGCGAAAAGTGAGCAGCCATATCCCCGATGGCAAACTCCTACTGAAATAACCCCTCATTCTAGGTGTTTCTGGCGTTACAGAGCCGAGTGTCGCAAATGGCCTTTGCTGGGGAACGATCTTCGGGCAACGGCTGTCAAAGTGGTGAATTGAGAGACATTTGATGATCTTCTTCAGAAAACAACGAACGACTGGGCGACGCAGACGACATCGTCGCGTTCGTGTCGTGGAATGTCTGGAGAAGCGGAACCTGCTGACGGCGACTCCTTTTGGCGCAACCGAAATGGACACCGGCGAATATCTGCTCGGAGACGTCTATGTCAGTGTTGTCGCGTTCGAGTCGAACGGATTGCGTGATGAGAATCTCGAAGATTGGAACGATCCGTACCGCGATCAGCTGAAGACGAAGATCCAAGACGGGCTGAAATGGTGGGAAGACACGCTCGACATCAGTTTTCCCAACAACAAACACGAGCTGAATTTTCAAGTCGATTTCACGCATCTCGATGCGCCGATTCAAACAACATACGAGCCAATCAGTCGGCCATCGTTTGATTTTCAACTATGGATCTACGACTTCCTAGATCGAGTTGGATTTAACACCGGTG
Source organism: Pirellulaceae bacterium (assembly GCA_030744725.1). Classification (GTDB taxonomy): domain Bacteria; phylum Planctomycetota; class Planctomycetia; order Pirellulales; family Pirellulaceae; genus ARS98. The sequence continues at coordinate 11,205 of JASLPZ010000103.1, forward strand.
GTGACTTTAGTAACGATGCGCGCGCATTTAACCACGCCCAGCGCGAGGCTCACGACACGGATTGGGCCTTTACCATTTTCGTCGTCAATGACGAAAACGACGCGGACGGAAAGTTTGCTCCCGGTGGATTTGATCGTGCATTTGCCTTTGCGGGTGGTCGGTTCTTTATCGCTCCAGCCGGCCGCCCAGACAGTACTTTCTCGCATGAAGCGGGACACATGTTCTGGGGTAGGGACGAGTATCGCGGCGGCGGCAACTACGATACCTTCCGCGGCTACTACGACACCCAGAATCGCAATGCCTGGGACAACCCGGTCTTCTTGTCCGGCGCGGAGCAGCGAGAGCCCAGTATTATGGATCGCGGTGCGTGCGAAGAGACTCCCGGCTTGCTCTGCACGGCATTCCAGAATCACACCAGCAGCGAATCTTCATTTGCCATGGTTGGCTGGACGGATTCCGATGGCGACGGAGTCTTCGACGTCCTGGATGTGCCGCTCACGTTGGAGGGTTCAGGCAGTTACGACGCGAGCCAGGGTAAATATCATTTTGTCGGTACATCCTCGGTCCAGACGTTGCCGAACCAGAATCCCAGCGGCACTCAGAATGACATTTCGATCAACCATGTCAGCCAGGCCCAATATCGAATCAATGGTGGCGATTGGCAAACGGCTCAACGATACGACGACTTCACCGCGAATCTGGACTTGACAATCGACCTGGCCGCTAACGAGCAACTCGAGATTCGGACGATTGACGACGTCACCGAAATCACTTCGCCTGTCTTCATCGGCAAAACCAACCTGCCGACCTCCACTCTGCATCCTGGCATTAACGGCTTCGTGTGGGACGATTTGGATGCCGACGGCCAATGGGATTCGGGGGAATCGGGCCTGGCGGGAGAAACGTTGCAGCTTGTCGACCAGAATGGCACACCGTTGCAGTTGAGCAACGGGATTGAGCCCGACGATTATCCCAGTTCGAGCAGTCTGTTAAACAACGTCATTCCTGAAGTAACCTTATCCGGAGTTGGTTCGGGCGTAACCGACAATTCCGTATTCTCTCTGTCGCGCAGCCCGGCCTCGACGGACGCTCGAGTGTTTGCATCCTTCAGTCTGGCCTGCGGTGGGGCTTGCACCGATTGGACGCCCGACTCTCGCCAGCTTCGTATGGATTTTGCCGTGCCCGTCACTTCGGTCAGTATCGACGCGATCGGCAAGATCACCCGCGACTTTGCCCGTCTGGAAATATACGACTCCAACGACAATCTGCTGGCGCGGTACACCACGCAGGCACTTGACAGCGGCGAGGTGGAGACCATGACGCTGGGCCGCGCAACCGCCGACATTGCCTACGCCATCGCGCACTCTCACGACAATTCTACCGTGCACCTCGATAACTTGCGATTCGGGCCGACGGCCACCACTACGACCGACGCTAGCGGATTCTATGCTTTTGCCCACCTCGGACCCGATACGTATAACGTGCAACTGGTGCCATCCACGGGTAATCAACCCACGGCACCGGAGTCCGGCCAACAACCCGTAACGTTGGCGGCGGGCCAAGCGATAGGGGAGGTCGATTTCGGGGTATCGACCGACGAGAGACCTTGGCAGAACCCAAGCAATCGCTTTGATGTCAACAACGACGGACTGGTAACGCCGAACGATGTCTTGCGAATCATCAACGATCTGAATGCCAATGGCCCCCATGCGCTGTCCAACGAACCAACCCCCCCCTACTTGGATGTCGACGGCAATGGGCTGGTGACGGCGATCGATGCCTTGCAAGTGATCAACGAGATCAACTCGCACGCTGGCTCTGAAGGCGAAGCGGGCGCAGCGTTTTCTTCGCTGATGCCACCGTCGGTCATTCCCATCGGCGAGGCGGAGGCAAGTCCGCAACCTGTCAACGGCGGAAACGCCACCGCGCCGCGGGGCAATCCGTTTTCGAGCCATCGTTCAGAACCTGCGATTATGCCGCCAGCCGTAAGTCCTTCCACCTCCCACACGCCGCTCCGACGGCAGTTTGTCACTGATGCGAATCAGAGTCGCGCTGGTTCGGTCGCGCATCGTCAAACCGACAGGCTGACCTCGCGATTGCTAGCCGCCCACAACCAGGCCCTGCAACAGACGGCCGAAGGTGACGAAGCTTTGCTCCCGTCTGATGTAGACGAAGAACTCTTGGGCCAGCTTGCCGCTGCGATGCTTGGCCTGGAGTAGACGCCTCTTGTAGGCGACGCCGCGACAGTTCGGATCAGGAATCTCCCGGCGGCGGATTAATCCCGTCGCGGGATATCAAAGGTCTTGGGCTGCTTGCACCTACCCTTTCTCCTCTCTGCTGGTTACCTCGCTGCCGGTAACCTCTCTACCGTTAAGCGATGCGGCTGTTGGTTGCTCTTCAGTGGCCACGGCGAACTCTCGCCAAGGCGCCTAATATCCCTATATTTTCTATTGAAGACATCGCTCGACAGCCGAACGATGTGCCACGAATGCCGGGGCGAAGAATTGGCCACAAAATCTCTGTCAGACGCGCCAAATTCTGGTGCTAATTCTTGCAGCATCCTAAAATAGCGGCGATCTGGTCCTTTTGCGGCATGGTTTTCTTCTGCGTAGTGCCCTTTCCGCGATTGAGAACTTCTCCGCCAGGGGAATTGCTAGATTAGATGCCTGAGGCAAGGGGGGCGAGATTTTTGCTGGCTGAATTACGGAGGTATCCAACCGTGAGGAAACTGAGGTCTGCGGTTGTTGGACGTCGAGCCCATCCGCGTCAAAGGCATCGAACTGGGCAACGCCGATTTCATCTGGAGCAGCTGGAAGACCGCCGGCTGTTGGCCGCCGATTTCTGGGCTGGCGACGGTCCGGAAGAAGGCGAAGGCGACGAAGCGCGAGTGGCGGTTCACTTGGCCACAACCAACTTGGCTGGCGATCCGATCTCGTCCGTTTCAGCCGGGCAACGCTTCTTGTTACAGGCCAATGTCGAGGATCTGCGCAGCGATGCGGCGGGAGTGTTCGCTGCCTATTTGGACCTGGAGTTTGATGCGAACCAGGCAGACATTCTAGGACCACTAGTCCATGGTGCCAGTTTCCAGAACGGCGTTTCCGGAAACATCGATCATCCTGGACTGATTGACGAAGTGGGGGGCTTTGCTACGGCCCTTTCTCCATCCGGCGTTGCGGTTGCCGAATTGTTTTCCGTCTTGGTCACGGCGAACACGGTCGGTCAGCTCGTGTTTGACTCAGGGCCAGCTGACGTTCTTCCGGAACACGCAGTCTTGCTATACGACGTGAATACCGAGATTCCGATTGACGCAATCGACTTTGGTCGTGTCACAATCGAAGTCACGCCGTTCGGCGGTGAATCGGACGTTGACGCGTTCGATGATTCCTATGTGGTTGCGGCCGGCAGTACCGAAAATCGGTTTGGCGTACTGCTCAACGATGAGGGGTTTGGCCATCTTGTCGTCTCTGCAGTCAATGATACGGGACTGTCTGGCGAAGTGTCGATCGCATCCAACGGTCAGGTTCTCGTGTATTCGCCCGGTGTGAATTTCTCAGGCACGGAACGATTTTCGTACACCGCGACGGATGAAAACGGCGCATCGGATGATGCCATCGTAACGGTCAGGGTCAACGCTGCGAATTCCGGAGATGACATCGTTTCCATCCGACTTGAAGCCACGGACCTGTTGGGTACGCCAATCGTCTCCACGCCCGATGGCAGCAGTTTCTTAGTTAGCGCCTATGTCGAGGACACGAGAGTCGACGCTGAGGGCGTTTTTGCGGCATACTTCGACCTGCGCTACAATTCGAGCCTGATCGAACCAAGTGGCGAAATCGAAATCGGCTCTCAGTTTGTCAACGGTATATCGGGCGATTTTGACACCCCCGGTGTTGTCAATGAGGTTGGAGCGTTTCAGCAGAGCCTTCATGCCGTCCTGGGTGGCGAAACGCGATTGTTCACGATTCCCTTTTTTGCAACGGGCGCGGGGCAAGCTGTTTTTCAGAGCGACCCGGCGGACATATTGCCGCAACATGCCATATTGGTTTACGGCGACAATCAAATCATACCTGGCGACCGCATCGATTACGGCGGTTTCACTTTGGATATCGTCTCGGACGTGATCGCCGTCGATGACTCGTTTCACATTGCCGAAGACATAACGGTGGAATTGGAGGTGTTGGGCAACGACGTTCACAGATCGGACGATCAACTGCGGATTCGCGAGGTAGACGCTTCTACGTTGCGTGGCACTGTCTCGGTCTCTGTGGATGGCAGAGTGCTGACCTACACTCCAGAACCGGGTTTCGGGGGCAGCGAACAGTTTACCTATGTGGCCCACGGTCAGCATGGTGTTGATTCGGCGCAAGTGACGGTGCACACCGAGCCGGGTGCGACGAACGACGATGTGGTGGCCATCGGGTTGGCCACGACTGATCTCGACGGGAATCCGATCGATTCGATCGAAGCCGGGCAACAGTTCTGGCTGACCGCGTCGGTTGACGATCTTCGTGATGCAAGCCTCGAGGATTTGGGAGTCTTCGCTGCCTATTTTGATCTACTGTATGACAAGGAGCACGTTTCTGTTGTTGCATCGGATGCACACCGTCTCGGGTTCGATGTGACGTTCGCCACCGAATACGCCAACGGTCAACGGGGGCGAGCGACGGTGCCGGGTGTGATCGACGAAATCGGTTCCTTTCAATCGGCATCCCAGCCATTGGGAGCGGATCCACAGAGATTGTTCGCCGTGCGGCTGCAGGCTAATTCCGCCACGGGTGGTGCCGACTCGTTCGTCGTTCAGGAAGATGCCCAGTCGGTTCAGTTGAATGTACTGGCAAACGACGTTGCGATTGCTGCAACGACCATTTTCCGCAGTGACCCTGCCGACCTTCTGCCAGTTTCCGATGTGCTCTTGTTTGAGCCGCCCGATGCCGTCGAGGTTGCAGAAATTCGGTTCGGCGAAACTTCGCTGCAAATCGACAGTAGTGGAACTCCGACGATTACGTCCGTGGGGCGGGCAAGCCACGGTGGCACTGTTGTGATTTCCGTCGATGGCCAACAAATTGAATACTCACCCGCGCCGGACTTCTTTGGCGTCGAGACATTTACCTACGCGATTGATCAAGGCACTTCAATCGACGTGGAAGTTGTTGTGGAAGGTGTGGCGGATGCCCCACAAGCGAGCGACGATGGCTATCGCGTCCGAACCAATCGCAGTCTGAGCGTCGACGCGTCGCAGGGTCCGTTGGCCAATGACACAGACGCCGATGGCGACAGGCTCGAGGCGGTGGCCGTCGCAGGGCCCGCCCACGGATCGCTGGGCATCATGGCCAACGGGAGCTTCGTCTACCTGCCGCAGCAAGATTTCATCGGCTTGGATCAGTTTACCTACCGCGCTTTCGACGGCGGGCTGGTCTCGTCGGTCGCCACCGTCGACATCTATGTCGAACCACCACCGGTGCGGATTCGGCTTGAAGTCGTCGATGCCGCTGGCACGGCCCAATCCCAGGTCAGGGCCGGCGAAACCGTGTTTCTCAAGGCGCTGGTGCAGGATTTTCGCGACGAATCTCAGCCGATTCACGGTGTCGGTGCCGCTTATTTGGATGTCGCCTTTGATCCCATGCTGGTCGCACCACTACCTTCCGAAAACGGGGAATTCGATCTGGCCATCGACTTTGGAGATTCGTACCAGAACGGCAAGACCGTGGTGGCGGATGTGGCGGGCCTATTGCAAGACGTGGGCGCATTCCAGACCGGACTTACACCGCTCGGTGCTGATGAACTGGAGCTGTTCACTATCCAAATGGAGATTGGGGAGCTGCAAGTCGCCGATGACGAATTCACCGTTAGCATGGACAGTCACGTCAACCCGCTGGATGTACTGGCAAATGACATAGGCCTGGTCTGGGACGTGCTGTTCGACGCGAGCCCCGCCGACAGCGGGCCGCTCACCGACGTCGTGCTGTTTGATCCACCAGTGGTCGTCGACGATCAGGATATCGCTTTCGGTGACACAACCGTGACCGTTAGCAATGGCACCGACCTCACCATCCTAAGCGCCGGATCCGCGGATAATGGAGGCTCAGTAACTGTCGTCGGCGGGGGATCGAGGATCGAGTATGCGCCACCCACAGGGTTCGTCGGAATAGACTCGTTCGAGTACACCGTGGTCAATGGCGATGGCGTAACCGGGGTTGGGACGGTCACCGTAGAAGTTGTCGAGAGTTGGCAGAATCAACATAACCGATTTGATGTCAACAGCGACGGCCAGGTCACTCCTACAGATGTGCTGGTGCTGATCAACGAACTGAATCGAAATGGCGCGCATGTGTTACCACCGACTTACGTTGGACCACATTTCTTCGACGTCAATGGTGACGGATTTATCTCGCCTCAGGATGTCCTGATGGTGCTAAACTGGCTCAATAATCAGCGTTCGGTATTCGCAACGGATGTCGAGGGAGAAGCTCCTGCGAGTCGGCAGAGCGAACTGGCAGTGGAACGTCGCGGCACCGAACTGGTTCCGTGGCCGTTCGACGAACAACTAAGCACATCGCAACTCGACGACAACTTCAGTCGGTCGACCAATCCGTGGCAGCGAGATCAAATCGAATCGCCGCGCCGTTCCCCTCCGCGGGACCTGTCAACAACTGAACGACGTTGGCGGCCAGCCTCGGAGCGGTTTGGACAGAACGAAGACGTTGAAGCGGACGACGATCTGATCGATGGACTGAATCAACTTGCTGATGATGTAGCCCAAATCTGGGCCATGCAGCGTTGATCACCGTCGTCGACGTCGCTTTTGCCCCAGGCTGCTAAACCAGCCCTTCTTCACCCAAATTATTGTACATGGAGTGAGTAGCTATTAAGATAGGGCGTCCTGATTGGGTGGTAAGATGGAAAACGGATGCGGCCAAAACAGTCAAACTGGGTAGCGATGGCGTCAATTTGAGTAAAGAAAATCGGAAAAACCGGCCAAAGCTGCAAATTGTTTGCAATGACTTGAGTTCGTGACTAGTCTGAAAATGTGAACTACTGGTGGTGCAGCGATCCATCTATCGACTCGCTCGAACCGACCAGACAAACCGAGAGCTACGCTGTTTGGGGGATACCCAGGCCGTTTCCGCGGTGAAATCTACGACCGTACCTGCGACATCAGTCTCCGGAGCACATGAGCAAGGAAATGAGCAAACAACTACGTCAATCGCGACGCCGACGCAACGCCCGTCATCTCAAACAACGATCACGTCGCTTCCTGTATGCAGAACGCTTGGAAGACCGCACGTTGTTAGCCGCAGACCTGGGATTGCACAACGAGAATCTTCCCTTAGATGTCAATCGTGACGGGGGAGTTACACCGAACGACGCGTTGATCGTCATCAATTATCTGAATGCCTCCCACGGGCAATCAGCATCGCCGGTTGGGTCCTCAGATCAGGTCGCTGAGGCCGAAGGATCCGGCAACGGCAAGAGTCCTGACGTGAACGATGACGGCCAGGTCACTTCGAACGACGCCTTGCGAGTAATCAATGCGCTGAACGCCGAAGGCGAGAGCGGCCCCGTGATGCGGGTCATTGCACGAATGTTCGAGCGACCGACGAATTACCCGTTCGAGGAGCGATTGGTTGATCACGATTTCAACCCCGGCACTCCGGACACGAACGCCTTGGTTCGTGTGCACGCGCTGGACGAAATCACGACGATTGGTGTCGGCCAGGAATTTGTTGTCAAGATTCTTGTCGAGGACGTTCGCAACATGTCCACGCGTGAGGGTGTATTCTCTGCATACGTCGACGTGAATTTCGACGGCGCACTGGCGTCGCTCCAGCCGAACGTGGCGGACGTATTGCACCCGCAGACCGTGGCTCCGACTCCCTACTTGCACAGCTTTGACTACTTCACTTTGAACGGTCAGATGGGTGTGTCGGACACGTACGCCCGCGCTTTTGGTAATAATTTCGGTCAGCGCGCCGAGCCGGCTTCTGGTGATGGTATGATCGATACCGACCTGAACGGCGTCCTGGACCAGCTTGACTTTGTGGGGTCTTTCTCGGGTTCACTTACAGGGCCAGGCCCGGGCGAATTCGTGCTGGTTGAATGGGTCATGACGGCTGACAATGCAGGAACGCTGATACTCGATCCCGAGGCGACGACCCAGCCCGTGGCCGACGATCCAAACGACGCTAACGAGAGCCCTCTGTTTGACGCCGGCATTTTCGGCCAGGACGCGCCGGTTTGCCCCAGCCAGAGCACGCAAGATCCTTGCATGGGCGATATAGAGTTTGTCGCGGATTCGATCACCATCGTAGACCGAATCTCGGCGGTTGACGACGGCCCCATCAACGTGACTGAAGGCGACCCATCCATAACGATCGACGCTCTGGGCAACGACATCAACAATACGTCAGGCACACTAACGATATCGGATCCGTTGGGAACACCGACGCTGGGCGGTACGGTCGTCAATAACGGTAGTGACATCACCTACACTCCGGCTCCCAATGCTTTCGGAATTGAGACGTTTACGTACACGATCAGTAACGGCCTGGGTGATTTTAGTAGCGCGACGGTGACCGTCGACATCGCACCCGTTAACGATGGCCCCATCAACACGATTCCCGGCACACAGAACATCGACGAAGACAACGACTTGGTTTTCAGTGGTGGACTGAGCGTCTCTGACATCGATGCTGACGCGGGCTCCGGTCTGCAGGTTGATTTGTCAGTCAGCAGCGGTTCGTTGACCGTTGGTTCGTCGGGCGCCACGGTCACTGGCGATGGAACGGGAACAGTCAGGGTCAACGGCACG
>JASLPZ010000104.1:0-19958 GCA_030744725.1 Pirellulaceae bacterium
TTCGCCGCACGAAACAGATGTTGCCACGGCCATGGCGATGTCAGGGTAATCGCAGCTTTCGGTGCTGTTGGTACCCAGGTCGACCGCTTCATGCCCGGATTCGCCCAAGAAGTCACGAATCTTGGATTTCAGATTGAACCCGCGGTGATCGCTGCCAATGGAAATTCGCATCGCCATTATTCTCCCGTTTCCTCGGCAGTTGGAATTGCCGACAAGTCGATTTCGGTCATCCAGCCTGCGAGTTGTTCGTCAATTTGCTCGGCACACCGGCGGTACAGTTCTGGCGGTCCGCCTATGGGGTCGCTTACATCGCGGCGGTCGCGACAAACGAGCCGTGTGCGAGGTTCCGCGTCAGGCCACTGGGCCAGAATCGCCTCACGGTGCCCGCGCGTCATCGTAAAAATGTGGTCAGCGAATCGGACGAGTCGATCGCCCAGAGGTTGGCTTTCGTGATGTGAAAGGTCAAGGCCCTTCTCACCCAGGACATCGACTGCTTCTGTACTGGCACGGCCACCCATCATCGCCGCAATCCCGGCAGACATGACCATAAAGCCACGATCCTCAAGCTCGCTGATCTTGCATCCCAAGTGATCGGCGATCCGTTGCTGCATGAGCAATTCCGCCATGGGGCTACGGCACGTATTTCCAGTGCAAACAAACAGCACCATCATGCTGGTTAGCCGTTTCAAAGTCGGTTCGTTAATCACGCCCGCACGTAGGAACTCCAGACGATTGCCGTCGACCTGGACGACCGACGAGGGTTGGCCAAATTTTGCACGCCCGTCGTCGATCACCAGATCAACATCGTCACCCAACGACTGGACGACTTCGTCGGCCGTCATCGCTTCGGGGTCGCCTGAGCGGTTGGCGCTGGTGAGGATGATGGGCCCGGCGGTCAAACGAAGCACAGCCAACAGTATCTGATGCGCAGGAACGCGCATTCCCACGGTGCCGTTTGGTGAAATTGCCGCCTGGACGGTCGCCGGCAATTGCTTCACCAAGCTATCAGGATGATCATCTTTCAGTACGATCGTGATCGGTCCAGGCCAGCAGCGACGGGCCAATCGCTGCGCGACACTGGACAATGCTGGCACATAATCCAGGGCTTCCTCGGCGCTCTTTACCGCCAGCGTAAACGGCTGACCTGGTTTCCGGTCCTTGATCCGCGACAACTTAGCCACCGCCGACTCGTTCAGAGCGCTGGCCGCCAGGCCGTAAACGGTCTCGGTGGGAAACGCGACCAACTTGCCTTCGGCAAGCGCTTGCACGGCCCGGTGGACGACATCGCGTGGGTCGTCGGCGTTGCGAAAATCAATTACCGGTGGAGCCATATTGAAACTGGAAGCGGAACTTGATGTAAATTCGCTCGACGACACTGACCACACGGCGCGCAGCCCCTATGTTCCTAATCTCTGACTATAGCGGTCGTTGCGCGCCACGGTCAAGCACCGGATTGTGACGTGGTTGCTTGCGAATTTGTGAGATTGGCCCCCATTTCGTTTGGGTGTGGCCTGAGCCAGAGCCTAATTGACCAGCGAGCCAGGACCGATGTGAGCCATCGCGGGGTCGCGGCGATCCGCTCCCCGACCAACTTGCGGTCGGTGCCCGTCGCTGAAAACTTGACTCATTTGTACAGATAGACCTGATACAAGCTTTCGAGTGCCGCCGCATCGCGCCACAATGCGGTCTTCGCCGTCGAGGCACCCTGCCGTGGTGGGCGACGACAGAGGAAGGCCGGAATTCGGATGTTGTAGCTTGCCGAGTCCGTAAAGTCGACCATGCGATACCCACTCGACGGCCAAGTTGTCTAGAATGCACTACGAGCCTGGATTTCTCCAAATTTCGAGCACCGCGTCGCCCTCAGTTTGGGTTGCCCTCAGTTTGGGTCGCCCTCAATTCGGGTCGCCGTCAAATGGGGCTCGCGGTCAAATGGGAGCGTCGCCTGATGTCATTTCGCGTGGCCATCGCCTTACTTCTCATCTGTACCACGCTCATGGTGGCCGGATGTGACGGTGTCGGCGGCAATTCCGGACGATTGGAGCAGGTCTGGGGCCGCCGCGGTTTGACCAACGGTCGCTTGCGAAAGCCCCGGGCGATGGCGATCAACGACAAAGACCAACTGTACATTGTGGATACGACGGGGCGGATCCAAGCGTTTGACCGCGATGGCCAGTACCTCCGCGGTTGGCGTACGCCCGAGATTTACGCCGGTAAGCCGTGTGGTTTGACGTTCGATCGTGACGGCAATCTGCTTGTCGCTGATACGCACTATTTCCGTATGCTCGTCTATACCCCTTTAGGAAAACTGCTGGAAGAACGGACGATCGGCGGAGTTTGCGGGCATCAGCCTGGCGAATTTACGTTTGTGACTGACGTCGTGCGGGATTCGCAAGGAAACTACTTCATCTGCGAATATGGTGATTATGACCGCGTCCAAAAATTCACCCCCAGTGGCGATTTTGTCCTTCAATGGGGCAGCCATGGCAGCGAACCTGGCCAGTTCATCCAGCCGCGGACGCTGGCCATTGACGAGCATGATCATGTTTGGGTTACGGATGCCTGTAACCATCGGATTCAAGTCTTCGACGCCAGCGGCGATGAGGCCACATTGGTTCGCATCTGGGGGCAGCATGGACGCCAGCCAGGACAGTTGCGCTATCCGTATGGGATTGCCCTGGACGGGAAAGGGTATGCCTACGTCGCGGAATTTGGCAACAGCCGAGTACAGAAGTTCACTATCGATGGAGAATATGTGTCACACTGGGGGATCCCTGGCCGGCGTGACGGTGAATTGAACCAACCTTGGGAGTTGGCCTTCGATTCTCAGGGTGCCTTGCACGTTCTGGATACATACAACCATCGCGTGCAGCGAATTCGAATGTAAGACTGGTCAATTACGTTTTGACCTGGCCGTCTCCTTTGGTGTAGCAGCCATTGGCTGGTGGCGAGATTCGGTGGGAAACAGGGTGTGAATTGGATAGAATTAGATCGTGTCCGCTGCGGCCGGAGTCACACAGCAACAGTGACCGAGGGTCACCGTGAAACCATGTAACCAAGGGATACACCACAATGTCCGGTCTTGAAATTGGTTTTGACCAACCGTGGTATTTGGCGCTGTTATCACTAATCCCCGTATTGTGGATTTTTAGCTTTCGCAGTTTGGCGGGGTTGGGAAATATTCGTCGCTTGGTGGCGATCGGGTTACGAACACTTGTGTTGACGACGATCGTGTTCGCGTTGGCGGAAGTGCAGTTGCTGCAAACCAGCGACAAGGTCACGGTGAACTACGTTCTGGATCAATCAGAGAGTATCCCGCTGGTGAAACGGCAGGCGATGCTGGACTTTGTGGTTAAGGCCGTCCACAACCATCGAGGCAAAGAGCGTGGCGATCTCGCCGGTGTTGTTGTGTTTGGACGCAACGCCACGATCGAGATTCCGCCATTCGACGACGACATTCTCGTGTTGGGCGGGCTCGAATCTCACGTCAACCTGCGATCGGATGCGACGAATCTCTCCGCGGCGCTCAAGTTAGCACAGGCCTCGTTTGCCGAAGGTTCGTCCAAACGCATTGTGATCGTCACCGATGGAAATGAGAACCTGGGAGATGCCCGAGCGATTGCCGCGTCATTGGCCGAAGATGGAATTGGCATCGACGTGGTTCCCGTGAAACTGACGATGCGCTCAGAGGTTGCCGTCGAGCGCGTCATGATGCCGGCCGACATTCGTCGTGGCCAACCGATGGAAACGCGTGTGGTCTTGAACAACTTCTCCGACGAGACGATCGCCGGTCGGGTCACGTTCAGGCGGAAAGCTGGTTTGCATGACGAGTTTCTCGGCGAAATCGATGTCGAACTTTCACCGGGAAAGAAGGTCCTGAGTTTTGCTGACAAGATTGACAATCCAGGGGCCTACACTTATCAGGCGGACTTTGTTCCAACGGATCCACAAGACGATTTGATGTCACAGAACAACCGCGCGACGGCCTTCACGCATGTGCGCGGTAAAGGGAGCGTCCTGCTGATCGAGGACTGGCAGAATCCCGGCGAATTCGATTATATGATTGATCGGCTGCGCGCCAGCGACATTGAAGTCGATGTAATGGCGAGTGACAGTCTGTTCACCCGCATGGGGGAACTGCAAGCGTATGACTCGGTGATCCTCGCCAATGTGCCTCGCAGCAGCGGCGACGACGCGCAGTCCGTCGCCAGTTTCAGTGACCAACAGATTAAGATGTTGGTAAAGAACACCGAAGAAATGGGCTGTGGATTGCTGATGCTTGGCGGCCGCAACAGTTTCGGCGTGGGAGGCTGGTCGAACACGGAACTTGAAAAGGCGATGCCCGTCGACTTTCAGATCAAGAACGCCAAGATTCGCGCGGTCGGTGCCGTGGCGATGATGATGCACGCATCGGAGTTGGCGGAAGGGAATCACTGGCAGAAAAAGGTGGCCGAAAAGGCGATCAAGGCGTTGGGTCCGATGGACTATTGTGGCTTGATCCACTGGGATGGCGACGACCATTGGTTGTGGGGCGAACCACAGGGCATTATTCAGGTTGGTAACAGACGAAACATGATGCTGGCGCGGCTGGGGCGAATGCAGCCGGGAGACATGCCGGAATTTGAACCCGGTATGAAGAGGATGTTGGTTTCGTTTCAACGCGTCAACGCTTCGGTCAAGCTGATGATCGTCATCTCTGATGGCGATCCTTCGCCACCATTGGACAGCACCTTACGGCGGTACAAACAAGCGGGAATTCAAGTTACTACGGTGGCCGTTGGTACGCACGGACCGGCTGGCCATAAGACGTTACAGCAAGTCGCCAATGTCACAGGAGGACGCTACTATGTCGTCAAGGACCCCCGTGCCTTGCCGAAGATCTATGTGAGCGAAGTTCGCCGCGTGGCCCGACCGCTGATCTTCGAGCCGGAGTCACCGGTGCAGCCTCAGATCACGTATCCCCACGAAATCTTGCAGGGGATCGAAGGCAATCTACCGCCGATATCCGGTTTCGTGATGACGACCTTGAAGGAGAATCCGCTGGTCGAAGTGGCCGCGATTTCGCCGCTACCCACCGACGAAAAGAACTCCACCATTCTGGCATCTTGGACCTATGGACTGGGACGGACGGCCGTCTTGACAACCGACGCGGGACATCGTTGGGCTCGCTGGACCGACTGGGAAAACTACGACAAGTTCTTTTCGCAATTGGTACGTTGGTCGATGCGGCCAGTGAACGACATGGGTAAGTTTTCGGTGGCCACGGTCGTCAAGGATGGCAAGGTCCGCGCGGTCATCACAGCCTTAGACAAAAATGACGATTTCCTGAACTTTCTCAACATGGCCGGCACGGCCACAAGCCCCGATTTAGAGTCGCTCGACATCAAGTTCGAGCAAGTCGCACCAGGCCGCTATGTGGGCGAGTTTGATTCGGACAAGGATGGAAATTACTTCCTGACAGTTAGCCCAGGTCCTGGCTATGCACCGCTTCGAGCGGGTGTGAACGTCCCTTATTCGTCTGAATTTCGGGATCGCGAAACCAACATGGCGTTGCTCAATGACCTCGCAAGAAGGAAGCCCAAAGATGGAAAAGAGGGCGTACTGATCGACGGTGATCTGGATTCCAACGACTTCGGTTCGCTCCTGTCGGTCAATTCGTTTCGAAGTGATCTGGCCCCAGCCGTTGATTCTCAAGATGTCTGGCCCTTCTTCTTGGTTCTCACATCCTGTCTCTTTTTTGCCGATATTTTTGTGCGACGCGTCACCATCAACTTCGATTGGGTTGCGCCGAGTGTCGTCTGGTTACGAAACAAAGTGTGGCGCATTCAGGTCGAACAGAAAGTCGAGGAAGTCCTGGATCGCTTGAGAAGCAGCAAAGCAGAAGTCGCCGATCAGATCGACGACCGCCGTGCGGCGACGAGGTTTGAACCCGTTCCCGATGACATGGACGTCGCCTCGGCGAAAACATTGGAGGAAGTTCTTGAAGACACTTCACCGCTGTCGGGGCGACCCGGTTCGGAAAAACGACCGACGACACAGATGACGCCTGATGCCGCCGACGAGGAGTCGTACACCACCAGGCTCTTGAAGGCGAAAAAACAAGCCTGGAAAGATCACCAAGAATAGCGTCAGACGAGCGAATACATGGCGGCCCGTGTTCGCGTTGGTGCGTCAGCGGTTCGGTCTGCCCTTTGGCCAGAGGTGACGATACCGGCGTCGGAGTTTGAAAACCTCGTTCTCTTGATTTCCCCTGCGGGAAGTGGTTAATTACAGAACCTGACACGTCGAATTTGCTTGCGTTGGTGACTTATTTTGTGCGTCAAGCGTCGTTCGCTCACCTCCACGCGATTCATTCGAACGGTATTCAACCTGGGTAAGGAGCGTCCATGAGTTCAGCGGCATCGATGGAAAATCAAGCGGAAGAATTCCGCACACGATATGCGGCAGTACAAGAACAGATCGGGAGAGTCATCGTCGGACACGAAGAGATTGTCCACGGGGTGCTGACCTGTTTGTTCGTTGGCGGCCATTGTCTGTTGGAAGGCGTGCCAGGTTTGGGCAAGACCTTGTTGGTGCGCACGTTGGCTGAAGCGTTGAACCTCGATTTCAATCGCATTCAGTTCACGCCCGACTTGATGCCGGCTGACATTCTCGGCACGAACATGGTCATGGAGGCATCGGATGGAAAACGGGTGTTCCAATTTCGAAAGGGGCCGATCTTCACACAGATTTGCCTGGCCGATGAAATCAACCGCGCAACGCCAAAGACGCAATCCGCCATGTTGGAGACGATGCAAGAGGGCACGGTGACCATTGGCGGTGAACGGCACACGCTGAGCCAACCGTTCTTTGTCTTGGCCACACAGAACCCGATCGAACAGGAAGGGACTTACCCACTTCCTGAAGCTCAACTAGATCGCTTCTTTTTCAAGCTGGTGGTTGGTTATTCAAATCGCGATCAGCTCTCGACGATTTTGGATCGCACGACGGCGGGCGAGAATGCGGTGCCGGAAAGAGTGATGGATGGCGCGGAGATCATCCAATGGCAGCAGCTGATTCGCGACGTGATCATGGCCAAACATGTTCAGGACTATGTCGTCCGGCTAACATTGGCAACGCACCCCGATGGACCTTTCGCCTTGCCGGTGACAAATCAGTATCTCCGCTGGGGAAGCAGTCCGCGGGGCGCGCAAACACTGGCACTCGCCGCGAAAGTACGCGCTTTGCTCGAAGGTCGCTTCAACGTGAGCTTCGAGGACGTTCGACGCGTTTTTCTGCCAGCGATGCGGCACCGAGTAATCCTCAATTTTGAAGCCCAGGCGGAAGGGACTGAAGCGGACGAGGTGCTGTTGGAGATTCTGGAGAAGCTTCCTGAGAAAGCCGAAACCACGCCCGTCGCCGCCGCCGTCGTCGCCGAGTAATCTGATGCCAACTTCCGCCACGCAAACTCAGCTGCTTAGCCCGCAACTGCTGGCTCGGCTCGAACGTCTTGAACTTGTTAGCCGCAAGGTCTTTCGTGGCCGGCTGAAGGGCGAACGCCGCAGTCGACGTAAAGGCCAGAGTGTCGAGTTCGCGGACTTTCGCAATTATGTTCAAGGCGACGACCTTCGATTTGTCGACTGGAATCTGTACGCCCGCTTGGACAAACTGTTTCTGAAGCTGTTCCTGGAAGAAGAGGATCTGCATTTTTATACGCTGATCGATACCAGCGCTTCGATGACTTTCGGTGAACCGTCCAAGTTGCAACACGCAAAGCAGCTCGCGGCGGCGCTTGGCTTCATTGGGCTGTGCCGAGCGGATCGCGTGAAAATCGAGACACTCGGTACGACGCGTGCAAAGCCGGGCCCGACGTTGCGTGGACGCGCCAGCCTGTGGCGAATGCTCGAGTATCTCGAAGGCATCGACGAAGCCCATAATGTCCCCCTTGCTCAGGGCGTAAAGGACTTTTGTCTGCGTAATTCGGGGCAGGGGATTCTGGTTTTGATTACTGACTTGATGGATAAGGCGGGTTACGAATCCGCATTGCGGTTCCTGTTGGCTCGGCAAATGGACGTCTATGTCATCCAGGTGCTTTCACAAGAGGAATTGC
Source organism: Pirellulaceae bacterium (assembly GCA_030744725.1). GTDB lineage: Bacteria > Planctomycetota > Planctomycetia > Pirellulales > Pirellulaceae > ARS98. Next base: position 8,087 of record JASLPZ010000104.1, read on the forward strand.
AGCCGGATGTAAAAGGCGACTTGAAGCTTGTCGATTGCGAAGATCAGGATGTTGCCGAGATCACCGTGAGCCGGCCCCTGCTGACGCGCTATCAAAAGACTTTGGCGGCGTTCATCGATGGTGCCCGCGATTACTGTACCCGTCGTGGCATGATCTATCTCATGACTAGCACGGACACACCCGTCGAAACGTTGGTGTTGAATTACCTTCGTCAGCGAGGGCTAGTACGGTGAACTGGCTCCCCGCGCTCAGCCCGCTTCAATGGGCATTCTTATTGGCCGTTCCTCCGGCAATCTTGTCTCTCTATTTCTTGAAGCTGAGACGGCAGCCCGTCGAAGTTCCCAGCACGTACTTGTGGAGCCGTACAATCGAGGATCTGCACGTCAACTCGATCTGGCAGAAGCTGCGACAAAGCTTGCTGTTGTTTTTGCAGATTCTGGTTGTGACACTGGCGATTCTTGCCTGCCTCCGTCCAGGTTTCCGTGGCACCGAACTGATAGGTGATCGGTTCATTTTCTTGATCGACAATTCCGCCAGCATGAGTGCCAAAGACATGAGGCGCACTCGGTTGAGCGTCGCTCAGGAACGCGTGCTGGAATTGATCGACCAGATGAAGTCCAGTGACGTGGCGATGGTGATCAGTTTTTCGGATGTGCAGCGTGTCGAGCAGTCTTTTACACATAGCCGTGGCCAGTTACGACAACGCGTCAATCGGATTCAGCCGACGCAGCGGAGGACGGACTTGAGCGACGCATTGCGTGCCGCTTCAGGATTGGCAAATCCTGGGAGGACCAGCGAAGTGGGTACGAACGACTACCAAGTTGCCGACGCAATGCCGGCGACACTGTACATCTACAGCGATGGCGGTTTCGCTTCGGTGCCGGATTTTTCGTTAGGCAACCTCGAGCCGGTATACGTTTCCATTGGTGAAAAGCTTCCGAACAACGTAGGCATTGTTTCATTCAGTACGGAACAGAATGCGGAAAAACCAACTCAAATGCAGGCTTACGCGCGGCTCGAAAATAGCGGGACAGGCGCGGTGACGGTCGAAGTGGAATTGACGTTGGATGGTGAGTTTTTGGATGCCGCGAACGTCGATCTTCCGGCGCGTGACGAAGATGTTCCCGGCGCGACGGGAGTGCAATTCGAACTGGATCATCCTGGGCATGCCGTGCTGAAACTTGAAATTCAAGAGAAAGACGACTTGCTTCTGGACAACATCGCCTATTCGGTCGTGAACAATCCACGGCAGGCGAATGTCTTGGTCGTTACGCCTGGAAACGAATCGCTGGAATATGCCTTTTCGACCAGCGAAGCAAAGCGGATCGCATACGTCAAGTTCGAGCCGCCGGCCACACTGACGACGAAAGAGCATCTGGCCGATGCTGAAACTGGGATCTTTGACCTGGTTATCTACGATCAATGCGTACCCACGGTGATGCCCACCGCGAATACCATGATCATTGGCAACGTGCCACCCATCGAGGGATGGTCCAAAGGCGAACTGTCCCCGGCACCTGTGATCATCGATACAGATCCAGCCCATCCGCTTACGCAGTTGGTGCAGATGGGAGATGTGAAGTGGAACTACAACGGATTCTCGATTACCGGGCCACCCGGTTCGTCCTCGCTCATGGATGCCGAAATTGGGCCATTTCTCGTGATTGGTCAGCGCGACGGATTTGAAGACGTCGCATTGGGCATGGACATTATCGGCAAGTATGCCGACGGCAACGTGGGACCAAAGACAGAATGGCCGATCCGGCGGAGTTTCCCCGTTTTCATGATGAATACGTTGCGATACTTGGGCGGCGCGCGAACCTCGTATTCCACTGAGAGCACTCAACCCGGTTCCTCTATTAACATCCGCTCGAGCTTGCCCGTCGAACAGATTCGCGTGACGTCGCCTTCGGGCGATGTCACCACGCTCGATCGGGAATCACAAAATACGTTTGTCTATAGTAAGACGAACGCCACAGGAGTCTATGAAACGAAAGAGGGTCGTGGGCGAGAGGTGTCGCAGCGATTTGCCGTGAACCTGTTCAGTAGTCGGGAAAGCGACTTGCGACCGCGGGAGGAAATCGAGCTGGGGTACGAGAAAATCGACGGTCAATCGGCTTCCGAGCCCGCGCGGAAGGAGCTGTGGAAATGGCTGCTCATTTTCGCGCTGGGTGTTCTGATCTTCGAGTGGTACGTCTACAACCGACGTGTCTATCTGTAGCCCAAACGCGCGAGCGCCGAGATTCGGCGGTTGACCGTGACTGACGGCGCAACGAAACTGAAAGGTACACTGGTACTGTTCTTGCCAGCCACTCCCAAGCCGCTGGGTCTCTTTCACCATGCCACTCAAATTTCAATGCCAGTGCGGTACCAAGCTGGTCGTTTCGAGCCGTTACGCGGGGCGGCGGGTCAAATGTCCCAAGTGCTCCAAACCGATCGAAGTTCCCCGTGTGGAAGTTTCCAGCGTGGACGAGGCATCACCAACGGTCGGGAGCAATGGCCCCCCAGTCGCGCCGCAGGCCTCCGCAATGACCTCGCGATCGGCTAAAGAACCCCGGTCAAGGTCGTCGTCACGGCCCAAGACGCCGCGTCCACCGACAATGGCCAGGGACACGGCTCCAGCGTCGTCAACGGTGAATGTCAAACCGCCACCGCTGCAAGCCGAGTCGCCCGAGCTGTTGTCGCGTGACGTGGCCGAAGCAGAACCGCCGCCCGTGCAGCGTCAGACGGAGCCGAAAACACCGACTCAACCGACGCCAACTCCGCCTTGTGTCGATGGTCAGGCAGGCCGCGATCCAGTTGCACTGAAAGGTGGTGATCCGCCCGTCGTCAAACCGAGTCCGCCCGTCGGTCGTTCAAAGAAAGCGGCGCCCGCCGCCGAAGACACAGCCTCCGAAGACACAAAAAAGAAATCGCCCATCGTGATCGCACCGGCACTCGAGACTCGTCAAGAGGAGAAACGGCCGGCGGCAGCCAAGCGACGATCGGAGCATAAGCCGGCGGCCACAGACTGTTCCCCTTCCCCGCCTCCGTTGCCTGCATCAAATAAGTCTGACGATTCGAGCGTAGCGCCGGCTCGAAATGCGGGCACCAAGCCCACGACGCGACCAAGCACGCCACAACCCGCTGCCGACACGTCGCATCGGCCCGCCCGTCCGCCCTTGCCGTCGGCAAAGACAAGAGGAAAGGCGACTCCCAAATCCGTTCGATCCGATCGGCCCAAGACACCAGCGGCGAGTACGACTGTTGCATCGGGATCGGAAGCGTCTCGAATGGATATCGCCGCACCCACCGTCGCAGTGTCGGACCCGCCACCGGATCTACCAATCAAGGCTGCTGTTCTGCCTGGCTACCAGCCAACTGAAGATCAAGTTGCGATCGTCCGCGCGATTGGAGTTTCTCTCGCCGCGGTTGCGGCGATCAGCGCGATTCCAGCGATCATGGACATCATCGACCACATGCGCGCCGAGGCGTCTCTGGGAGTCGCCAGATGGGCCTACTTGGTACTGATGTTGGCTGCCTTACAGGGCGCCTATTCTGCGTACGTGTATCAACTGCCGGACTGGAGCACTGTTTGGGTCGTCACCATCGTTACGCTCGTGATTGCAACGGGCTACGCCATGATGTTAGGTTTGACGTTCATCACGCATGGCGACGCGTGGCTCGTCCGCATCCTGGATCTGGGCGACGTGTTTCGCGGCGGCCGTGACTCGCTGTGGTGCTTCGTCATGCTTTGCTTGACCAGTTTGATCAGCTACTTCAGCGGCCGCATCAGCGTACGCTGGCGCGGCGAACTGATCGCGACATGATCTGCCTTCTGCTACCTGGCAAAATGCGCCCGACGTGTCGGCCCCATCCAAGACTACGTCAGCACCCCGGCGATGCAAGCTGTCATGCAACAGGCCAGTGCCCCGCCAATCATGGCGCGCAGTCCAAACTTCGCCAGATCAGAACGCCGATTCGGCGCGATGCCACCGATGCCTCCGATTTGGATTCCGATCGCACCAAAGTTGGCGAATCCCGATAAGGCGTAGGTCAGAATACGAACAGATCTGGGACTGAGCTCGACTTGCGAATCTGGTCGAAGCCAGCGCCCTAGCTGTTCGTAGGCGATGAATTCATTGGCGACTGTTTTCAAACCGAGCAACTCGCCGGCGTGCATACAGTCACTCGATTCGATGCCCATCAACCAGGCGACCGGCGCGAATGCATATCCCAGGCCTGTCGCCAGCGACCAGGTCGGCGCACCACTGGCATCGCGGAAGCCCAATAGCCACCCGATGCCACCCACGGCACCGTCAACCATCGCGATCAGTGCCAGGAACGCCAGTAGCATTGCGGCCACGTTCAGGGCGAGTTTCATGCCGTCCGTCGCTCCAATCGCGGCAGCCTCAATGACGTTCACACCTTTCCGTGGAATATGCATTTCGACGGACCCCATCGTCTGCGGTGTTTCTGTTTCTGGTCGCAAGACTTTGGAAATCAGCAGCGCCGCGGGTGCGGAAATCACCGATGCCGTCACGAGATGGCCGGGGCTGATTCCCATTCCCGCGTAGGCGGCCAGCAAGCCGCCCGAAATCGTCGCGAAGCCGCCCACCATCACGGCGTGCAATTCAGAGCCGGTCATCGTGTCGATGTAAGGTCGGATGACCAAGGGTGCTTCGGTATGTCCGACGAATACGTTCGCCGCGGCTGCCAGACTCTCGGCACCTGAAACGGCCAGAGTTTTCTGCATCGCTCGAGCCATGACCTTGACGATTGCCTGCATGACGCCGAAATAGTACAGCACGGACATCAACGACGAGAAAACGATAATTGTCGGCAGGACACCAAAGGCGAAAGATCTCAGCAAGGAGATTGGGGGCGGCAATTCTGGGTCGCCATCCCGTGGGAAGATCCCGAATAGAAAGCCAGCTCCCTTGGCGACAAAGCTTTCAAGGTGGTGGAAAAAGAAATCAATGCCCTCGTTCAACCAACTGCCTATGGGTGCAGATAGTCCGGGTGGCGTCCACAGAATGAGCCCGGCAAAGCCAAACTGAAGAAACAAACCGCCGAAGACAATACGCCAACGAATACTGCGGCGTTGCGAACTAAGCAACCATGCCAAACCAATCATCACGACCAGGCCGAAAAGGCTCGTCAATCGAAGCATGGTCGTTCAACTTTCGTTGGTCGTGTTGAAGATGCGATCTCCCGCATCGCCGAGGCCTGGCACAATAAAATGTTGATCATTCAGGCATTTGTCGATGGCACAAACATGTACTTGAGTCGCAGGGAAGCAGGAGGAGACTTCTTGAATCCCTTCCGGGGCGGCGATAATCGAGAGCAGCCGGGTCTGTTGCACACCCCATTGCCGCAGCTTCTCTAGCGCGGAGACAGCCGATCCTCCCGTCGCCAACATCGGATCCACCACCAAGGCCATGTCGACCGGTCGCCCAGGCGGCAGCTTGCTGTAGTATTCGACGGGCTGCGCCGTTGCCTCGTCCCGATACAGACCGAGGTGCCAGACTTCGGCGTCTGGAATCAAGTTCAAGATTGGGTCGACCATCCCCAGGCCGGCTCGCAATATCGGGACGAGCCCGATGCGCTGTGTCAGTCGGTATCCAACGGTCCGTTCGATTGGCGTCTGGATCTTGATCTCCGCCACTGCCAGATCCTGCGTCGCTTCGTAGGCGAGCAGTACGGCAAGTCGCTGGACGAGCAAGCGGAATTCGGCGGGCGACGTCGCGGTGTCGCGCAAACGTGCGATGTGGTGTTTCACCAACGGGTGCTCGACGATGTTGACCGCGCTCATGGTTCATACTCCTGGTTGTCCGGTTGGCGTTGCGGAGATGAAATCCCAGGCGCCGGCGGCGAAACTCCGTCGATCAGCTCTTGAAATCCAGCCACTGAAATCCCCAACCCTGCAGGAAACTGATCTAGCTGTGCCTGCCGTTTCTCGCTGATCGTGCCCGTTGCTACCGCGACTTGGTACGCATGTTGGGCCACGATCTTCGCCCCTTCGCCACCAAGCGAGCGACCCACGAGGCGGACCATTTCCGCGGCGTCCAATTCGCTCTCGTACGCCTGCCGAACTTCGTCCTCAATATCTTCGCGAGTCGGTTCGCTTCCCGCGAGTTCTTTGTACAGCCTCTGAATCGTGGCGATCTCCATGGGTTCCAAGCGACCTTCAACCATGGCGACTAGCACGTTGATTCGAAAAACTTCAGCGACGAATTGTCGGTCTTCCTCATCTGGGTTGTAGTCCAAGACTGCGTCGCTGAACACTGCACGGCATGTCGAACAGACGGCGGACTTTTCCGGTGAGCCAACGCGGCAGATTGGGAGCATCATAAGTGTGACGTATTGATAGACAACCTGGGTCCGGTACTGTCGACGCTGGTAGCATTGCGGGCAAAAAAAATCGCCTCCGCCCAGCATGGACCTGATTGGCCGTTTGCCGATGAACATCGCGCTTGGTCACTCGCCGCTGTTTTCCAGGTAGGTGTAGCCGTTGAGCGCTTCTTCATAAAACTTGACGAACCGACCTGCTTCGACTTCACCAAGCAGACCGCGATGGACTGCGGTTTCGACTGCCACTTGCAGCCGATGAATCAAGTCGCGACCCTCAAACTGCGCGTACTGCAGAACTTCATTGACCGTCTGGCCTTTGACGATCGCTTCAAGTACGATTTCACCGGTTTCCGAATGGTCAACATGAACCGTGTTCGTATCACCAAATAGATTGTGCAAGTCGCCGAGGATCTCTTGGTATGCCCCGACCAGGAAGGCACCCAGATAATATGGCGAGTCGTCCATTTCGTGTAACGGCAACGTCCGCTTGATGTCACGTAGGTCGATGAACTGATCGATTTTACCATCGCTATCGCACGTTACATCAGCTAGAACGCCACGAATTCGTGGCTCCTCGCCCAGGCGATGAAGTGGCATGATGGGAAAGAGCTGTTTGATGGCCCAACTGTCCGGAATGGACTGAAATAACGAGAAATTGCAGAAATACGTCGAAGCCAGCACGCGATCGAGGCCCTGCAGTTCTTCCGGGATGTGGTCTTTCGAGGCGACCACAAACTGCCGAATGCGGTCGCAAATTGCAAAGAACAGGTTTTCGGCCAGGCTTCGCTGATCTAACGGCAAGTGGCCTGACGTGAACAAACTCAATGACATCTCAAAGGCTTGCTGCGCGTCGTGAAAGCTCTCTTGAATGTTTCGCAAGGTTAGCAGTTGATAGGTTTCCAACAGCGTGTGCAGAGGCCGTTCCACGTCGTCGGGCAACGTCTCTGGTACCCGTGCGTGCCGATCGGGTTCCGAAGTTCCAACCACACCAAAAACCAGCACACTATGGTAGGCCGCGATGGCGCGCCCACTTTCGGTGATGATCCGTGGGTGAGGCACACCGGCGTCGTCACACACGGTTTGCAGATGATAGACAACGTCATTGGCGTATTCTTGCATCGAGTAGTTAACGCTGGATTCAAAGTTCGTTTGCGACCCGTCATAGTCGACACCCAAACCGCCACCAACGTCCAGGTACTCCAGGCCCGCGCTGCGTTTGAACAAATCCGCATAGATCCGCGCCGCTTCAATTAACGCCGTCTTCACGTGGCGGATATTGGTAATCTGGCTGCCCAAGTGAAAGTGAAGCAGCTTGAAGCAGTCCGCCATCTCGCGGTGCTGTAGCAAGTCAAACGCCTCCAAGACTTCCCCTACCGTCAAGCCAAATTTCGATCGGTAACCACCAGACTGTTGCCAACGTCCTGACCCAGAGGCCGCCAGCTTAACGCGCACGCCGATCTGGGGACGCACGCCCACCTGTGCGGCGTGGTGCAGGATCAAGTCAAGTTCTGAGAGTTTTTCAACGACGGGGATGACATTGCGGCCAATCTTCTGAGCCAACATCGCCATCTCAATGAACTCGTCATCCTTGAATCCGTTACAAATGATCGGCACTTCCGCATCCGTCATGGCGACAACCGCCAGCAGCTCTGGCTTACTGCCCGCCTCCAGTCCAAAGCCATACGGTCGGCCATACTCGAGGATCTTTTCGACGACCTGTCGCTGTGGGTTGACCTTGACAGGGTAGACACAGCGGTAATCGGCCTGGTAGTCGTGATCACGCATCGCAATCGTAAAGGCCTCGTTCAATTCCCGCACGCGGTCACGGAGGATCCCGTTGAAGCGGAGCAGGACGGGAGCATCGAGGCCGCGCAACTGTAGCCGATCGATCAGGTTCTTCATGTCGATCCAGCGATTTGGATCCCGGTCCGGATGGACCAGAAGATGGCCGCTTTCGCCGACAGAAAAATAACCTTTGCTCCACCTGGGGACTCCGTACAGTTCGCTGGAGTCGACTTGGGACCACTGGTCAACGGCTTCTCGAAGCATGGAAACTCCTTTTCAAATCGATCGCCGACGTCGTATTGGAATCTGATCGTGCCGAGGCTAGAAAGCTCGTTCAAGCTGTTCTTTACAAGTGAGTCAAGTCTTCAGCGACGGGCACAGACCGCAGGTTGGTCGGGGAGCGGGTCGTCGTAACCGAGCGATAGCTCGCATCGGTCCGAGGCACAGCCTCGCTAGAGCTCGACGCCCAACCTGCCTTGCGAAGCCGGACATAATACTTCATTTCCAGCCACAAAAAAATGGGCTCCCGAGGAAGTAGTCTGCCGCGATGGCTCGGTGAACCACGCCACGCCGATCAGCCGACTGCCTTCTGTTGGCAATCTGTGCCAAGTGAGCCAGTGGCATGGTCGTCTTTGCCTGGCCCACCTACATTACAGGTCAGCGTCAGAGGAGAGCCCTTCTGAAGAAGGCGATTTACCATCGGCGACAACGCGGAATCCTGTTCGACACCATACATCATGAACTTGAGCTGGCGAGTCCACGAAACGGCGACGGTGTTGCACGTCGCTGCCGCGATCGCCCGTGATTTGCCGCTGTCTGATCCTCGCATCGCGCACGCCCTGGAAACGCTGGTGAAGGCTCTTCAAGACGAGATCAATCAGATCAGGATACCAAACGAAGACGCTTGGAACGCATTGTGCGCACACGCCTGTCACCTCGCTGACGCCCCGCAATTGGTCCGCGCGGCCTTGCCGATCACTGATCAGAGTGAAGCACGCCGGCAGCAAGAGCGCATGATTCAATTGATCACGAAGCTGGGTGAAGAAACTCGGCGAGTCCTGCCGGGCCTGGGGGACGAACTTCGTCATCGCAGTCGGCCGTTGCGCGAGCAGTGGGACGCGCGCGGTCCGGGATTGTTGCACAGCTTGCGCTCTACTACCGACCATCGACTGTATCTTGCACACGCCAGTGTTTTTGTCGTGCATCCAATACTGGGGGGCAATGGTGCTGTCGATCCCGTTCGTGCCGCGTTACGGATCGAAGCGCTGCTGACAAATACAGTGCCGGGATTGCCTGAAGTTGTGAGGCTCGGCTGGCTATTGGGGCAGCTTGCCTGTCATCAGATGCTGAACGCTCCGATCGGGCAGCCAGCTTGCCAGCGTAACTGTGCCGTCGAATTGGCAATGGTGCCGGCCACGTTGGCCGCCGCCGAAACGGTGGAATTGGCAGTCTGCAATGCCCAAACCGTACGCCAGGCGATCACCGCTTGGCAGCATGGGCCGTCTGACGAGGACGCATCGGTCGCGGATGACAAGGCCCACCAACTCTGGAAGTGGTGGCAATCTCTCAAGGCTTCAACCCCCTGGGACTGCGCGGTGGTCGAATTGAGCGAACGCCTTTGACCGAGAAGGAGCCCGTCACCATTCGACTTGCGTCAGCTCATTGAACGGTCCCACCGCTAACGCCACACGCCACCTGCTAGCACGATACCAAAACTCGCTCTTGTGAGAAGTGTGGGCCGTCAAGTACCATTCTTTGCCCAGCGACTCAATCGCGCCACTACTGCGTGTCGCACCGACGTGCAGCGTTCGCGGCGCTTTGTTTCATGAGTCCAAACGGCGAAAATCCGCGACAGTGAAACGGCTTGCGCTCTCAAGGATAACAGATTAGGGGACACCACACGCGGAAAGGAATTCGCAAATGGACTTTGTACTCAGCGATCTCGCCAACTTGGTTGGCGGACGGGTTTGCGGTAGTGGGGATGTACCGATCCGCGGTGCGGCTATCATCCGCGACGCTAGACAAGGTGACATCACGCTGGCAGACAACCCGGCGCTAGAGGCGGAATTGTCCTCTAGCAACGCCTCGGCTGTATTAGTTCCTCCAGACTATCAACCCGTTGGCTTGCCATCGATCACCGTTGAAAATGTTCACGAGTCATTTGCCAAGATCGTGTCCGCACTGCGCCCGCCTTGCCAACACCAAACTGTGGGCGTTAGCACCGCAGCTCACGTGAGTCCTTCCGCTCAACTTGCGTCCAATGTTGTCGTCTATCCAGGTGTCGTGATCGGCGAAGGCGTGCGGATCGGTGCGGATACCGTCATTTACTCCGGCGCCCAGCTCATGGCAGGCACTACCATTGGCAAAGAGACCGTCATTTTTCCTAATGTCGTCTTGTACGAGCACACGGTGGTTGGCGACCGCGTGCTGATTCACGCAGGGGCTGTAATCGGCGCCTACGGATTTGGGTACGACATGCAGGATGGCCAGCATCGGCGTTGCGCGCAACTGGGGCACGTGGTCGTCGAGGACGATGTCGAAATTGGTGCTGGCAGCACCATTGATCGTGGCACCTATGGTGCCACGACGATTGGCGCCGGGACGAAGATCGACAATCTGGTCATGATTGGCCACAATTGCCGCATCGGACGCCACAACTTGTTCTGTTCGCAGGTTGGCATCGCCGGAAGCTGTTCTACCGGCGACTATGTGGTCATGGGCGGAAAGGTTGGTCTGCGAGACCATCTCGAGATTGGCCACAAAGTGATGATTGGTGCCCAATCGGGCGTGATGCGGAGTATTCCGGATGGACAGAGGCATCTTGGATCGCCGTCGACTCCCGAACGCGAACAGATGCTCAAGCAGGCCGCGTGGGCGAAATTGCCGGAATTGCGGAAGCAATTCAAGGCTCTGCAAAAACAAGTCCGGGAATTAGAAGACCAACTTTCCAGATCGGGGCGGGATGCCGCCTAGAATCCATGACTGACTATGGACCCGTGGACGTAGACGCCGCGACGTTTGGCCTGATGGCCGGCTGGGGGCGTTATCCGATTGTGATCGCCAAAACCCTGCGTCAGCGCGGCATTCGTGTTGTCTGCGTTGGCGTGAAGGACCATGCTGACCCGCAATTGCAAACATACTGCGACGATTACGTGGAGCTTGGCATGGGCAAGCTAGGTGCTGCCAGCCGGTTCTTCCGTCGCCACGGCGTGAAGCACGCCACGATGGCCGGAAAGATCCACAAGATCGTCCTGTTTCAGAGTGATTTATTTGTGAAGCATTTTCCAGACTGGAAGGCCATCCGTACGTTCTTTTCCCATTTCATCAGTAAGTCAAAGGACCGAAAGGACGACACCTTGCTCTTGGCACTTACGGAGTTTTTTCAACGCGAAGGTGTTCATTTTGCCCCTGCCACCAATCTGCTGCCGGAGTTACTCGTGAAAACAGGCATCCTAAGCAAACGGCAACCCTCCAGCTCGGAGCTCAAAGACATTCGTTTTGGGTGGGACTTAGCCAAGGAAATGGGAAGACTGGATGTTGGTCAAACGGTTGCCGTGAAAGGGCGCGCCGTGCTGGCGGTCGAGGCCGTGGAAGGAACCGACCTCTGCATTCGTCGTGCGGGCGACTTGTGCACCAGTGGAGGTTTTACGGTGGTTAAAGTCGCCAAGCCACATCAGGACATGCGGTTCGACGTCCCCACGATTGGAGTCGGCACACTGAAGTCCATCGTGGCGGCCGGGGCTCGGGTGCTGGC
>JASLPZ010000105.1:0-19660 GCA_030744725.1 Pirellulaceae bacterium
ACACCACGATCTCCAAATACGCCGTCCGCATTCAGCCGCAGAAAACCTGACGGTACATTTATTGCTGGGAGTTGCCTTACGCACTTTTTCACGCGTTTTCGAGGGTGACGCGTTGGCCGTGATTCTGGAGACCGACCTACCGCCCCGCGAGGACGAACATGCCTCAAATTAAGGTCAACATGCGTTGCCAATTCGCTCTTTACCTGCTGAATTGGGGTTTTGTGCGACGAAACGGGCCTATCACAAACGGGCTGGACCGAGCGCAGCTCTCGTTTTGCTGGGGAAAACTCCCTAGTTTCACGCAAAACCAGACGGTATCGCGATCCGGCGGCAGCCAGGAAAACGAGCGACATTCCCAGGCTAATGCGCTGGTCGCGGCGACCGGCGATCGGTACGATTCCAACAGGGTTCCGCTTGCGGCCTGGAATGGGCGGACTTAGATTAGGGTGACAAAGACGGTCGCTCGTGCGACGGGGCACAGTTAATTGAGCCCCCAGCTCTCGCGGCCCAATTGCCCACCGCGAAGCTCGCCATTGTTGCTGAGTCTTACACTTCTTTCAGGAAAGATTAAAAGAGGAGTTGGTTCCATGTTGCATCGGATGAATCACAAGGGAGCGCTCCTGTTTGGCGCCGGCCTGTCTCTGGGACTTTGCGTTGGCGTTGGGATGCTGATTGGTGCCCTGGTCAGTCAGCAAGGCCAGTCGTCGAAACAAGGTTTCCCGGTGGAATTGTTACATGCCTCGGCGACAGATAGTACGAGCACGATGGCCATCTCCACCGGCCACATTGCCGACAACATTGAAGGCCTTTTTGTCTTGGATTTCATAACCGGCAATCTCCAGTGCGAAGTCCTCAATTCTCGCACGGGCGGCGCTGGCGGCCTGTTCAGACATAACGTCTCGCTTGATTTGGGTGTGCAACAAGGAAAACAGCCTAGGTATTTGATGGCGACGGGTGTGGCCGATTTTCGGGTCCAGGCAGGTGGCAATCTTAGGCCTGCAGGCTGTATCGTCTATGTCGCAGATGCGAATTCAGGTCGTTACGCGGCCTACATGTTGCCCTGGAATAAGGCTGCCGCCCAACAAAACGTCAACCAGGTCTATCCGATGAAGTTGTTGTGGACGGGCAACGTCCGTAACGTGGTTGTCGAATAGAGTGATGTGAAACTCACAAACGTGCTGCTTCGCACGCCTGTCTGGAAAAGTCATCGACTCGGCATCTTCGCGATGTCGGGTCTTTTTTTTATACTGCGGTTATGAAGATCATCTTTAATGGCGAGTCTCGCGTCGTGACGGACGAGATTACAGTCGCGGACCTGCTTGCTGAATTCAATTTGACGCCTCGGTTCGTTGCCGTGGAAGTCAACGAGGAACTTGCGCCGCGAGCTGGACACAAGACCCATGTCTTACGCGACGGCGATCAGGTCGAAATCGTGACACTAGTCGGTGGAGGATAAGCTAGGATGACAAAGGAAACCCAAGTGACGGAATCGCCAATCACGGATCATCCGCCCACCGCCCAGGCGGAGTCATTCGAACTGGGCAACCATCTGTTTCAGAGCCGGCTGATTGTGGGGACGGGCAAATACGAATCCTATGATCTTATGCGCGATTCGCTCGAACTGTCCGGTGCCCAGTGCGTGACCGTGGCCGTTCGACGTGAGCGACTTTATGACGGTGCGGGGAGGAACATCCTCGATTACATCGATCTGGACCGTTACACGGTGTTGCCCAACACGGCTGGCTGCTTCAATGCAAAAGACGCCGTCCGTACCGCCCGGCTCGGCCGCGAGATTCTGCTAGGCCTGGAAAACCCTGGTGCCGATTGGGTCAAGCTGGAAGTGTTGGGCGATACGAAGACGCTGCTGCCGGATCCAATCGAAACACTCGGGGCGACAGAGCAACTTGTGGCCGAAGGCTTTCATGTCCTTTGCTATACCAACGACGATCCAATCGCGGCCCGGCGACTGAAAGCGGCCGGCGCGACTGCGGTGATGCCGGCGGGCAGCCCAATCGGATCAGGGCAGGGCGTCTTGAATGCGAACAACCTTCGGATCTGTCTTGAATATCTGAAGGAAGACGACCCCAACTATCCCGTCATTGTTGACGCAGGTGTCGGCACGGCCAGCGATGTGACGATCGCGATGGAGCTAGGGGTTGACGGCGTGTTGCTTAACACAGGAATCGCGCACGCGCGTGATCCACTGGGCATGGCCCGTGCCATGAAAGCGGCCTGCGAAGCCGGACGCTGGGCGTACTTGTCCGGTCGCATTCCCAGACGTTTGTATGCCACCGCCAGCAGTCCCGAAGACGGCGTGATCGGGTCACGTCCACGCTGGTAAGACAAACCTCTGGCCGATTCAACATGGTAGCCATTTGGGTAGTGGGTCAGCTTGAACGCTCCGCATTGCTGGAAGGGGTCGGGAGTCTTTTTCGGATGACAGCGTACGAGTGTTCGGGCGAGCTTTGGCTGAAAAAGACTCCCGACCCCCTCGATGGCACAACATGGTAGCCGTTTGAGACCACGGCCCAGGAAGATAGTGCGCGGATCGCGCCGCTTGGATTCTCCCCTGCCAAACTACTTCAGCGGCTTCTCGAACGGCTGACCGGTTGCGGTCAAATACATCAGCGCCAAGACCAGGATCGAAAACGGGTCGTAAATAATCCGCCCCACACAACAAGTGCACATAACGAACAGCCCTCCCAGAATCTGCATGACCAACATGGTCAAAAAAGCGGTCATCTTATTGCCTCGCATGAACTTGCGAGACATCCCCATTGCAGCAAACACACCTTGTCGACGATCGATCACGAAGAACATCGAGAGCATGTAGTTCAACATAATCAGCATCAGAGGAATCAGACAAGCCACCATTCCAGCGACGGCGCATATCGCCGTGACTTCATCGTCACGCGTAACGATCCAGGCGATCAAAGCGGGTGTGCCGCAGAACAAGATCACCAGCAGGACGAAGATTCCAAACAGCACCATCGTCAATCCCAGCGCACGCCCCAAGTACGGCCCGGTCTGTGACAGGACGTTGAGATCTGCTCGCCGATCACGTGCCATCCTCGTACAAAACAAGATCGACACGATTCCCAGCCACGTCTGTGCTACGAAGTTGAGGGGAATGCTAACAAGCTGAGCACCAATAATGACCGTGACCTCGCCAGTCGCATTAGCGACCCCGCTGATCACTTGATTGACGATTCCCAATCCAATGTTGACCCCGAACAAAACCGCACCGAAGGTCGCCATGGGACCCAAGTTGTCCATCGTGATCGACCAGGCGGTGTTAAGCAGTTGATCAAACGAGATCTTGTTATGGGTCAGCTCTCCTTCGATCGTCGGTTTGGCCTCAACGACGCCACTCGAGAGACTTGGCGAGGCATACGGATTCTCGCTGTCCAATGCACCGCCACTCGTGCCCATCGTGCCAAACGGGTCCGTGCCGCTGTCGGGAATCTCCGGCGTCGTAGAGAACGGCTGCGACGTTTCAGGTGGAGTTGCTGCATCGGCTTGATCGCCACCGCCGACGGGGACATCTACAATCGTGCCGCACTGTGGGCACTTGGCTTTCTTGCCGGCGCTTTCGTCTGGAGTGCGCAGAAGCTTCGAACAACTCTCGCACCGAAATTCGATAGGCATCGTTTCTCCTTAATGGTTTGACTGCAGCTACCATAACAATTCGGTGGCAAACAATCGAGATTGCATGATTTTTTTGTGGATTGTGTTGGAATTCGCGCCTTCGCGGTCGAGCCCGCCACCACGTGTTGAACCTGAGACCGTCAACGCAGATTTGCTATTGCAAGTCACTGCCGGCCAAGGACACCAAGGCCAGCACCAATCCCAGCGACGCGATCGCGCCCAGGACAATGCCCAGCACGGCACGAACGATGCCGCCCTTCTCTGGGTTCTTTTGAATGTCCACGACCGCCAGGATGCCGAAGAGCACGGCGAAGGGGCCCAATGCGCAGCAACCCAGTGAAAGCAGCCCCAGGTAGCCGGCGATGATCGCATGAACGGATCGCCCGATCGGAACCAGCATTCGAATCCCCAAGTCGTCACTGCCCTTCTTCCTGGAACGGCCAGAGGGTGTGGCATACGACGGTGTGGAAACTGGTAACGCATACGGGTTGGCCGGACCCGTTTGAAAAGACGCTGCGCCTCCAAACGGATCTTGTGAAGCGAATCCACCGGGCGCACTCTGTTCGGTCAGTCCACCGAATGGGTTGGCGGCACTGGCAAACGGATCAGAGGCGTCGCCCAACGGTGTCAGCCCGCCCGTGCCATCGAGTGGTGTCAGGCCCGTTGTGCTGTCAAGCGGTGTGAGCCCGCCCGCGCTATCGAGCGGTGTCAGTCCCGGGGTCGTTGTTGGACGTGCACTGACAGTGGTCGTCAGCGGAATCTTAACGACGGTCTTGCAATGCGGGCATTGACCTTGCTGACCGGCCACGGAAGCATTGACGCGCACAGATTTCTGGCAACCGGGGCAAGCGAACTGAATTGGTGAAGTGCTGGCGGCGGGCCGTGGCGCACCTTTCCATTTTGCACCGGAGGGTTGGTTGGCCGCCGGTGACCTTGTCGGAATCGTCATCACCGCGGCGCAGTGCGGACACTTGCCCTTCTTTCCGGCGTTTGCCGCTGGAACGCGCAGCGTTTTCTGACAGTTGGCGCAGATGAACTGGATGGGATCGTTGTTGGCAGGTTGACCCGAAGGCGGTGCCGCGAGCGGTTGTTTGGACGCCGGTTGTTGAGGTGTCGGCGCGGCGTGGTTGGATGCCGACGGCGTGTCCGCATTCGGCGTGATCGATGTCTTTGGAATCTGCACCTTCGTAGCGCAATGCGGACATCGACCCTTCCGCCCCGCAGTCGGATCGGGCGTGCGCATCAGCTTGCCGCAACCAGGACAGTAAAACTCGATTGCCATATTGCCGAATAGCAGTGCAGTTTAGTGATGCAAGATTGAGCATCACGGGATAAGTATCTGAGAAGATTTAATAGTAACAGACGGACAAACCAGTTTGTAGCGCGCTCATGACTGTGCCAAAACAAGATCCCGGCTTCGGTTGATCAGACTTCGGCAGCACCCGTGGCACGTGAGAATCATGACTTACCCCGAGCACTAGGCCAATTTGCTGGATCCTGCTATCGTGACCGCCTATGATCACTTTCGCTGAAATCCTTGGCCCGGACGGTCGCATCGCGGCTCGCCTAAGTAACTATGAGTTCCGGCTTCAGCAAATGCAAATGGCGGAGGCCGTCACGGATAGACTGGTTCGTGGCGGGCATTTGATCGTCGAAGCGGGTACTGGTGTCGGCAAGAGCTTCGGTTATCTGGTTCCAGCGATCTTGCACGCGACGGACGTGCTACCAGACGGCGAATCGCAAGAACCCCCACGGCCACGGCACGTCGTTATCTCGACCCACACCATCAGCCTGCAGGAACAGTTAATCAACAAAGACCTGCCGCTGCTAAACAGCATCATTCCGCGAGAGTTTTCGGCGGTGCTGGTCAAGGGGCGAGGCAATTATCTTAGTCGACGGCGGCTCGACTCCGCTCTAGGTCGCGCCGGCAGCCTGTTTCACGAGCCTGACGAATTTGATCAATTGCAGGAAATCCGCCGGTGGGCGAACGACTCGCACGACGGCTCGAAGACAGACCTCGCGTTCCGCCCCCTGGGGGCCGTCTGGGACGAAGTTGCCAGTGATAGCAGCAATTGCCTGGGAAAGGCCTGTCCGACCTACAAGAGCTGCTATTACTATGCCGCCCGCAGGCGCGTTCAACATGCACAGATCCTGGTGGTCAATCACGCGCTGTTCTTTAGCGACTTGGCCTTGCGCCGAGTCGGGGTCAGTATCTTGCCAGATTACGACGCGGTCGTCTTCGACGAAGCGCACACGCTGGAAGCGGTTGCTGGGGATCATTTGGGGATTTCCGCATCGTCGGGCCAGGTCGAATACACGCTGAATAAACTCTACAACGACCGCACGAACAAAGGCCTGTTGGTCAATCAGCAGGCGACGGCGGATCTGCAAAACGCTGTCTTGGACTGTCGCTATGTAGCCGACGAGTTTTTTGGCGACGTCTATCAGTGGCGCGTCGATCAAAAGGACCACAACGGTCGGGCGCTGCAGTCTGATCTGTTTGAAAACAAGTTGACTCCCGCTCTAGACTCACTGGCCCGTGCTGTCCGTCATCGAGCTTCACAGATCGAAGACGAATCGCAGAAGAAGGACTTTACGGCGGCTCACGACCGACTGGTTGCGCTGGCTGGCGACATTCAACAGTGGGTTGTGCAACAGATTCCAGATGCCGTCTATTGGTCGGACGCCTTTCTTACGCGCCGCGGCAACCCGCGAGTTTCGTTGGCCGCAGCACCGATCGATGTGGGACCTGTCCTTCGCGAACAACTGTTTGACAAGACGCGATCGGTGGTGTTGACCAGCGCGACGCTGGCCGTTGGCCAAAGTGGTTCCTTCGATTATTACAAGTCCCGCATTGGATTGACACAAAGCGAAACCGTCCGGCTCGGCAGCCCGTTCGACTACCAACGTCAGGTCAAGTTGATAGTCGTGAAGGGAATGCCCGACCCCAACCGCCAGCGCGACGAGTATGATCGTTGCTGTGCGAACATGATCAGACGCTACGTGCAGCGGACCGACGGGCACGCCTTCGTGTTGTTTACTAGCTATGACATGATCCGTCGCGTGTCTCGGGCACTGATGCCGTGGCTCTCGCAACAGAACCTGGCGTTGTATAGCCAGGCAGATGGTGTTCCACGGACTCAACTGCTGGATCGGTTTAAGGAAAATCCGCGCGGTGTTCTGATGGGGGTCGACAGCTTTTGGCAGGGTGTGGATGTTCCGGGGGACGCTCTGCAAAACGTGATCATTCCACGGCTCCCCTTCAGCGTGCCCGACAATCCGTTGTTGGAGGCGCGGTTGGAGGCGATTCGCGATGCTGGTGGGAATCCATTTTCCGACTACCAACTGCCTGAAGCTGTCATCAAGCTCCGGCAGGGTTTTGGGCGGCTGGTCCGGTCGAGCACCGATCAGGGGATTGTCGTCCTACTGGATCCGAGGATTTCCAGTAGACCGTACGGACGCGTGTTTCTTAGTTCGCTGCCGAGCTGTTCCGTGGTCAGAGAACACGTCAACAGCACGGATCCGCAGGCAACCAACACAAAGGGGTGCTGACCAATTAAGATAGAGGTTGAACTCTCGACCTCTTATCGCGCAGACAACCATCGACTCTTCGCTGAGGCACCGTGCATGGGCTGGCAACAACAGATCAGGTATTTCTTGCGCATCTGCGGCGGGGCGATGTGCCTGTTCTTTCTCTCTGACGATCTAATGGCCGAATTTTCCGCGCCCGTAACGTTGTCCGCGGGTCGAGGTGCTGACGGAATTGCGATTGGTGATGTGCTAGCCAGCGGCGGGAATGAACTGATTGTCGCCAATCGCGTGAGTTGGGACATCCTGGTCTTTCAACGTGACCAGGATCGGCCGAATTCTCTGCGCCCCGTGCAGACGATAAAGACCGCCTGGGCGCCAGCCGTCATTGCCACCGCCGACATCAATCGAGATTCACTGACGGATCTGGTGATTGCGCACTACGACGACTATCAAGGCGCCGGGAAGACGAATAGTTTCGGCGTTTGCTATCAGAACCAAAAGGGGCAGCTGGGGGCCGAAGTGGTCTATCGGCTGCCCCGCGGAAAATCGTCGCGCGCCGTCGCGGTGGGTGATATTGATTCCGATGGCTTTGCGGAAATTGTGGTCGCCAACGAGCACGCCGGCAATGAAGTGTTTGTGTGGGGTTGGAAAGAATCGTCGTCATCGTTGCAAGTCGTGGCCAATCTGGGATCGATTTACGGTTATGTCGTGTCAATTTCAGTCGGTGATGTGACGGGTGACGATCGGAACGATGTCGTGTTGTACGGGACCCAAATGTTCGTTCTTTCCCAAAGTTCGCACAACACGCTATCGCCGCCGGTGGACCATGGCCGGACCGGCGGTGAAAGTTGTGATATTGGCGACGTAAACCAGGACGGACTAAACGACGTGGTCGGTGCCACGGCATTTTCCGGAGAAATCGAGATCTGGCACCAAACGGCGGGCCACTATTTGGCTCGCCAGGAAAAACGGGCGTGCGGCGCTTACACCGAAGATGTCGCGATCGCGGACCTGAATCATGACGGCCGCCTGGATGTGGCCGTGGCGAGCCGCGACGATTCCGCGTTACTGGTGTTCTATCAACAGCGATTCGGCGGTCTTGGCGAGCCGTGCGTGCTGACAACGGCTGGTGCGAGTTGGCTGAACGAACTGGCCGTGGGCGATCTCGACGGCGATGGCCAGATGGATCTCGCCGCTTCTCACTGGGGCAGTAATCGCGCATTGGACCCCGCTGCCGGATTTGTCAACGTCTGGTACTCGTGGTCCGCTGCGCCGGTTGCGGGCGACCCCTGATTGGCAAATAATTGACAAGGGTTGGTGCCCAGACACGAAATGTCTTGGTGGAAGCAGCCGTGGTCGCGATGAACCTCAGGAGCAGCGTACGTCGATGTCGAGTGAAATGACACAAATCGACTCGACGGTTGAAGTCGTGACTCCTGAGAATATCGCATTTCACTACCAGGTGGCGGGACCGTTTCGTCGGCTGCCGGCGTTCCTGTTAGACATGCTGATCCGAGCCGCCTTTTTTGGGCTTGCCGCGATCGGTATTTTTATGGTCCTTGGTACTCTGGGCCTGACCGGCATGTGGTTGGCGATCGTCGCGATCCTCTGGTTTCTTTCCGACTGGTTTTATGGCGGCATTTGCGAAACCGTGATGAACGGGCAGACTTTCGGCAAACGGACCATGGGAATCCGTGTGTTGACCGTGGACGGTCAGCCGATCAACGGCGTCCAAGCGGTGATGCGGAATTTCTTGCGTTCTGTGGATATGATGCCCATGCTGTCCATCGAGGTGCTGGGCGTCCCGGCACCGGCCTACATTGTCCCGACGTTCATTCTGGCACTGGTGACGATGACAATGAACCGTCGCTTCCAGCGACTGGGGGATATTGTCAGCGGAACGATTGTCGTGGTCGAGGAACGGCAATGGCTGACGGGTGTCGCCAAGTTGGAGGATCGGCGGGCGGCCCAGTTGGCGAACTACATTCCAGCCGATTTCGTCGTCACGCGGTCGATGGCCCGCACTCTGGCGGGTTATGTCGACCGTCGCCGTTTTTTCTCAACTGCACGTCGCCGTGAAGTGGCACGTCACGTCGCTGAACCACTTATCGAACGATTCGGATTTCCCGCGGATACCAGCTACGACCTGCTGCTGTGCGCGCTCTACTATCGGGCCTTCGTCGCCGATCGTAGCGATGATGAGTCACTGGATGATTCGAATCCATTTGGACCTGTGTCCGCTCCCGAAATGAACGTGCAGCCATTTAAATCCTCGCTTCCTTTTCAACAGTCCTGAGCTGATGGATTTTGTCTCATGAAAGTCGCGGAGCTGGTTGAACAACGACGAAAAAACTGGCAAGAGCTGGAAGTGCTTTGCGACCTCGCGCAACGAAGCCGCAAGAGGAAGATGGGTGCCGCTCGCGTGACGCGGTTTGCCACACTGTATCGTGCCGCATGTGCCGATTTGGCGCTGGCCGATTCCTATCAATTGCCGCCCAATACCGTGCAATATCTCCATCGCCTGGTAGGTCGAGCGCACAACCAGCTGTATCGAAGCCGCGATTTCAACTATTCCAAGTGGTCCGACATGCTATTGGTGGAAGCGCCGCAACGAATCTTCAACGATCGGTGCGTCCAGTTGGCCTTCTGTTTGTTTTGGGGCGGCTTCATCTTGTCTGCCGTGTTGGCCTATTCCAAGGACGTCTGGCCTGACTACGCGCAGCAGATGCTAACGCAGACGAATATCGATCAAATGGAGACGATGTTTGAGGAGCCGATCAAGGGCCGAAATTCACAAGCCAGTTTTGCCATGGCTGGCTATTACATCCAACACAACACATCGATTGGGTTGAAGTGTTTCGCCGGCGGTGTATTGGTGATTCCAGGTTTATTCATCACGATGTTCAACGCCGTGTTTTTGGGTGCATCGTTTGGATACATGGCCCGGCCTGACGTCGCCGAAGGCGTCAACTTCTTTCACTTTGTCACGGCCCACGGGCCTTTTGAATTGACCGCCATCGTATTGTCGTCAGGGGCTGGATTGCGGATCGGAGTCGCCTGGCTGTACACGGGCGGTCTGACGCGCTTCGCATCGCTGCAGAAAACGGGGAGAGATGCGATCCCAATTATGGGTGCTGCCATCGTGATGTTCTTCCTGGCTGCGATGATCGAGGGATTTCTGTCACCCTCGGCCGCTCCCTATTGGTTGAAGGCGACGGTGGCAGTTCTTTCAAGCGGCATGTTGACGTTCTATTTTGTCGTGTTGGGACTACCTCGCGAGGTCTTCCGTGCAACTTGACAACACGCACATCGCCGTCAAAGAACGTAATCTGGTGGATATCTGTGACCTCAGTTTGCACGTCATGCGCCAATACTGGCGCCCCATTGTGTTGACTTCACTGGTCGGTGCCCTTCCGCTGATGGTGATCAACCATCTTCTGATTGGCTGGATGATGGGGATGGACTACAACAACGCGTTCTTTTATTCGGATGAAGGTGCCGCGATCACCCGCTATGTCTGGGACATGTCGTTGCTGATCGCGATTGAAGCCCCGCTGGCTTCGATTTTTGCCACTGCCTACTTGGGCCAGGCGGTCTTTGTCGATCACCCGAATTTGCGCGACGTGTTTCGCGACGTCTTCAAAATGCTGCCGCGAGTCGTCTGGTGCCAGCTCTTGGTGCGGGGCATTTTTCCCGCCTGGCTGCTGATGATGGCAGTACCGCGCTATGAAGACTTGGAGATTGGGATCGAAGTGATGCTCTTCCCGATGCTGGCAATCTACGCAGTGGGCTTACGAGCGTTTCGGCCGTTCATTAACGAAATCGTGTTGCTCGAAAAAAACCCGCTGATCAGTCGCAATCGAACCACAATGACCGTCAGTCGCCGGAGCACTCAATTGCATGGCCCAAGTTCAGGGGATCTGTTTTCACAGGGCGTGGCACTGTCGATCATGACGGCCTGTTTGGCGACAGCAATGTTCGGAAACTTCATATTTGTAAAAGGTGTGCTCGCTAATTCATGGAAGGTCAGCCCGTTCATGCTACTGTATGCGATGCCGCTGGCCTGTTGGCTGGTGGCCATCTACTTGAACGTCGTGCGGTTTCTCCGCTATTTAGATCTGCGCATCCGGCACGAAGGCTGGGAAGTGGAACTCCGTATGCGGGCCGAGGCAAATCGAATGGTCAGCAAGTCGTTTTAACATGGATCGAATGCGTATCATCACGTTGCTTTCCTTGATGGGCCTGACCGGGCTCCCGGCGATGGTATATGCGCAGGCGAATTCTCCAGACACGGAAGGACCCGTCGCGGACGCCGGTCGTGAGGCGCTGGCAGACTTCCCCTGGTATGATGCGAATAAAGGTGAACTTAGGCGGCTCGATGCCGAACCTCCTGACGACGTCAAGAATCGAGATTCGAAGTGGCTTTTCACACCGCCCATGTGGAGTATACCGGACTGGCTGGTTTCACTCTTATGGGTTGCCGTTTGGACGGTAATGATCTTGCTGATCACCACCATCGTCTATTTTCTGGCAAAGGCCTTTTTGAACTTGGAGGAGAGATTCGCGGGCTCTGGTGCAGTGGACGAAGACCTGTCGCTTAGCGGCGACGTGGACCGCGTCGATGCTTTGCCGTTCCAATTGAAGCGACCGCAGGGCGATCTGCTGGCCGAAGCCCAACGACTGTACGACGAAGGTCGGTACGCTGAAGCCATGATCTACTTGTACAGTTACCAACTCGTGCAGCTGGACAAGAGCCATGTGATTCGCCTGACGCGTGGCAAGACGAATCGTCAATACCTTCGCGAGATTCGACGTCGCTCGAATCTATTTGAACTTATGCAGCGCAGCATGGTAACGTTCGAGGACGTGTTTTTCGGCGCTCACCGGTTGGATCGATCCGGTTTTGAATCGTGCTGGACGCAACTTGATGAATTCCACGATCAACTAGACCCGAAACACGCGCTCGCATGAACCGCTTCATGTCAATCTGGTTGATCGTGACGGGAATGGCCATCGTCGGCTGCGCGCCTGAAGAACTCGACACGACCTACGGTCTGCGTCACTCACTAGCGGGTCGCGATAGCGTCAACGGTACAGCTGTGCTTGGGGAGATGTTCAAGAAAGCTGGATTTCGCGTCAATGGCTGGCGACGGCTTTCGCCGAAATTGGAAGAATATGACGTGATCGTGTGGTTTCCCGATAATTATGAACCTCCTAGCAAAGAGCAGCGTCAGTTTCTCGAAGACTGGTTGGGCAATAGATCGGGCCGAACATTGGTCTATGTAGGGCGTGACTATGATGCCGCAGCGACGTATTGGCGGTCCGTGCTGCCGTCGGTGCCGCCAGAACAAGCGATGGAAGTTTCGCGGCGTCTGGCGACGATGACTTCCGAACAGGCGAAAGCTCGAGCGGCGATCAACGTCGACGAAAACTATGATTGGTTTACCTTGGAAAAGGCGCAGCCACAGGGGCGCGTGGTGAAGGTATCTGGTCCCTGGAGTAAGGGTATCAATTCAGAAGAAGCCGAGATGTACTTGAACACAAGTCTGGCGTCTCCAACAGAGGATCAAAACACCGCGTGGCGGAATGGCGAATCGGCGACCTTTAAACCGTTGTTGGAGGCAGATCAGGGTCCATTGGTGACAAAGGTAACCCTGCCCGAATGGGCTTCAAGTCAACTGCTAGTCGTCGCTAACGGTTCTTTCCTGTTGAACCTGCCGTTGGCCAACCGTGAACATCGCACGCTGGCAGTCAAGCTGATCTCGGCGTGCGGGAGGCCGGGGAAGGCGGTGTTCTTGGAAAGCGATGAGAATGGCCCGAAAATTCTTGCCGAGGATCCGGATACCACCTATCCGACCGGGCTGGAAGTCTTTACGGTCTGGCCGCTGGGGATTATTGTGCTACATCTGACGGCCTTGGGAATTCTGTGTTGTTTTGCTGCGTATCCAATCTTCGGTCGGCCGCGCGAAGTTGCCCTGAGTTCCGACGCCAGTACTGTTCGGGCTGCGACGTATAAGAGCGGTTACTATGCGGCTGGCAGTTCGACGGTAGACGTCTCCGCTCGACGGACTGAACGATCTCATTTTGGTAAACATATCGATGCCTTGGGTGAACTACTGGAAAAGACCAATGATCGCGCCTACGCCATTGAACGGGTTAAGTACTATCACGAGCATGTGAAAAGAGAATCAGGCGTCAGCCATCAACAAAAGGAGTAAGGTCCCAGCGGGATGACCTCTTGGGCTCGACTCGGAAACGAAACTTGAAGCCGAGCACGAACAATGCATCGGCTGGAAATATCAGCCCATCAAATCAACGTGTCAACGCTTATAAAGTTGGGCACCCACAACAAAGGAAACGCATGTCTTCGATACCACTTGGTTCCGATTCTGCAACGCCGGACGGCACCACCGAGTTCCCTTGCACCGCATGTGGTCGCATGCTCAAAGTCCCCGTGGCCGCCATCGGCAAGCAGGCGAAATGCCCGCAGTGTGCTGTCGTCCAAGCGGTTCCGCAGATTGCCAGTGCGAGTGCCGATCGCAATTCGATTCCCACGCCTGCCGAACAATCACCGACGGCCTCGTCCGGCATGGATGACTATGGCGCGGCAAGTGAGTCGCTAACGAGACCCGAACCTGGTTCAACGCCGCCGTCGACAACCGTGGCTGCCCCGCCACCGATGGCACAGGCAACGTCGGCATCGCCACCGGCAAGTGGCTTTCAGCCATTGCCCAAGAAGCCGGTCCAAGATTCGCCCATGTCACTCAAAGGTGCCATCCGCGAAACGAAGTACACAGGCCGGGAGACGGACACCAAGAAACTGTTCGATCGGATCACGGATGAGATTTCCAAGATTTACGTCGGGCAAGACGAACTGGTCTTGGGGGCCTTGGTGGCCTTGTTTTCCAGTGGCCACGTGCTGATCGAAAGTGTACCTGGTTTGGGAAAGACGCTGTTTGTTCGGACGCTTGGGCGCATCTTAGGTTGCCAGTTTGGGAGAATTCAGTTCACGGCCGACCTGATGCCGTCAGATATTACGGGTGCGCCAATCTTTGATATGAAGGAACAGGAATTTCGCTTTCGCGCCGGTCCCGTGTTTACGCAGTTGTTACTGGCCGACGAAATCAATCGTTCACCAGCCAAAACGCACGCAGCGCTGCTGGAGATCATGCAGGAGTATCGCGTGACGATTGATGGAACCAGCCATCAGCTGGAGCGCCCCTTTCTTGTCTTGGCAACACAGAATCCAATCGAATCAGAAGGGACCTACAATTTGCCCGAAGCGCAGTTGGACCGTTTCATGTTCAAACTGTTTGCTGACTATCCTGACGAAGCCGAAGAAGTGGAAATTCTCACGATGCATAGCAAGCAAGATGACGTGAACACGCGATTGGAAGAGGAACTGCAGACGATCACTTCTCCGGCAGAGATCATGCGCGTGATTCGTGAGAATGCTGACGTGCGCGTGGACGAGAAGCTTATTGACTACATCAACAAGATTGTTCGCCTAACGCGACAGTGGCCACAATTCCATCTGGGAGCCTCGCCGCGAGCCGGAATTTCCTTGATGCAAGGCGCGCGGACACTGGCCGCCTTTACCGGACGTGACTATGCCGTACCTGATGATGTTGTGCAGATCGTCCTGCCCGCCTTGCGGCACCGCGTGACACTCACCGCCGAAGCCGAAGTTGAAGGTCATCTCGTGGACCACTTGCTGACCGAGTTGGTACGATCCGTCGACGTGCCTCGTCTTTGAGTAGGTGACGCCTGGCGCGATCGACGCGTTTCGGCTGTCGCCCTTGGAGCCTTATGAGCGACTATTTGGAAACTGTCGAAGAAGGATACCAGTGGCTCCGCGCCTTGCCGTGGCTGGCCCTGGTTCTATTTTCGGTACCGTTGCTCGTGCTGGCCTGGTGGAAACGCGTTTACCCCAATATTCCACTGGCGATCGCATTGGGTGCCCCCTGCGTCTTGACGTTCGCCTTGCTAATCTGGTCCGATCTAATTTTGCTCGTGGCTATCGCGGACGTGATTGTATTTGCGGTGGCGTTCATCGATCTGTGGTCCTTGCCAACGATACGCTCATTCTCCATTGAACGCCAGATGATGCACATCGCGTCCTTGGGGATGCCACATCGTGTAAATCTGCTCCTGACAAATCATTCGCGCCGGACATTCTCGGCCGAGTTGCGCGACGACATTCCCGAGGAATTCGAGTACTCGCCCGAGTATTTCGGCTTGCGCGTTGGTCCGCTCAGTCGCACGACCGTGCATTACGAGTTTGCGGCGCACCGACGAGGCCGCTTCACGCTGGAACAAGTTCATCTTCGCGTTCGCAGTTGGTTCGGCATGTGGCGACGTTATCTGATTCTGCCTGGCGCCACGGACGTGTCCGTGTACCCGGACATGAAGCAACTGTCTGAATATGCAATCTTGGCGCGCACCAACCGCCTCAGCTTGATGGGCGTGCGCCGGACGCGAAAAATCGGTCAAGATAATGAATTCGAACGGCTCCGCGACTTCACACGCGACGACAACTACAAGCACATGGATTGGCGTGCATCGGCGCGACGCAACAAATTGACCGTCAAGGACTTTCAAACCAGCCAAAGTCAGCGGATCGTCTTCATGCTCGATTGCGGACGGATGATGACGAACGAAGCGGCTGGATTGAGCTTGCTCGATCATTCACTGAACGCCATGTTGATGCTCAGCTTTGTTGCCTTGCGGCAAGGAGATTCGGTTGGACTGATCTGCTTCTCGGACCAGATCCACAATTACGTGCCGGCCCGCGGTGGAATGAACCAGATGAACCGTCTGCTGCACGCTTCGTTTGACCGTTTTCCGCGGCTTGTCGAATCGCGTTACGACGAAGCGTTCCTGTACCTTTCGTCACACTGCAAGAAACGTTCATTGGTCGTGCTGGTGACCAACCTGATTGACGAAGTCAATTCGCTCCAAGTTGAACGCTATCTGGGATCGTTGGTCGGCCGGCACCTGCCGCTGGGTGTGATGATGCGAGACCGGCGGTTGTTCGAAGCCGCGGACACTGCCTATCGATCCGACCAGCAACTCTATCGAGCCGCTGCCGCAGCGGAGATTCTCACCTGGCGTCATCAAGTTCTGACCGACCTGGAACATCGTGGAGTGATGTCATTGGACGTCTATCCCGAGGATATGACCGCACCGTTGGTGAACCGCTACCTGGAAATCAAGGCGCGGCATCTGCTGTAGCCGGCCAGGTGTTCGGGGCCATTTCTAACATGCCAAATGCGATGTTGGCAGAGAATTGGGTTCTAGCGACAAAATCCCCGGCGTTTCGAATCTCAGATTTTCGATCTGGCACCGATTTGCGTGGGATTTCACTGGGGAATCAGGGCGTCGTTGGACGATGTCCCCTTGTTTATCGACGGCGTGATCGGGTACGCTAAGAGGTTCCCGTTAAGCCCCTTTTGTGGCCACCTCGATTATTCCCAACCCTACGGAGTCCCAAGTGGGAACCAAGAAAACCGGCAAAGGGCGGCGCAAGATTGGCCGCAAAAAACGCCGTATGCGAGCCAAGATTCGCCATCGCAAGCGATAGCCGCTGCGCGCTACTCTCCCCTTCCTTTTTCTCTCTGCCCTCAGGTTACGGCGCGGCGGTTGTCTGCTGCGCCGTGCAGTCCAAGCTGACCACAAACGATTCTTACCCAAGATTAGAAGACTGCTAATCCCCGTTACGCATGATCGCCTCGCCCGCCAGCCGTCCACTGGTCAAAGCCCAGGAGATGTGCAGGCCGTGTCCCCACAGAATCATGCCACTCAATCCGTTTTGGCCGACGGCATACAGCCCTGGGATCACAGCCTCATTCTGATCGAGAACACGCAGATTCCGGTCAACCATCGCGCCTCCTTCGGTCGTTGTGAAATACGCTTTCAAGGGACCCATTAACATCCAGCGACCACCTGCTAACGGATCGCAATGGACGACCCGACCGAACTCGTCCGAGCGTTGCTCGACGGCGCATCGGTTGAAACTCGCGATCGCCTGTTCGGCTCGTTCCGGATCAAGCCCGCGAGCGACGAGCAGGCGGGACAGGTCCGCACCGTCAGCTGTGACATCGGGACGCAAGCGCCGATAGTCCTGCGTGTAAGCATAGGCAATATCCGGTGCCGTAGAAATGAAGTGCGGCCATGCCGAGTAGCGACGAATCATTCTCTCGTCCAACAGCATGTAAGCGACCTTGTCAGGTTGATCCGCGACAGCGATTTCGCGTTCCGGCCAGTGGGTCTCGTCGACGAACCTCGCTCCGTCCCGATTCAGCAGGATCGCACCGTCGTCGAACATTGCCGTTTCGGGATGTTGCCAGGTGACAAGCAGACGTTTGACAAAATGTCGCATGGCCCACCCAGGTAGCCGGCGTGCCACTGCGCCGATGATGCGAGCAGAAACGCCTTGAGTCGGTAACCACTGTTGAAACGGCCGCCGGCTCGACGGCACAAACCGAAGCTCAGGACCATACGTGACATCCATGTTTCGTAGCTCTGCGCCGACGGACTGCGCCAATCGATGTCCATCGCCCAGGGCAAACGGATTGATGCCCTCGATGCCACTGAATTGCGAGCCTTTGTGCTGGGCAATTGTGTCTGAGTGGTTGGCGTAATCACCGGCGGCCAGGATAACCCCGCGGGTGGCCCACAGTTCAGTCGGATTGCCATCGACGGTTGCCTCGACGCCAACCACGCGACCGTTTCGTTGCAGCAAGCGATTCACGCCGGCACGGCACACCAACGTGCCCCCGAGTCGCGATAACTCCATCTGCATCGTTGCAATATAGGCTTTAGCACCGGCCACCACGTTGTGCATCCGGGGGACACGGTTGGGCGGCTCGGGGCTGGGTCCGACGAAAGACAGTCCCATGTCACGGATCCACTGAAAAGTCGTTGCAGCTTCACTGAGAAAATACCATCGCATGGCGTCGTTGTTGCGGGCTTCGGTTTGTGGCGGTGCGAATTTGCTCGCATCTTCCGCATGGCTAGCCGCGTCATCGTCAATGGAAGCATCGCGCTGAAGGCTAGTCCCTGCCGCGGTCAGCGAACCCACGGCGATACCCGTGGTACCGCCCGGCTGGGGTTGCCTTTCGAGAACCAGTACACGTCCTCCGTTCTGCGCGGCCGAGATCCCGGCCGCCAGCCCGCTTCCACCGGCACCGACAACGATCACATCGAACTGGTCAGGCATTTCATTCAAAAGGTTGGCTCGCAGAGTGAGTGGAGGCTGCCAGGAAGCTGTTCATCAGTGGCCTTGCATAGGTTCGCCGCCGCGCAAAAACGAAGGACGCCCGCGCAGTGCTCGGCGTCCTTCATCTCTTGTCCGTGAAAGTCTCGCCCTTAGGCCAACTTTACATTTTCGGCACGTGGGCCTTTGGGGCCGCGCCCCTCTTCGTAATCAACTCGTTGCCCCTCTTGAAGCTCTTCAATACGTGCCTCGATGAGGGCGGAGTGGTGGAAGAAGATATCCCCGCGTTCGCCTTCGATGAATCCAAAACCCTTGTCCCGAACCAGCTTCTTGATCGTACCCTGCGGCATGTGGAAACTCCCGTTTCGTAAGTGATAGTGTGTCCGGGCAAACGCTCTGTTAGTGTTCGTGTCCACCAGGACCGTGTGGATGTCCGTGTTCGATTTCTTCCTCAGTTGCATCACGAATTTCACGAACCTTCACGTCGAAATGCAACGTAACGCCCGCCAACTGATGATTCCCGTCGACCGTGACCTCTTCGTCGTTGACATCAACGACGGTAACAACAATAAAATCGTCATCTTCGGCGTTCACGCGAAATTGCATGCCCACCGCTAAGTCCTCAATGTCCGCAAATTCGCTCCGAGGAACTTGCTGACGTAGACCATCGTCAAATTCGCCGTATCCATCAGCCGGCTCGATAGTGACCTGCAGTTCGTCGCCAGTTACCTTACCTTCAAGGGCCGATTCCAGCCCTGTGATAATCATCCCGGCACCATGTAAGTAGCTCAACGGTTGCCCGTCGTCGGACTGGTCCAAGACTTGCCCATCGTTGTCCTTCAACATGTAATCAATGGCAACGACCTTGTCCTTCGCAACTACCATAGCCGGTTTCACTGTCGATTGGATTCGATCTCGCGAGAGATCAGTCTGCCGGAGCTGTGGCGACAAGAGGGTGCCGACCGCCATGTGTGCGCGGGACACGATTTACCCAATCCGACAACTGCCTTTTTCTAATCGATCACTCTGGTTTAAGAATCAAGTAAGTGCCAGAACAATCTTCAGACCGCCGAAAACGTTCGACCCCATCCATGAGTTCGGAGTCCGGTGGGAACCTTAGAAAGTCCGCCATACGGGTATTTTGCCTCGACCGTTACGGCGGGCACCCGGCGGCGTCAAGCGTGAAGCGAGCAGGTGTGCAGCTGAACCCTGACTTGCCGCCCAAGA
The DNA here is from genome assembly GCA_030744725.1 of Pirellulaceae bacterium. GTDB lineage: Bacteria > Planctomycetota > Planctomycetia > Pirellulales > Pirellulaceae > ARS98. Next base: position 19,625 of record JASLPZ010000105.1, read on the forward strand.
TTAACCGTTTGGGCACGTGGCGAGTGCCCGTAGTCT
>JASLPZ010000106.1:0-19475 GCA_030744725.1 Pirellulaceae bacterium
TCCTGCATCCCTTGATCCCAATGTCAAAAACTACATGATTTCAAGGGCCAGGACGGTAAACTGGCGCTGTCCAACTAGGCGAATTGGGATCCGACTCTGACCGTCCGGATAAGACACCGGGCCGGCGGCAAGAAAACCGCCGTCCGGCAGGCAGACCAATTGTCTGTTGCCATAACTTGCTGTTAGCGGAGTCGTGACTTGCCCTGCTTCGCCAAACTGCGGATCCAAGGTCCCGTTCGCCAGCCAATGCTGGAGCGCGACATCATAATAGCCGCCGCCGGCTGGGTTGCCGGTCAAGGCGGTCATCGCACCGTCATCGTGCAGGCAGATTTGAACGCCATCGCCACCTCGGCGAGACTCCTTGGAAATCCGCAATATACCTTGTTCGGCAAATGACATGTCGACTGCTCCGTGACGATCAAGCCAAACCGCGGCATATTCTTCATCGTTCGGCGTTTCACCGATCAAGAGGAACCCGGCTTCTCCCAGGTTGACGAACTGACTCGGGTAGTTGAACCATTCCGTGTGATCGACTGTTAGCCAACCGTCTTCACCGAACGATGAATCCAGTCTTCCGACAGTATCCAAGCGCGCAATCGAAGCCGTCTGACTCGCGGTCAGAACGACGAGAAACTCGTCGTCGCCGGAGACGATTTGCGAACCAAACCCGTATCCGCTCAGGGAGAAACCCTGTTTGGACACATTGAATCGCCCCTCGTCACCGTAGCTTTCGTCGAGCGTGCCGTCGGCCCAATAGCGACGAATCGCATGGTCATAGGTGTGCAACGGTACGGCCGCCGTGGGGCCTCTGGAAAACTCCATAACCAGTATGCGACCGTCGGGCAGATCGGCCATGGAATTTATTCGCGTTTCACCAGCCGTCGACAGCAGGTTGGTGGTAACGTAGCCATCGGCGCCAAAGGTCGTGTCGATTTCTCCGCCCGCATCGAGTCGCGCAAGTCCAAAGTCGCTGTTTTTGGTGAACGCAAAAAGGGCCGAGCCGTCGGCCAACGGAATCAGGCCTCCTTGTTCGTAATAATTGTAGAAATAGATCCGTTCTTCGAGCACGCCACCGTCAGCAAACTCGGTAACGTAGGAACCGTCGGCATTCAGCCGAGCAGCGACCAGATACTGATTTGAACCGGATTTTCCCACAAAGCCAGCAACCAGCAGTGAATTGTCCGATTCGACTTTCAGGTCGATCAGGTTGGTACCGTAGCTTCCGCGAAACGCCATCACGACATTTCCGGCGTTGCCAAACGTTGAATCAAATGTGCCGTCAGTGTTGAGTTTCGCAATGACGTAGTCGAATCGATTACTACCCTCGGATGGATCCGTTTCGCGTGTGCTGGCGACGACGATTTTGCCATCGGACGTCTGTCGTAGCGTTGCGGAAGCTGAGAAATAGTCGTCGCCAATCACGATGGGAATCCTCGCAGCGCCGTCCGTTCCAAATGATTCGTCCCAGACTCCGTTGGCGTCGTATCGAAACACCATCAAGTCGACTTGCGTCTCACTTGCGTCGGTCGTGACAGCGACAACTGCACTGCCATCGGCAAGAGCAAGCAGATCATCAACTTGGGCATCGACGAGATTGATGTCGGAATACGCCGTTCCCAAGTCTCCGAAAGCGCGGACCCGGTTGCCAATGCTGGTGAATCGACTAATGTGAAAAGAACTGCTCAGGTCACCCGCGACAAGAATATCACCATTTGGCGCGACCGCAATCGAGTTGGCCTGGCCGCCGTCGGGAAACGCTTCCAGGACGCCTTCTTCACCGAACAGTGGGTCCAGCGTGCCATCGGGTCGAATCTGCGCCACCATGCTAGCCGTCTGGGCACCCCACCCCGTTAGCAATAGGTTGTCTTGCGCTGTCTGCGCGACGTCATTGAGGATCACCGTCTCCCACGACAACGGCAAAAAAACCTTACCATCCTGGCCGTACGACGTGTCAAGTTGTCCATCGAGGTTGTAACGTGCCAACGCCGCGACGCTGCCGTGGCCGTTACGGGTCGTACCCGCCACGATGATTCGGCCCGCACTGTCCCGGACTGCCCCGGTCACGGTGTCCTGCGAATCCCTCGCGGAAACAACGACATCCTCGACGATGCCATTGATCCCAAATGTCGGATCCAGCACGCCGGCAGCCAGGAGATGACGCTGCTCGAGCAGTTCCATGGCGAGCCTTCTGGTGCGTGGCGTCGAGGCGCGTAGCCAGCGGAGGCACATTTCAAGTCCTCTGATGAGAAACGATGAGAATCTGCGATTGTACTATGAACGGACTCTGCTTGGAGAATCCACGACCGAACGCGGAGGATATTCCTGCGGGTGTCATGGAAACAGGCGTTACCCAACGGAGTAATTCCTGAATTGGCCGCGATCTGTGCCACGCGAAGGTCGCCCGCCCTATGGCCGCTTCTTCGCTCCCTTCGATTTCGCACGTCGCCGGTTCACAAATGTCGCGCCGTTGTCAGGCGGCATCGATTTGTGCCAGGCGAGGAGTTCGGTTTTCAGACGTGCGACCATATCTGGGTGCTGATCGGAGACATTCGTCTTTTCGCTGGGGTCGGTCGCCAGGTTGTACAGCTGCGTGTCCGTGCCGTCGTACTCGCATAACAACTTCCAGCTCTTTTCTCGAACAGCCAGATCAGGCAGATCCGCAACTCCATAGAACGCATCGCGGTCCGGCGGTCGCCGGAAGAACAGTGGTCGGCTGCGTGAAGTCTGTGAGCGGCCGAGCACGACTTTGGGCAACGCTTCGCCGTCAAAATCTACTGCCACGGGTGCGGCAACTTGGGCGATGTCCAAAATCGTCGGCACCAAGTCGATGGCGGCGAACGTCGACTTGCGATTCACCTTGCCGACATCGTCTTCATCCATGAGTCCCGGCCCCCAGGCGATCAGGGACGAGCGGATTCCGCCTTCGTACAGCATCGTCTTGTAGCCTCGTAGCGGCCCTGCCGATCCTGCGCCCTGTTCCGGGCCGTTGTCCGAACAGACCAGGATCAGTGTATTGGACCGCAGCGCATTCGTGTCACGAATGTAATCGAACAGCACCCCTAGCTGCTCGTCCATCGTATCGAGCACGCCGTGGTAGAGCGTGCGTTTGGTACCGTCGCCGCGCCGAGCGGCTGGCGGAAAGAACGGCGAGTGCACGTCGTCCGGCCAGACGTTGATGTAAAAAGGCTGATCCTTCGACGCGGCCTGCTTGATAAACTCCAATGCCGCGGTGGTGAACGAAGCTGTCACTTTCGACCGCTCCTCCCACGTAATCTCGCCGCGCCCCAGTTTGTCTGAACCCAGCGTGTGTTTTTGAGCCGGCTTGCCATCGTAGGCATCCTTTAGCGCCAGCACGCGTGGGCCGAGCCCCTCGAAATTTGTGAGTGACGCATCGAATCCGTATTCGGTGATCAGGGGGGCCTCGCCAACATCGCGCTGGCCGCCCATGTGCCACTTGCCGAAATGTCCCGTCGCGTAGCCGGCTTCATGCAGCATTCGGGCCAGCATTGGCGCGCTGGGGTCCAGCCATTGGGCCATGCCGCGCTGTATGTTGCTGTTACGGTTGTTCAGGTATGACGTGATCCGCCACCGCTGCGGATACTGTCCAGTGGAGATTGCGACGCGCGACGGTGAACAGATTGGCGAGTTGACATAGAACTGTTCGAAGCGAACGCCTTCAGCCGCCAGCCGGTCGATGTTCTGTGTCTGAACGACCTCGTTGCCAAAACAGGAAAAGTCGCCCCAGCCCATGTCGTCGATGAAGACAAGGACAATGTTCGGACGGTCGGCGGCCAAACTGTTGCCGACCAACAGCGGTAGGAAAGCGACCGCGGCCAACGCCAGCTTGTGGATCATGCTATTCACTCTTTTGGTTCGGACACGTCGATTCCGGATAGGTCTACTCCGGACACAGACAAGATGTTGGAAAGCGTTGAAAGGCAGGGTACCAACATCATCTTCTGCACAGCTACCGCCGTCAACGGTGCTGAACATCACTGGATTGCGGAGCGATTTCCCGTTGTTCTCCACACGCGAATCGACTCTAATAGTCTGATCCGAGTGGGAACTCCCGCCGATGAAATGCAAGAGCACTAGGCGACAGACAATGACAGATCGAACGACGTTGTTACCGGGTGTCAATCGACGCGAGCTGCTGCAGGTCGGCTGTTCGGGGTTGCTCGGTTTGACTTTGCCAACCGTCTTTGGTGATTCCACGTCGGCTGCCCAACCGACGTCGGGCAAGTCCGTCATCTTGGTCTTCCAATCGGGTGGCGGTAGCCATCTCGACACGTTCGATCCCAAGCCGGAAGCGCCCGACAACACTCGCGGTGAGTTCGGCGTCATCGACACGACGTTGCCCGGCATCAAGTTTAGCGAGCACGTGCCGCATCTCGCCAAACGAGCGGATCAACTGGCCATCGTGCGTTCGATGGCGCACTCGGACAACCGGCATCTTTCCGGGACACACAATACGCTGACCGGCAGCGTTCAGCCGTTCCGCGGAGACGCCAACGAAGACAAGGAGCTGAACCGTGGTGACTGGCCAAACTATGGCGGCGCACTCAACTACCTTGCCCCGCGTAACAACGGACTCCCCAGCCACGTCACGTTGTCGAACCCATTGATTGAGGGCACGTTGACCTGGCCCGGCCAACATGCAGGTTTCCTCGGCGCGGCGCACGACCCGTGGGGGCTGAATTCCGATCCGAACAGCAACGACTTCAAGGTAGACGGCCTGGCCTTGCCGGATGGGCTAAGCGTTTCGCGACTGCAGGGCCGGCAGCAGCTTCTGACGCGCTACAACGTGCAGAACGGCAATCTCGACAACTGGGCTCGGAAGCAACAGTTCACCAGCCAGCAACAGACTGCGTACACACTGTTAACGTCGGGTAAGGTTGCCAAAGCGTTTGATATCAAGAGCGAGCCGGACGAGATGCGCGAGCGTTACGGACGTAACAAGTCTGGCCAGACGTTACTGCTGGCTCGGCGTTTGGTTCAGGCGGGCGTGCCTGTCGTGCAATGCAACATGGGCATTGTGCAGAGCTGGGACACGCACACTGACAACTGGGGAAAGCTCAAGAATCGGTTGCTACCGGGCCTTGATCTGGGTGTTTCGGCTTTGCTCGATGATCTGACCGAACAGGGAATGATCGACGATACATTGGTGATCGTGGTCGGTGAATTCGGACGCTCGCCGCGGATCTCGAAGTTGACGGTCAACGACAAGCCCGGTCGCGGTCATTGGGCATGGTGTTACACGGCGGTTTTCGCTGGCGGCGGCGTCAAAGGTGGCCAGGTCATCGGAGAGTCTGACCGGATTGGCGGTTACCCACGAACACCACCATACCATCCCAACGATCTGGGCGCGACGGTCTATCGCACGCTCGGCATCGAACCCCGCACTACCTTGCCTGACAAACTCGGTCGGCCGATCATGCTTAACGCGGGCAATGTGATGGACGCGCTCTACGGGTAGACCGCGTGTGGCGCATCTTCGCCTCGCAACGCCAAGGGTCATTCCATGAAGACAACGCGCCGCACATTCTTGTTGGGCATGACCGCCGGAAGCGCAGGTCTGGGGGCTGGCTGGTTGGGGTGTGGCGCGCTACAGGCTGGAGAGGCAAATGCGCTCGATGCGGCGAGACGGCAGGCAGCTCACCGGCGGCGACGCGTTATCTTCAACAACGATGGCGACGATATCTGGGCGCCTGGAGCGGACACGGCTGAACGCTTCTTGGCGACGCGTCACACACCGTTGGTCGGCACCCACGTGGACAGTATCTATTACTGCACGACGCAGTCCTTCAACTTCTTCACACACCAAACGAAGGTGGCCGAGGTCTTTACTTCAAAAGGAGGTCAATTCGCTAACAACAATCTTGCAAAGTTCCTGGAGCAAGATACGGACGGACTGAGGATGTCGAGTGAGTTTGCGCGCAAACATGCAATGGAGAGCATCTGGACGTTGCGGATGAACGACATTCACGACGCCTGGACACCTCAATTCCGTCCGAAGTGGAAGCAAGACGATCCGACCCGGATCATGTCGACACTTGAAAAATCGAAGAATTTCCAGGACCGACGACGACTGTGGAGCCTGGTCGACTTCGAGCATCCGGACGTGGAGCCTCGGCTGCTCGAAATCATTGAAGAAGTGCTGATCCGATATGACATTGACGGCATTGAGCTCGATTTCCTGAGAGCTCCGTTCTACTTCCGCAGCGCCTACGACGGAAACGCTGCGACGGATCAGCAGATCGGAGTCCTCACGAAACTCATGCGGGCTGTCCGCCAACTCGTGCTGCGCGAAAGCCAGCGACAGGGCAAACCGTTTCTATTGTCTGTTCGTGTACCACCAACGACGGAACTCGGTCGCAAGATCGGCATCGACGTGGCGGTGTGGCTGCAGGAACAACTGGTTGATGTCGTGGTACTCGGCGGTGGCTACATCACGTTTGACCTGCCGTTGAAGAACTTGGTCAATCTCGCGCACCGGCACGATGTGCCGGTCTATCCGTGCCTCAGCCAGTCTGGACTGATGTATCGGTCGCCGCGTGGAAAGGGCACGAAGCAGCCTCCGCAGGCCTGGTTAGGCGCGGCCGCTCGCCTGTGGCAAGACGGAGCTGACGGAATCTACACTTTCAACCTGTTTCCCGGTCCTGGCAACGAGGCCGATCGCAAGTACGCACGCAAAGTACTCGGCGCGATTGGATCGCCCGAGCAACTGGCCAGGTCACCCCTCACGTACGCCGTCTCCGACGCCGGTTGGTGGATGCCCGCGCACTATTGGGCGAAGGACGTCGCTGACTTTTCAGCCGCACTTCCCTTGCCACTGTCGGCAAATGAATACGAACGAACTTCGCTATTCGTGCCAGAAGACTTGCGCGGCGCAGGCTTCAACGTGACGGCAGAATTGCGCGTCGATTTTACCGGTCTGACGGGCGAAAGTACTCCCGAGATTCTTTTCGGTTCCGCAAACTTCGGGCCAACCGCCGGAGGCCGGCAGATCTCCGACGTCCGCCGCTATATCTGCAAAGTTCCAGTGCAATCAATTGCTATGGGTGCCAACCGCGTGATGGTTAAGACGAAGGAAAGCGGAGCGAAGTTGGCTGGCGCCGAGTTGTGGATTCACCGGTAAACTGTGTCACAGCCTGACGCGTCAGTGCCGCAGCCAAACAGGGAACGTACCCGTATTTGGTACGCTGCGATCAAAACGTTTGGTTCGCGGAGCGAACCACGACTATCAGGCTCGACAACCCTAATTCTTAGTCTTGACAGAGCACGAGGCTGCGTGCGGTGACACAAAGGCTCGAGACAAAGTAGAATCGACAAGGTGATAGCCGTCCGAGATGGTCGCCCTTGCGCGAAGCGACAGGCGACTTTGAACGCATACCGAATACGAGCTAGACCCGATGATCACTTACTACACCACTCGGCTGCTTTTCGTCGCGGCGCTTTTTTCCGGTGTCGCGCAGGGTACAGAATCACGCGGCGCGGACAAGCCGAGAGACTGGAAAGGGGTTCGTTGGCAACAGGACGGTTCATCCCGAAATTCCTACGGAGTAATACGATGAAGACTCGGCTTTTCGCATCTTTCTTTGCTGCCCTGGCTGTGCCAGCGTTTTGTCTCACACTGATCACACCTGCTCGTGCACAAGACGAAGCCGTTGTCTTCGAGTCGAACGTAATGATCCCCATGAGCGACGGGACAAAACTGGCGGCCAACATCTTCAAGCCAAAGAGCGATGGGCCGTTCCCGACAATTCTTTCGCGAACGCCTTATGGCAAGGGAGGCGAGAAACACGGGCAAGGGCGATTCTATGCCAGTCAAGGTTACGTCATGGTGATTCAAGATTGTCGTGGCCGCGGGGAATCGAAAGGTCTCTGGGATCCCTTTCGCTTCGACGCCGACGATGGCTTCGACACTCAACAATGGGTTGGGAAACAACCTTGGTGCAACGGCAAGATCGGAACTGCCGGCGGTTCCTATGTCGGTTGGACGCAGTGGGCGTCGGCGCCGAAGGGAAGTAAGTATCTGAAAGCCATGGTTCCGATCGTTCCCTTTTGTAACGCCTACGACAACGCCTACTACGGCGGCGCCTTTCAACTCGCGCTAATGATGAACTGGGGAGCCGCGGTTGGCGGTGCTCGATTGCCAGCGGGCAACACACTCGAAGCTTTTCGCTTTCTTCCCCTGGACCACTTTGACGATCAGTTGGATAAGGAAGTGTTCTATCTGGAAGACTGGGTCAAACACCCGGTCGATGATGACTACTGGATGCAACGCGGTATCGGTCGAGAGGCGTTTGACGACGTCACCGTACCCGTCCTAAACATAGGCGGTTGGTACGACATATTCTCGAAACCCACACTTGATATGACTAACAGTGTTCGAAACGAGTCGAGTAATCGGGTCGTACGGCGAAACCAATTTGCCGTCATCGGTCCCTGGGCACACGGCGTTGGCCGCAAAAAGGTGGGCGAGCTGGACTTTGGCCAGGAGGCCGCCATGGATATCGGCCAGCTACAAAAGAAGTGGTTCGATTACTGGCTTCGCGACCAGGACACCGACATTGAGGACTGGCCAGCATTTCAGATCTTCGTCATGGGTAAAAACAAATGGCGAGGCGAGAGCGAATGGCCGCTGGCCCGAACGCAATACACACGCTTTTATTTGCAGAGCAACGGCAACGCTAACGATCTCGACGGCGACGGAGTACTTAACGAAATCAAACCTGACACATCTTCGACCGACACGTTCACCTTCGATCCGGCGAATCCAGCTCCCACCGCGGGTGGCAACAATCTTGGTGGCGCGCCCGCCGGTCCCTTTGACCAAACCAAGGTTGAAAGGCGCGAAGACGTTTTGGTCTACACCAGCACACTGCTTGCAGAAGCCGTCGAAGTCACTGGCCCCGTGAAAGTGGTTCTTCACGCAGCGACTTCTGCCAAAGACACTGATTTCACCGCGAAACTGGTGGACGTGCATCCTGATGGAAAGGCCTACAATCTCTGCGACGGCATCATTCGCGCCCGCTGGCGCAGCTCTCGAACCAAGCCAGAACTGGTCGAGCCTGGAAAGGCCTATCGTTATGAGATCGATCTTTGGGTGACGAGCAACCTCTTCAAACCAGGGCATCGAATCCGCGTTGAGATCTCCAGCAGCAACTTCCCCCGTTTCGACCGAAACCCCAATTCCGGCCTTCCCTTCGGAACGGACACTGAATTGATCCCTGCGAAGCAAACCGTTTTCCACGGAGCCCAGCACGCCTCACATATCGTGTTGCCAGTCATTCCGCGATGATTCTCACTGCATACAGCCTTCCGCTCACTGCGGCACGCGGCAGACCCACTGTTGTGTTACCACGATGCATCTGAGCCCTGATGCCGCGACGCGCGAATTGCAGCTTCCCAGCGGTTCATCGCTGAGTGATCGCTGTAGAAGAACGCCGCGGGATCGATGCCGTGAGTATCGAGATGCTTGATCCGAGCTTGGACGGTTGGTGTTCGTTCGAGCCGTGGAAGCACGAATCCCCAGACGACTGCGATTACCGCTATCGCAATGCCAAGTTTCCGCCAACCGGTTGCCATGTTGTCGTCTTGAGACATCGATCAACTCATTTCCCGAGTGAGGCAGCGGCTTGTGGAAACACCTTCTCGAACATCAACCACGCCATAAATAAGGTCAAGCAGATATTGAACGACTGCCCGACAACATACAAGATCAGCGGTTTTCCACCTTGGAAGAACTTGCCCAACTCCTTGAAGTTCGTCTCCAGCCCAATGCTGACGAAGGCTAAGCAAAAGAACCAACCGCGTAGCGTCTTGGTACTTCCCTTGATCACCGCATCGACAATCGCGGGCCCGCCATCGACCGTTGCGTAGATCCACGAGAAGGCTACCGAAGCCGCGACGAAGCCAATGATGAACTTTGGAAACCGTCTCCAAATCTCGCCGACACTGGGCTTTGGGCCGTCCTTGTCGCCTTCCATGAAGAGCACCCAGAACAGCGCCACGCAGAACGCAACAACGCCGATCAGAATATTCTGAATCATCTTGACGGTCGCGGCAACTTGCAACGCTTCTTCACCCAGCATCGAGCCGGCTGCCGAAACCGCGCCAGTCGCGTCGATCGTCCCGCCCATCCAAGCGCCGCCCAGAACCTGGCTCAGCCCCATCGCTTGAATCAAGGCCGGCATCAGTACCATCATCACGACGGTGAACGACAGCGACATGCCAATGGCGAGTGACAGCTCCTCCTTCTTGGCTTTGCAAGCTGCAGCCGTCGCGATCGCGGCGGAGACTCCGCAGACTGACATATCCGCAGAGATGACCATGTTCAGCGACGGCGAATCAATTCGCAAAATCTTCTGCCCGAACCAAAATGTCGTGATCAGTACGATTGGCGTCACGACCCAGGCGACGAAGATCCCTGGGACGCCTAACGCCAACAGTCGACTGAACAGCACTTCGGCTCCGAGCAACACGAGTCCGGTCTTGATGAAGAACTCCGTCCGCACGGCTGGCTTGACCCAATCGGGCGTTCCAATCGTGTTGCTGACCAATAGCCCCAGGGCCAACGCCCACAAGGCATAGGACAGGTTGTAGCTCTTGATGACCTGCTGGCCAGTGAGAACATACGCCAACGTCGCCAACAGAAATACAATACAGAACCCTGCAGCAAAAGACGTAAACTTCTTCCCCAACGCGACAGAACCCAATCCAAACACGACGATCGCCAGTGCAAAAACACCCGCTACGCCTTGAATTGCCTTCGATTTGCCCGCAATGAAAATAGAATCAATCGGATTCGAGGACCAAGCTCCCGGCTTGGCAAGCCACGCTCTGAGCGGATTCGTCGGATCGCCACCCGATCCGCTGGCAACTACCGCCAACAAACAGAAGATCAGCAGCCCGCCGCCGATCCACACGGCCAACCAATCCACCGAGTTAAAGAGCTGGCTTCGGGATTTAGAGTGATCCGCGTCTGGTTGGGTTTGTTCAGTGTTACTCATGCGCCTCTTGAATTGAATTCGTTTTTCAGACAGGGCTCAACCGTCCAAAATCCTGGAGAAGAAAAGCTGCCATGTGGGAATCGCAATGTTAGCATGATCGCGAACTGACAGCGCTATCTCGCCTAGAAAGCTTGTATCAGGCTTTACTCTACAAATGAGTCACGTTCTAAGCGACGGGCACCGACCGCAGGTTGGTCGGGTAGCGGGTCGCCGCAACCGAACGATAGCTCGCGTCGGTCCGAGGCACAGCCTCGCAAAGCGTCATCAACGGTCGATTGTGTTGGCAGGGGTCCGAACGGCCGTGATGGTGCGCGTGCTCAAGTGGAGCTCTGCCAGCGCCAGCACCAGGGTATCAGCCCCGGTGGTGCTCTCGTAGTGGTCGGTCTTCAAACTGGCACGGGGTAGTGGGCTGTCGCCGAAGAATTCCGCCACCGCGATTTCACCGAGCTTAAAGGCACGAGCGTGGTACTTCCGATTAGCGGTGATTCGAAACGCGGCCAGCTCGAGGGTAATGGCCTGGCCGAAGCTGAGCGGCCAAGCGTCAATGCCGTCGTTGGGCAGTGAGTCCAGGTACGCATCCGCCGCCTCGACAATCAATTTGCGATAGCCGACTTTGCCGGTGTTCTCGTATCGCGATTTGCACATTACCGCTACTGCGGACGTGCTGTGTCTTCCGTTTCTAGGATCCCAAAGAGAAGTGTAATCAACGTGTGGTCCCGTCAGCGTTGGATCGAGGTTCTTGACGAAGGCTTTCTTGCCCCGCAGTTCGTGAGGCAACGACAAGAACGATGTATCCTCGCGGGCAGCAAATGCCGTCAGCCGGCTTCTCAAAGGTTGTGGGACCTTTCGCGCGGCACCGTCGCAATCGATCGCCATCGACAACATGTCACAACTGTTTGGTGACTTTATGCCGCGTCCGGCCGGCTGTGCGGGGGACCGCCGCTTCTTTTCGTATCCCGTCAGTACGGCATCGATTGCTTCAAGAAACGTGTCGTCTTCGGTGTGGGCAAACGCCTCTGCCCATGTGCGGATGAAGAAACCGGTCTGCCTTGGGCAATCGGTAGGCTGTCGGGAGCCGCTGGAATTGAGAGCAACGCGTGCTCGAAGTTCGCCCGTCTTCTGATCGGCAACGTGATGGTTCCACAGCCCCAAAGCGAACCGTTTGCTCTCGTCAGGAGCCAGTCGGAAACAGTGCTCCCACAGCATCCAGGGGCGTGAGAACTCGTGCAGTGGTTCCTCGGCGCAGAAGGCAACTTCGTCACTCATCACGTCCCAACACAGATGCTCGCCCCAAGGCAGCAGGCCCGTCTCTGGTGACTGCGCGCTGCTGAGAAACCACTTCAGCTCGGCGTCGGCTGCCTCTGGATAGCGGTTCTCACCAGACAACCCCTTGAGGAAGTACAACAAACGCAAAAGATTCTGATCCATCTGGAGGTTGGACCCAACCAGTGGCTTGCCCGCCGAACCCGGTCGGCGTCCGTCAACGACACCGGCTGGAACCGGGGGGCGAGTATCGAGCGGCTTGAGGGTCTTCCGGTTCAGAGCACTTAGCAGCAGGCCGGTCTTTTGAGGGCCGTAGGTATCGCGCCCATGCTCCAGCATGGCGTCGGCGTATCCATAGATGACATTGATAAAAGGCGAATCGGGTATCGACTCGTTGAAGAGCTTCTTGAGATCCAAATCGGTACCATGAGCCGTCGGCGGCAACACCAAGAGCGGCGTGAGAATTGCGCAGCTGCCGATGGCTATTCGTGTCACGAAGTTCTCGAGCATCAGTTGTCTCACCGGTCAATCGTATTGAGCGGAATGGTCACTTGCAGATGATTGGTCGCCGCATGGACCTCCAGCAGGGAGAGGGCCAGCGAATCGGCACCGGTGATCGTCTCATAATGGTCTGTCTTGAAGCTCGCCCTCGGCAACGGATTGTCCTGAAAAAAGTGATCCACGGCCATTTTGGCAAACCGACGAGCTTCCTCGAGATAGACGTTCTCGTTGGTCAACTTGTACGCGGCAACTTGAGCGCTAATGATATGGCTGAAAGTCATCGGCCAGACGTCCACGTCTTCGTCGGGCAGCGCATCGACGTATGCGTTGGCCACAGTGATCACCAAATCACGGAGTGGTTTCTTCTTGACTTGCTCGTACCGCGCCAGGCCGAACATCGCCCAATCAGCCGATACGCCGGAGGCATAACCAGCCTCCCAGTTGGGTTTGAAGGTCAGCGTGCCGTCAGGACTGCCGTAGCGCTGGTGCAGGTTTTCCAAGACCAATTGATCTTCGATCTGGGCAAACTCTCGCAGCCTCGGCGCCAGCGGATTGGGCACCATCGACGCGGCCGTTTCGATATCCAGTGGACTTATTGTGGCCTGCATCACGCCGCCGGTTCCTTTTCGCTTGCGCTCGAATCGGGACAGCACGACTTCAATTGCCCTCAGAAAGATCTCATCCCCGGTGTGCTTGTAGGCGTGGGCCCAAGTGTGGATGTAGAAGCCTGCATGGCGTGGAAAATCTCTGCCGTCCCTGGGACCGTGCTTGTCGTACGGGGCGTGCCGATCGAAGGCACCGGTCTGGTGATCTGCGATCTGATGGTTCCACAACCCGATCGCGAATTTCTTCGACGCCTTGGGGGCCAACGCAAAGCTTCTGTCCCAGAGGACCCAAGGGCGAGCGAATTCATGTGTATAATCCGTCCCGCTGGAGATTGGCTGATCCAGTATCACATCCCACGATAGGTGCTCACCCCAAGGCAACAGGCCGGTGACTGGCGATTGCGAGTTCTGGAAGAACCACTGGACTTCATGGTCGGCAACCTTGCCGTAGCGCTCCTTGCCGGTGATCTCGGTCAAGGCGTAGAGCACACGCAACAGATTCTGATCCAAATGAGGATTGGCCCCAGTCAGTCGGCGCCAAGGCAGCCCCACGCGATCGCCACGGCGGACGCCTCCCGGCGGTTCGGGACGCAACTCCAGCGGCTTCAATGTGCTGCGGTCCAGAGCGCTTAGTAGTAGCCCGGTCTGTTGCGGTCCGTAACTGTCGCGCCCATGCTCGATCATGGCGTCTGCATAACGGCGGACCACGGCCAGCAGCGTATGCTCAGCTCGCTGGAATTCGTCAACATGCACGATCGGATGCGTGTCGTGAATGGAATCCTCGATATAGTCACGCTCGTAGAATCTCAATCGGCTTCCAGCATGTCCTTGTCCGGTGATGATGTCGAGATCGCCGTCCTGATTCCAATCGACCGCGTCGGCCCCGGAGATCATCATGATCGAATCAGGCTTGACGATGGTGATCCCGTCCGGATCGGAGAATTTCGGTTCCGCGCCCTGCCCTCCGGTCCCTTCGTCCTTATAGAACCGAATGCTGTGCTCGAATTCACAGGCGATGAGGTCGTTCTTGCCGTCGCCATCCCAGTCGACAAACGATCCCAGGTTGGGACGTTGGTATGGACTCAACTTCAGCTGCCTTGCGGGCGCGAAACGCGGGTCCGCATCGGAATGTACGTTTTCCAAAAAGTAGAATCCGGGATTGTTCTGATCCGAAAAGACCAGGTCCTTCTTGCCGTCGTGGTTGAAATCACAGACCATCAGATGCGATCGAGTACCGCGTTCAATCGGCTTCAATTTCCCATCGACATCGTAGGCCATGACCTTCTTGCCTCGCCCCAACACCGGATCAGTATCCGCTCCTTCGTTGAGATACACTGTCACGGTACCGTTTCCATCCGAGGCGACCAGGTCCTTACGCCCATCGTTGTTCCAGTCGCATACGTCATGCCGGGCATGTCCCGCGCTGCCGGCCAGGCTCAATGTCTTGCCGCCGGCCGACAATCTCCGGCCTTCGGCGAACAACGGGGAGAGGTGATTGGTCAGATTGCGAAAGTACCAGACGAAACCGTCGCAATCGCTAGCCAAGAGATCGGTCCGCCCATCGTTGTTCCAATCCACGGCACGGACGACGTTTTGGCGCAGGGCGTCGCAGGCTTGGAACGTCTCGGTGAAGGGGACTTCGCCTTCGGACGTTGCCTTCTGCCATTTCGGCGAAGTTGCAGTCCCCACGTTCTTGAGCAACTCTCCGAACACCCTCTTCTGCGAAACGTTGTCCAAGTCAACTAGCCCCCAGGCGTTGTCGATGGCCAGATCGAGCAGCCCGTCGCCAGTGAAGTCGGCTGCGGTCACTCGGGGATGGGCTCCTGCAACCAGGAAGTTCGCGTCTCCAGCAATCACCGTACCTTTGGCAAAAATCGGCTTCTTGCGAGACTTCGTCGTGTCGACGTTTTGGTACAAGTAGACCTGGCCGGACTGAGCTGCGCCAAACAAATCCCAGTCGCCGTCCTCGTCGATGTCGGCCACCTCGAAGCACGGATTAAACAGACCGATCTCCTCACCGCCGGCCTTGATAGCAATGGCTTCGTCGAGACGCCAACCGCCGGAACCATCGGGACCCAGATTCCGGTGCAGATAACAACGATTGTTGTAACCCAACAGTACGTCCGTCCTACCGTCGCGGTCGCCGTCGAAATCCTTCACGAAAACCAGTGAAGGAAACCACACGCCCGCTTTCGCCGGACCCGCCACTGCGGCCCCCGAGGCAGTCTTCAGCACGCCGCGGTCAACGAACGTGAGTTGACCACCCGGCGGAGTCGTGTTTTCGAAAAACGCAACTTTGCTGAAATACGGACCATCCATGAAGCTGGGGAAGAAATCCTGGTCACCATCTCCGTCCCAGTCATGGAAATGGGGTAGAACCCAACTTCGATTGTTGCCGTCGTTCTTCGGCAGCGAAAGCAGTTTGCCAGCGGAGGTTAGTCGACCACGATATACGAGCCGATTTTCGCCCGTGTTTTCATAGCAGTAAATAAACGGTTCCACGCCGCCAGTGAATAAGTCCAGGTCACCATCGCCATCGAAGTCGCAGAAGGTGTCGAAGTGATTGGCCCCGAGGCTGCGCCGACCGTACTCTTGCCTGAAGAAATCACCGTCTCCCACCAACCCGCGATAGCGCTGAGGGCTTCCCACACCGGACTCGATCGTGTCGAAGTAGACTGCCATGTCCGTACAGGTCTCGTCCAGCAGCACGAACTTCAGGGCGACTTTGTCGATCCCGTAGTACTTCTCCAGTCGCCACGGCAGCAAGTATCGCTCGTAGCCGGCCCGAGACGCATCGAACGTCTTCGGTACCCCCCAGCGATCATACGCGATGACCTCAATCGTATGCTCGTCGAAGGTGCCCGAGATCCCTTGGTCGGAAAGTGCACGGACGAAATCGACGTCGACCGCGGCGGGCGAGTTTGACCGAGAGACACCCCTGCTGTCGACTTTCAACAATAAACGATAACTGTTGAGTGATCTCCAAGGCCGTTCGGCTGCCAACCCCGGGACCGCCAGTGTCAGGCATGTTGCCGATATCAGGATGACGCGTAGCGAAACCGCACGGGTGAGCCGACAATCCGACGAATTGAGTGTATCGCTCATTGATCCAATCTCGCTCCAGCAGAGCCAATCCTCCAGCCAAGCGTTCTCAGTGTAACATGCGGATCGAACAACGAGGTATGGAAAGGTTTTCACGAAACGTCCGGCCGCCGGAATGGTTTCATCTGTCGGCTAAAGCTGCGATAGTGTTGTCGTGCCCCATCTCTAATCCTTCTGCGGAACAATCACGATGAAGAACAACAATTGCGTCCGATTCTCGCTGTTACTCACGGTGCTCGTCTGGCACACGTGCTCCGCCCTGCACGCCACGGACTGGCCGCGCTTTCGAGGTCCACAGGGGGATGGAACTAGCAGTGACCAGGGGGTACCCACCGAATGGAGTGACTCGAAGAACCTGAAATGGAAGTTAAAGCTACCTGGTGCTGGGTTTTCCAGCCCAATCGTTGTTGGCAAGCATGTCTTTGTCACAGCCTATACGGGCTCCGGCGATCAGGTGACACGGTACCTCGTTTGTGTTGATCGCCAGACGGGAGAGGCTGCTTGGACCAAATCGGTGGATGGTGTGAGCGATGGCGGTGAGCGAGGGTTCTCGTATCATGGCCAGGCATCGCATACTCCCGTCAGCGACGGCGATCGCATTTATGTCATGTTTGGCAGCAGCGGTGTGATGACATTCGATCTGTCGGGCAAAACGTTGTGGCAGCAAGAACTGGGCAACGAACGTGCCTCCAGATTCGGAACCGCGTCAAGTCCGATACTCCATGGAAATCTTCTGATCGTGACGGCAGGAGCGGAGAGCGAGTCAATGCGGGCGTTCAACACGAAGACGGGAGAAGAGGTGTGGAAGACCGAGGCCGGCAGCTTGTCCGGGAGCTACTCCACGCCGCTCGTTGTAACCAATTCCAAGGGCATCGCCGAACTACTGCTCTCAGTACCCAATGAAGTTTGGAGCCTTAATCCCGCGTCGGGCAAACTTAATTGGTACGCCGAAACAAAGGTGGACACAGGGGCGTGCTGCAGCCTGGTCGCCGCCGATGATATCGCGTACGTCATTGGCGGCCGGCGCGGAGGCCGTACGGCCGTTCGCATTGGAGGCAAGAGCGACGTCACTGACAGCAACGTGCTTTGGTCAGAAAATGGTGGATCCTACGTCCCCTCACCCGTTCTCCACCAGGGGCACTTGTACTGGATCAACGACAGGGGAATCGCTTCATGTATCGACACAAAGACCGGTAAAGAGGTCACCAACAAACGACTCGACGGTCGGTTCTATTCATCGGTCGTTTTGATCGCCGACAAGCTCTATGCCGTAAGCCGTTTTGACGGAACCTACGTGTTGAAGGCCACGCCGGAGTTCGAGCAGATTGCTCTGAACAAGCTGTCGGACGAAAGTGACTTTAGCGGAAGCCCAGCCGTCAGTGACGGCCAACTTTTCATTCGTTCCGAGGAGTCTCTTTACTGTGTTGCAGCGGAATAGCAGTCACGTTCGACTGACATACCGTGTTAGCGAAACATGACGCAGGTTCAGTTAGAACATGGAGTATTCAGATGAACGACAGATTTTCGCGGGAAGTGAGAGGCGAGGATTCGAGTTTGGCAACCGGCGTGACGCGGCGTGATTTCCTGCGTGCCGCTAGCGTAAGCGCGACAAGTGCCGCGACCTTTGGCTCGGCCTTTGGTTCGGGCGAGCGGCTGCGCGCAATGAAGCCGGTTCGGCGTCCAAAGGTGGCTGCCATCATCACGCAGTTCACGCACAGATCCCACGCACATGTCATTCTGGAGAACTTCCTCGAGCAATACTATTTCAACGGTGTGCTGACCGACCCGGGCGTCGACGTCGTCTCGATCTACGCCGACCAATTGCCGGGAGGCGACATGTCGAAGAAAGTCTCAGCCGACTACCACATTCCGATGTACAAGACGATTTCCGAGGCTCTGACACGGGGCGGGAAGGAACTGGCCGTTGATGCGGTTCTCTCCATTGGCGAGCACGGAAACTATCCCCACAACGAACTCGGCCAGCACATGTACCCGCGGAAACGGTTTTTCGACCAGATCGTGGCGGTGATGAAGCGATCCAATCGCTTTGTTCCGCTGTTCAATGACAAGCATCTCTCTTACCGCTGGGATTGGGCCAAAGAGATGGTTGACACGGCGAAGGAGTTAGGTATTCCGCTGATGGCTGGCAGTTCGGTACCGCTTGCCGAGCGGAGGCCTCAGCTCGAGATTCCCCGGGGCGCGGAATTGGAAGAGGCTGTTTCCATTCATGGCGGCGGGGTCGAGTCGTACGACTTCCACGCGCTGGAAGTGCTGCAGTCGATGGTCGAAGGCCGCAAGGGAGGCGAAACGGGTGTCTCGCGAGTTCAGTTTCTCGACGCCGCCGCCCTGTTCAAGGCAGCCCAGGACGGACGCTGGTCCCTCGAACTGGCCGAAGCCGCCATGCAAGCAGAACTCGGCAGGAAGCCAACGGATTTGAAGTCGTTCCACGCAGACCCACACGGGATTCTGCTGACCTACAAGGATGGGTTTAAGGCGACCGTGGTGAGGATTGGGGGCGCGAACCGCTGGAACTTCGCCTGCCGGTTCAAAGGGAAACCGGAGATCCACGCCACCAACTTCTACGTGGGGCCGTGGCAGAATCGCAATCTTTTTAAAGCGCTTTCGCACGCGATTCAGCACCACTTCATTCATGGCAACGTCCCGTACCCGGTGGAACGCACATTGCTGGTCACGGGCGTCCTCGACGCTTCGATGCACTCGCGCCACGAGGCGGGCAAAGTGAGGAAGACGCCCGAACTCGAATTTGCCTACCGACCGATCGACTTTCGCGCGATGCGCGAAATGGGGGCAAGTTGGAAGATCATCACCGAAGATACTCCTCAACCGATGGGGATCAATCCAAACGGAACGAAATCGTAGGGACGGAAGAAAGGAGTGTACCGGCCTGACAGATTGGACATGTGACACTGTCCGATACGCCCCGATGAAAACGAAGACTACGGATCGTTCGAGGAATCACTGTCCGATA
>JASLPZ010000107.1:0-19396 GCA_030744725.1 Pirellulaceae bacterium
CTGGGCTTGCCCTTGCCAGGCAGGTGCAATTTGCAGTGGATCGGAAGGCAATAGATGATGTCGGTCTTGGGAATGCAAATGGCCAGCCCCATCACCACCCAATGATTGCCACTGGCGGTGGCGACGCGTTTGGCAGTCGAAGCCACTGCGTCGCGGAACCAGCCCAAGCCATAGACGTACTTGCCACGCTTGTGCAGCAGCGTGTCGTCGACGACCAGATAGAGCAAGCCGGTCGGATTGAGGGCCACGACGATTTGCACGGCCACGCAGCGCGCCAAGTCGGCGACGGCCCAGGACGAACGGCTGAAGAAATTGTAATGGCGATCGAAGGGGTGTCGTTTTTTTCGATTGACGGGAGTGTCGGCCTGGATGGTTTGAAAGACGGAGAACTCGGTGCGTCGCGAGAGGCACATCAGCCAACCGAGGAAGATTTCGCAGTGCGTTTGAAACGACGGTTGAGTAAAAGCGGGCAACAGGCATTGCAATAAAACGTCCAGCGAGGGTATCAATGCAAACACAGGGGGACCTCCTTGTCCTTCGCGTGAGCGTCTCCGACGCTCGATTTGGTGAATTGAGCAACGCGAAGTTTACAGGGAACCCCCTGGCTTTTTCATGGTCAATAATTGCGAAAGTTCAGAAACTTGAAGCGACGTAAAGAGCTCTTTCAATTCGTCGTCAATCTCCCCGGGATCGCATACGGTTCGAGCGATCTCCTCGCGCAACAACTCGCGGCATCGCTTTCGCAGACGATGCGCCGCTGCCTTCACGGCCCCTTCGGTCATCTCCAGAGTCTTGGCGAGTTCACCGAATGTGGCCGCGTCCGGATCACCTCCGAGGTGCAATTTTAGCTGGTCGAATAATTCAAGGTTACCAGCCGCGACGAATTCGTCCCGGAGCCGACTGACCGCGCGATCCAACAGCGTCATCGTCCAACGCCGTTCGAAGATCTTCTCTGGCGTGGCCGTATCAACGGGCTCCCGCTGGTAGCGTGTTTCGCCGTCGTCAAAGTCAATCGACAAGACCGTGTGATCGCCACCTCGTTTCTGTGCTGCTTTGGCACGCCGCTGGTTCGCCAGAAAATGATTCAGTGCGCCGAGGAGAAACGAACGAAACTTGCCCCGTTGTTGATCGGCCAGTTGCAAGCGGTCCTTTTCCAGCAACTCGGTAAAGAATGACTGCGTCAAATCCTGGGCTTCGGCAGCTTGAAATCCTTTCCGCCGGACGAAGGCGTACAGGGGATACCAATACAGTTCGCACAACGTCGAAAGTGCGGCGCGGCACTCGGGGGAGGCGGCACCGCCTGCCTCGGCAACGAGACTCCAATGCGTGGTGGCAAATGACTCTGGTTGTCGCCAGGACATGTTAACTCCGGTCGGGCAAAATATTGCACGCGGCGCTACTTTACTTGCAACATGCGTTTCAGGGCAACCAGTGACCATTTCGTTGTTTCTTCGTCGACTTCGATCACATTGACCGGCGTTCCCGCGGCCAGGTTTTCCAAGCTCCAACAAAGATGCGCCAGGTTAATGCGATACATCGTCGCACACATGCAGACCACCGGCGACAGAAAGTGAACTTCCTGTTTGGGATATTCCGTCTTCAACCGATTCACCAGGTGCAGTTCGGTGCCAATGGCCCATTTTGAACCAGGGGCCGCCGCTTTAACGGTCTCGATGATGAAACCTGTCGAACCTGACAGGTCGGCCAGATCGTTCACCTCTTGAGGGCACTCTGGATGAACCAGGATCTGGATCCCTGGAAACCGCTCGCGGAACTGATCAACGTGTTCAGGACGAAACATCTGGTGAACGCTGCAGTGCCCCTTCCAAAGAACAACTTTGCTGCGTTGGAGGGCTTCGGCCGTGTTGCCTCCGCAGTCGTCATCGTGTGGATCCCAGACAGGCATCTGATCGTTCACTATGCCCATCGTCAGCGCCGTGTTACGACCCAAGTGCTGGTCGGGGAAAAACAACACGCGGCGGGTACGCTGAAAAGCCCACTTCAAAACCGCCGCTGCGTTGCTGGACGTGCACACGATCCCACCATGTCGCCCGCAGAACGCTTTGAGACTGGCAGCCGAATTGATGTAGGTGACCGGCGTCATGTCCTCGGTGTCGATGACCTCTCCCAAGTCATCCCAGGCCGCCTCGACTTGCTCGATCCCCGCCATGTCTGCCATCGAACAACCCGCGGCCAAATCTGGCAGGACGACGTTAACTCGAGCGCCCTGGCGCTGTTCGAGCTTCTCGGGGCGGTTGGCCAGAATGTCCGCGGTCTCCGCCATGAAATGAACGCCACAGAAAACAATATGTCGACAATCCGTGCTCGATGCCGCCATCTGGCTGAGTTGATAGCTGTCGCCACGCAAGTCGCTCAGCGCCACTACTTCGTCCTGTTGATAGTGGTGCCCCAGAATCATGAGTTCAGAACCGAGTTGAGCGCGCACGGCCTGAACACGATCGGTCAACGTCACGTTGTCCATCGACTTGTATGGTGTGAAATCGTAGGCGGGATCTTCAATGATGGTTGCCATTGCGACGCGTTTACGCTCCAAAACGGATCATTGTCTGTCGGCGGCCGTGCGCCTCTAAGGATCGTTCGAGGAATTACTGTCCGATAGTCGCCTTTCGCTCCGCGAAAGGAACGTGCTTTCGCGGAGCGAAAGACGACAATAAAAGATCGAACACTGCTAACGCTGCGAGTTCTCCGGGTTGTCGATGATCGAGCATTGCCTTTCCCGAACGCTTAGTGGCAAAGACAGCAACGCTCGAAGGACCGCGATCGCACTCAGTATATGCAGGCGCGCGGTCTCTCCATAGTGACATGCTGTAAGTCCAATAGATTCCTGGAGTTTCAGCGTGCTGGGAAGATTGTGACAGCTGGCAATTGTCGGTTTGCACGATCTAGGCAAAGTTTAACGGCTCAATGACCGATACTGAAAAAGCTGCACAACCTCTAGAGGGCGAGATGTCGATTAACGTCGACAGTCGGGGATCGTCGAGGCAGTGGACTTGAAGACAGGGATGTGGTGATGGCAGTATTTAGTCCAGACCGAATGGACGCCGTTTTGGCCAAATGTCGATCGGCGGGCGAAGCAGTAGGCGGCGCGTTTGATGCTGCGTTTGGCAGCGACTTTCAAGCCCGCCCCGCAGAACCAACTCAGGTCAAACTGGACGACCTCCTCAACAACCTCTCCGGAGGTGGCTTGGTCTTTACCATCTGGATCGACGAAACACGGTGTTTGGCGGTACTCTCCCAGGCGGACGGGTTACTGCCTCATGGGTGCACCGAACCTGGCGACGAAAGTGCCCAGAAACTAGAACAATTGGGAAACGAGCTGGTGGCGGCTTTGTTGCCGGCAGAAACCGAATCGAAACTTGCGGACGCCACCTTCCATCGCGTACTAGGCACAGCGGTGCGGGACTCGGGACCCACCAGCGAGAGTGTCTGCTTGTCCTTGGAGATTGGCAAGGGCGATGAGTCAGCCCAGCTTTCGCTGATTTGGCCAGTCACCAGTTTCATCGATCCGATCGCAACAACGGTGGATGAGAAGAAAGATGCGCCCGAGCCAGCGGTGGTGAAGGGACCACCAAAGCGCGAGCGGTTGTCTTACCACAACCTAGAGGATGGAATCCGCCAGCTTCCAGCGTATGCGAAGAGTCTGTTACGAATCAGAGTTCCCGTGACTGTGACGTTGGCCACTTCGAAGACCCCCGTCAGCAAAGTCCTTGACATGGTCCCCGGGACAATTTTGCAATTCACGAAGACCTGTGAGAGTAAATTGACGATGGAAGTTGGGCGGCAGGAACTGGCGGAAGGGGAGGCCGTTAAAGTTGGCGACAAGTTCGGCCTCTTGATCACGTCGATGACTTTGCCTAGCGAGCGATTCTGGTCCGTAGACAAGACGGCCATGACGAAGCGAGTGAAATAGAGATCGGCGACGAGTACGCCCAACTCTGGTTGACGACGCAAGGCGGCCGTCAGATGCGGACTGCCCCGCACAAATTCTCTGAAATCGTGGTGATCTCACGAACCTGACCCGTGACATGAGCGTCTAGTTTTGGGTAAAATCAGCTTATCAGCTGGCTCGCTGTGATGTCCCCGCCGTTGCAAGTTGCCAAGTCGGTGTACGGCATTTCCAGCGCCGTGTCACGAGGGACTTCCAGCCAGGACAGTCAACCGCAGTCAAAAGGAGAACAGGTGGTCAGCACATCGGAAGCGGATTCGTCCACTTTGCAGAATTCGAATCGCAGTTTAGAGTTGGCGCTGGCTGCGGCACGTACCGCTGCCGAGAACCGTGGGCAACAGATCCAGGTTCTGGATCTTCGTGACGTCACACCCATCTTCGACTACTTCGTAATCGTCACTGGGACGAGCCGCCGGCAGTTGCACGCAATTAGCGAAGAGATCGATCATACGCTGGAAGACGAGATGAATGACCAGCGTGATGGGATCGAGGGATACAATGAATCTCGTTGGATCCTACTGGATTATGGTTCGGTCGTGATCCATCTTTTTGATCAAGAAACGCGTAGCTATTACGACCTTGAGAACTTGTGGGCCGGTGCGCCTAAGGTCGACTTGGCAGGCGTTGTCGATCCGAGCCAGGCACGTCCGCTGGAAGACACCGAATCGCCCTAGTGAGGCTGTGCCTCAGACCGACGCGAGCTATCGCTCGGTTGCGGCGACCCGCTCCCCGACCAACCTGCGGTCGGTGCCCGTCGCTAGAGAATGTGACTCAACCGCTGGATCGTGTGACAGCATCGGCGCATCGCCCGACGGCAACTTCAAATTCCAACGACCTCCTCACGCCGTGCACCAAGGATTGGCGCCTCGAATGAACATTCTGCCAGAATTAAAGGATCGTTTTCGATCTGCCTTAGTAGATCTTGTCGGCGACCTCAACGATTTAGTCTCGATGGTAAGACCCGCTCAGGATCCTCGCTTCGGCGATTATCAAGCGAACTGCGCGATGCCGCTTGGGAAACGACTCGGCAGACCACCTCGTGAGATTGCCGCCGACATCGTCAGCCGGTTAGACGTGGCGGACATGTGCGAGCCACCGGAAATCGCCGGCCCTGGTTTCATTAATCTGCGGCTCAAGCCGGATTGGCTAAACGAGCAAGTCAATGCAGCCAGCCATGACCGGCGTCTGGGGGTATTAGCAGCCTCGCCGGCGCGTACATTCGTTGTTGACTTCTCGTCTCCCAACGTAGCCAAGCCGATGCACGTCGGCCACATCCGCTCAACGGTCATCGGCGATGCGCTCTGCCACACGCTCAGGTTTCTCGGTCACCACGTGATTAGCGACAATCATCTGGGCGACTGGGGCACGCAGTTCGGCATGATCATCTATGGGTATAAGCATTTCGTGGAACGCGCGGCGTACGATGCGTCACCCGTTACAGAACTGGGGCGGCTATACAAACTGGTCAACCAACTGGTCGAATATCATGCGGGCCTCGAGCGGTTGCCCGTTTTGAGGCAACAGCTTGACGAACATACATCGGCCGTGCAAGCCAATGCGGAGACGCTCGCTGCCAACGACAAGTCGGCAGACAAAGCGGCGAAGAAGGCACGACGACGACTGGATGAAAAGGTCACTTCGACGCGCAGCGCTATCGAGTCGCTCGAGGAGAAACTTGCTGCCGTTAACGATGACCCAACGATGGCGGCGAGGGCGGCCCAACATCCCAACATCGGTTCAGCGACGCTTCAGGAGACCGCCCTGCTGCACGCCGGAGATGCCACAAACCACCAACTCTGGGAGGAGTTCCTGCCCGCCTGTCGTAAAGCCATCGAGCGGATTTACGAGCGGATCAACGTGACCTTCGATTTTGAATTAGGAGAGAGCTTTTATCAGGATCGGTTGGCCGACGTTGTCGTCGACTTTGAATCGCGTGGCCTGGCCAAGGAGAGCGAAGGCGCGACTTGCATCTTCATGGACGCATTCGAGACACCGATGATCATCCGCAAGAAGGACGGAGCGTTCCTGTACGCGACCACGGACCTGGCCACGATCCAATACCGTATCGAGCAGTGGCAGGCGGACGAAATCCTGTATGTAGTGGATCATCGACAAAGCGAGCACTTTTGCAAGCTATTCTCCGCCGTCGATCTCTGGGGACTTGACCAGGTCCGA
Organism: Pirellulaceae bacterium; assembly: GCA_030744725.1. Taxonomy (GTDB): domain Bacteria; phylum Planctomycetota; class Planctomycetia; order Pirellulales; family Pirellulaceae; genus ARS98. The sequence continues at coordinate 6,143 of JASLPZ010000107.1, forward strand.
CTACGCCATGTTTCTTTCGGCACCGTACTAGGCAAAGACGGGAAACCGTTCAAAACACGCTCCGGCACGACCGTCGGCCTGGAAGGGTTACTGGACGAAGCCGTACAGCGGGCACGGGCGATTGTCGCAGAGAACGACGACACCAAGAAAAACGGTCCCGAGCTAAGTGATCCGGAGCGGGACCGCATTGCCGATGTGATTGGGCACGCCGCGATCAAGTATGCCGATCTGTCACACAATCGCAGCAGCGACTACGAATTTGACGAAGAGAAAATGGTGGCCATGCAGGGCAATACGGCCACTTACATGCAGTATTCGTTTGCCCGTATCAACGGGATCTTCAGTCGAGGTAATATCGACATCGATGCCTTACGTGAAAGTGATGTCGCCATTCGGTTGGATGATGCTTATGAACGTGCCTTGGGACTTGCCCTCTTGGAGTTTTCCGACGCCTTGGCCGAAACCGTCGAAGACTTTCGGCCGAACTTGCTGACGGGTTACCTGTACGAACTAACGAAGGACTTTTTCGCCTTCTACGAGCACTGCCCCGTGCTCAAAGCCGAAGAACAGGCCGCGCGCGATAGCCGGCTCTTGTTGTGCGATCTGACGGGACGCACCATTCGCAAAGGGCTGAGCTTGCTGGGCATCGATGTTGTCGAACGCATGTAAAGGAACGAGCAGACAAGAATGGATTCGCAATTGCAATCACTCAGTGGCATTTTGAATCAAATCGTCTGTGGCGATGCAGTAGAACGACTGCGAACGCTACCAGATGAATCGATCGATTGCACCGTGACCAGCCCGCCATACTTTCAACAGCGGGACTATCCATCCGATGCGCAGATCGGTGCTGAGGCGACGCCTGAAGCGTTTGTCCAGCGGCTGCAAACCGTGTTTGGCGAGTGCTTACGAGTTACCAAAGATACCGGCTCACTGTGGGTCGTGATCGGCGACAAATATGTCGACGGCGAACTGCTTGGTACGCCTTGGAACGTCGCGCTGGCACTTAAAGACGTCGGCTGGCGACTGCGGAGCGACGTGATCTGGCAAAAGCCCAATGCCATGCCTTCGCCGGTGCGAACGCGTCCGACCACGGACCACGAGTATGTCTTCTTTTTCACGAAGTCCAAGAAGTACTATTACGATGCAGATGCGATTCGCGAGCCACACGTGACCTTCACGGAAAAGAGCCAGATGCGCGGCGGGCGAAGCCACTTCGGAAAACGCGGAGGCACGCCCGAGCAAGGCAAGAACTCCGGAAATTCGAACTTGCATTCCGGCCGCTGGGATCAGGCCTTTCATCCCAAGGGCCGGAACAAACGAACGGTCTGGTCAATCTCCTTGTCAAAATTCCGCGATGCTCATTTCGCGGTCTTTCCCAAGCAGCTGGTCGAAACTTGCATCCTGGCCAGTTGCCCGCCGGACGGTGTCGTTTGCGATCCGTTCGTAGGCAGTGGCACCACGCCGCTGGTCGCACGCGAGTTGGGCAGAAACTACGTCGGAATCGACTGCGTCGAAGAGTATTGCGAGATGGCCCGCAAGCGGTTGCAGTCTACGACATAAGCTGGACAACCGCGATCACTGATCACGCACCATCGTAACGCCCAAAGATCATGCGGCCCGCACTGGTTTGCAGCACACTGGTCACACTGATATTGACAGACGTATTGATGTGGTCGCGTCCACTTTCGACGACAATCATGGTGCCATCGTCGAGATAGCCCACGCCTTGCCCGGCCTCTTCGCCGGCCTTAACGATGCGGACTTCGAGATTCTCGCCCGGAAGATAGACTGGCTTAAGCGAGTTGGCGATGTCGTTCAAATTGATGACGGGCACGCCGTGAATTCGAGCCATCTTGTTCAAATTGTAGTCGCCCGTCACGACTTTTCCACCGAGACTCTTGGCCAACAAAATTAACTTCATATCGACCGGCTGGCCGGCCATTTCAGGGGTCTCGCGATCGTGGATCATCATGTCGACCGACTCGGCGGTGCGGAGTCGGTTCAGAACATCCAAACCACGCCGACCACGCGATCGACGAAGTTTGTCGCCACTGTCGGCAATCGCTTGCAATTCGGCCAACACGAATCGGGGCATCACCAGTTGGTTATCAAAGACCGCCGTCTCGACCAGATCCGCGATGCGTCCATCAATGACGACACTGGTATCCAACAAATAGGGCTTGACTCCCTTGACTTCTTTGGAGAATTCGACGTAAGGGATGATGAAGCGAAAGTCGTCCCGCGTCTGCAGCAACATGCTGATACACATGTAGCACAACACAAGCCCCAGAACCACTTGAACCGAACTCTTGAATCTGACGATGTTGAATTGCGTCATCAACGGCTCGATCGTGTACCCAACAACCCAAGTCAGGAACAGGCCAATGAGAACACCAAAATAAACGCAGCTGATGACGTCAACGCGCTTTTTCGCGATGAAAACATCCATCGTGATCACCACAATGGTCACGCCTAAGATCGTCACAAACACAAGCCATGGGTATTCAAACGTGATCTCAGACGAATCGGGCGGATTAATCACCGAGAACGCCACACCAACAGAGGAAAGCAGAAAGATCGCTCGAAGAATCCAAAGGACCATGAGTTTGTTCCGACGGAAAGCAGGTGGGGCGGGAGTGAATTATACGGCGAGTTCCCCGTGACGATGCTGCAAAGAGCATCCAAGCCAGCACAGATATCTAGGTTATCCAGCATCACTTACGGTGCATTCTACCGACTTTCCCCCCTGGCAGAATACCCCGGGGCGAATTCTCGAAGTGCTGGTGGAATTGCGCGTCGCAGAATCGATCCGTCATTCCGGCCAGATAGTCACAAATGCTAACGGGCATCCCAACGACTTCAGCACGGTTTTGAACCAAGTTGGGCAGCGGTGAAGAGTCCTCCAGATACCCAAGATACATCTCTTTCAATCGATTCTGGGAGACCGTGCGGACTTCCATCAACTGCGGATGGCGGTAGACGGTCTCATGCAAGAACTTCTCCAGTTCGCCTTTTTGAGCACCTAAGTCTGATCCTGGCCCGATGCGAAAGTCCGCTTGCCGCAATTCGGTCGCTGTACATCCTTCATAGTTATTGAGAACGGAAAACGCTTCTCTCAGCACATCGCTAACCTGGACGTCGACCAGTTCGTGCACCATCGCCTTCCGCAACATCGAGCCGCTCAACCCTGTATGCCGCGAGCGGACTCGCGAGACGACATCATGAATCAAGGGGATAGTCGACACTTGGTCAATCGTCAACATTCCCAGTTTGATGGCATCGTCGGTGTCGTGGGCGTCGTAGGTAATGCTGTCGGCGGCTTCCACAACCTGGACCTCCAACAGCGGACTTAAATCGGGGGCCTCCTTATGTGCGCGGATCAACTGGCCTTCCAATGTTTCGCGACTCAGGTTCAAGCCCGGAAAATCTGGATAGCGACTTTCTAGCTCCTCCACGATCGTCAACGCTTGCCGATTGTGAGAAAAACCACCGTGGTCGGCGAGACATTCGTTCAGAGCGTCTTCGCCCGCGTGCCCGAACGGCGGGTGACCGATGTCGTGCAACAGGGCCAGCGCTTCGATCAGATCTTCGTTAAGTCGCAACGCTCGGCCAATCGTGCGCGCGATCGAGGCGACTTCCTGCGTGTGTGTAAGCCGCGTGCGATGATAGTCACCCATGTCTCCGGTGAAAACCTGCATCTTGCCGCTCAAACGTCGATAGGCCGAACTGTGCAAAATACGATCTCGGTCGCGTTGAAACGCACCACGATAAGGGTGCTCCGGTTCTGCGAACTTGCGCCCAATAGAATCCTCGCTGTGCATCGCATACGACGCCAGTTGCATCTGCTCGCGTTGGGCCAGCATATGTTGGTTGGTCATGGTGCCTCGTCTTGGTTGGCGTTTGTCTCGTCGTGCTGCATTTTGGAAAGGGCGGCCTGGGGGTAAAGTGGGAAAAGCCCGCGACAATCCTCGGGAGTCGGTGGGCTTTGCCCACTTGACATCTTGTGCGAATTCTGTTCGATCGGAAATGGACTCGACTACACCGGCCCAAACACAGCCAGGCCAACAATCAGGCCCTGTGCCGCGTTCTTGAACGGTTGTTGCTTCTTGCTCGCTTTGCTACGGTAGACCCTGCTCAGAACTCTACATTCTCGATAGTCCGCGTTAATGTCAACAGACGTTTCTACTCCCCCCGAATCACAGCCGCTGGTTGGTGCCGAGCTAATTCGCATTCGTGGCGCGAGAGTTCACAACCTTCGCGACGTCGATATCGACATTCCTCGCAATCGCTTCGTCGTGCTGACTGGCCCCAGCGGTTCGGGCAAGAGTAGCCTGGCCTTCGATACGATCTACACCGAAGGCCAACGCCAGTTTATCGAAAGTCTGTCCGTTTATGCACGGCAGTTTGTGAACCAGATGGAGCGGCCAGATGTCGATCTGATCGACGGCCTGCAGCCTACGATCTGCATCGACCAACGTCCCGGCAATCAAAACTCGCGTAGTACCGTCGCCACCGTGACCGAAATCTACGACTATCTTCGGCTGTTGATGGCCAGACTTGGACAACCGTGTTGCCACCAATGTGGTGCTTTGATTTGCCAACAAACGACAGACCAGATCCAAAACCGCCTGATGGAACTTCCGGAAGGCACTCGGACCATGATCCTGGCACCTTTGGTACGTGGCCGCCGAGGGCAGCACAAGGACATTTATGCGCTGATCCGAAAAGTGGGATTCGTTCGCGCGCGAATCGACGGGGAGGTCTACGATATAGAACACCTGCCAGAGCTGGCGCCGCGCAAAGTACATCACATTGAAGCCGTCGTCGATCGTATTATCATCCGGCCCGGCATCGAAGCTCGATTGGGCGAATCGGTGCAGTTGGCGGTTCACTACGGCGAGGGGCTGGTGATCGCCTGCTATTACTTGGAAGAAGAAAAACAGCCGGAAGATAGAACGCCAGAAGGTCAATGGCGTGACGAGTTGTTCAGCACGATTTACACCTGCCCAAAATGTAATCTCAGCTACGAAGAACTCGAACCTCGCACGTTTAGCTTCAACAGTCCCTATGGAGCCTGCCCAACCTGCGACGGGTTGGGTGTCCGCGAGGAATTCGATCCCGAGTTGGTCATACCGGACTTCGACTTGTCACTGGCTGACGGCGCAGTCGCTCCCTGGAGAACATCGACACCAGCGGCGCTGCGAAAAATCCATTCGGCGCTCGAATCATTTCTCGAATCGATCGGTGCGGACTTGCAGACATCGTTACGCGAGTTCAGCGACAAGTCGATGCGGAAACTGCTTCACGGCGATGCCCGATCGAAATTCCCCGGCATCCTGACGATGTTGGAGAAAGAGCACGCGACCGCCACACGCAAGGGCCGGCTGGAACAACTGACGGCATTTCGCGGTCAGATCGTCTGTCGCGACTGCCATGGTTCGCGTCTCCGCGCCGAAGCATCCGCCGTGCGAATCGGGGATCGCACCATTCACGAAATCACCAGCCTTTCCGTGAGCGACGCACGTACCTTCTTTGACGAGCTTCAATTCGCCGACCGCGACGAGCCCATCGCGACGCCGTTGTTGACGGAGATTCGCAAACGTCTGGCATTCCTTGCCAAGGTCGGCGTCAATTACCTGACGCTGAACCGCCCTGCGGACACGCTCAGCGGCGGCGAATCACAGCGCGTTCGATTGGCCACCAGTATCGGTTCAGGGCTGGTTGGTGTCTGTTACGTCTTGGACGAACCGTCCATTGGGTTGCACCAACGAGACAACCAACGGTTGATTGACGCACTGCGTGACTTGCAGGATCAAGGTAACACGGTGATCGTCGTCGAACATGATGAGACGATGATCCGACAAGCGGATGAATTGATCGACATCGGCCCAGGTGCCGGTGCGGACGGCGGACAGATCATGGCCCAAGGGCCGCCGGAAACGGTCGACGCGGCTAACTCGATCACCGTCAAATACCTTTCCGGTGAAGCGCGCATCGAAATCCCGACCAAGCGGCGCCGCGCCGCCAAATCGCGTTCGATTCGGATCGATGGCGCGACGACAAATAACTTGAAGAACGTCGAGGCTACGTTTCCTTTGGGCTGCTTGACCTGTGTGACCGGTGTCAGCGGTTCCGGAAAAAGTTCGCTGATTAACGAAACGCTGTCCCGAGCCTTGGTGCGACGGCTTGGCGGCTTGGCCGCCAAGCCCGGCAACTACTCTAGCCTGCGGGGCGTCAGTCAGATCGACAAGGTCATTCAGATCGACCAGTCGCCGATCGGTCGCACGCCGCGCAGCAACGCCGCGACCTATTCAGGTCTATTCGACGAAATTCGCAAAGTGTTCGCCGGCACGCGCGACGCCAAGCAACGTGGCTATCGCATCTCGCGTTTCAGCTTCAATGCGAAGGGCGGTCGCTGCGAAGAGTGCCAAGGGCATGGTGTCAGGAAGATCGAAATGAACTTCCTGCCAGACCTGTACGTGACGTGTAATGAGTGCGACGGCGCTCGATTCAACCGTTCTACGCTGCAAGTTCACTACCGGAAAAAGTCCATTGCTGACGTCCTGCAAATGGCGGTGGCAGACGCCGTTGAGTTCTTCGAGAACTTCGCCAACATCCATCGTACGCTGGAATGTCTGCGCGACGTCGGCTTGGGATATCTACCGCTGGGCCAGCCGTCCACCACGTTGTCCGGCGGCGAAGCGCAACGCATTAAATTAGCAACACAGCTGGCACGAGTAGATACGGGAAAGACGCTCTACCTCCTGGACGAACCAACGACGGGGCTGCATTTTGACGATATCCGGCGTCTGCTCAACGTGCTCAATCGGTTAGTGGATCGGGGCAACACCGTCATCGTGATCGAACACAATCTGGATGTCGTCAAGACTGCGGACTGGCTGATTGATCTGGGCCCGGAAGGAGGCGCGGGCGGCGGCCAGATCATCGCCACTGGAACACCCGAACAAGTCGCTGCGATCACCGACAGCCACACCGGGCGCTTTCTCAAACCGTTGCTCGCCATCGAAGACAGCTAGAATCCAACGCCTTTCGTCTTGGTCTGAATCCGACACAGATACATGTCTGACGTCAGGTACAGCACGCTGCCGTCGTTGCCCCAGCCAACATTGGCGATCCTTTCGCCGGTGACGATGCGGCCAAGCAGCTTCCCTTTTGGTGATAGCACCAGTACGCCACCCGGTCCGGTCGCAAAGACGTTGCCGTGCAGATCAACCTTCAATCCGTCACCACCGCCACGTGCTATGCGGTCTTCTTTGGAACAGTCAAAAAACGGTCTGGGCGTTCCGAGGTTCCCATCTTCCTGCACAGGAAACGCGCGCCAGACTGGATCACGACGGTCACTGTTGGCCACGTACAGAGTCCTTTCGTCCGCCGAGAAAGCAATACCGTTTGGCCTCGATATTCCCCGATACTGCAACGTGACGGTGCCATCCTTCTGCAGGCGGTAAACACCGCAAAAGTTAATTTCACGCAGCGGATCGTCAGCGCGATTGGGAAGTCCATAGATCGGATCGGTGAAGAAGATCTCTCCGTTCTTGCGAATTGCCAAATCATTTGGGCTATTCAGTCGCTTCCCCTCCCAGCGATCCGCCAAAGTCAGCTTTCCTCCATTTGCTGTCAGCACAGAGATTCGTCGGTCGCCATGTTCGCACAGAACCAATCGACCACTTGGGTCCAGAGCAAGCCCGTTACTGCCAGGCTCGGCGCCGTAATCCGCCACGCCCGTATATCCAGCTGGCTTCATATATGTTGTCACGCCAGTGCCCTCTTGCCATTTCATCACCGCGTTGTGCGGAATGTCGGAAAACAGCACAAAGCCACCAAATTTGTTTTCCGCTTCCGATACCCAGACTGGCCCTTCTGCCCACTCGAATCCGCCGCAGAGGACTTGGATCGTGGCGTCCTTCGAAATCAGCCCGTCGAGCGACGAGTCAAAGCGGTCTACATGTCCAATCAGTGGAAAATTCGTGGTGTTTTGAGCCTGGGAACTGCTGACAAGCAGAGCCAGCATGAGCGTTGTTGTGGTGATGGTTGTTCTCATCTGTCTTTCTCTTGGGCCGGTTGGTCAGGGATGTTCGCAGTAAGCAAGCCGCCAGACGTCTGTGGTATTGGCTTGATGGCAGGAAACGAGTGATACATTGTGTCCCGGTCATCGTAGAGTATGACGACCGAGAATTCTTGGAGGACCCCAGGTTTGCGAAAGTGATGGTGTTGAGTCTATGCTAGAAACTGACCGCACTCGAACTCCTGCCACCTACAAAGATGAATTATCGTTCCTCTCAACGAGCCGGCCGCGCGATCGTGACTTTCGTCGTTCTCATCGGCGTCATGGTGACGATCAGCGCCACTGTCTTTTTTTTGGCCAATCGCCAAGGACATGACGACGCGAACGAGTCGCTATTGCTACACCGTGTTGAACGGAGCGACTTCGAGGCTTTCGTGACCGAACCCGGCGATGTGGCCAGTAGCAGTAATGTGGAAATACGATGCCGTGTCAAATCTCGCGGGTCGGCGGGCACGGCCATCCTCAAGATTTGCGAAGAAGGCACGATCGTCAAGACTGGCGATGACCTCATTCAGTTTGATGATTCCGTGCTGCAAAACGAACTGCTGGCGCAACGTATCGTTGTCGCCAATGACAAAGCACTACTGATTCAGGCGAATTCCGATCTCGCAAATGCCCAGCGGACGTTGCGCGAGTTTGAAGAGGGGTTGTATCAGCAGGAACTCGAAGTCTTCGAGAGCCTGGTCTTTGTTGCCGAAGAAGAACTCCGAAAAAGCGAACTTGATTTGGCTTCCAACAAGCGGCTGGCGTCTCGCGGCTTGATCAGGGAGTTGCAGGTCACCGCCGCAAAATTCGCTTTCCAAAAAACCAAGAAGGAAGTCGCGGCGGCAGAACGAGCGCTCGACGTCTACCGGCGATTTACTCGCGAGAGGATGGTCGGTGAGTACGAAGCGGAAATTGAGAAACAGGAGGCCAAAGGCGAGGCAGCCAGTTTTACGCTCGAATTGAGTCAACAAAAGCTCGCCGATATCGAAGAGCAGATCACCCATTGCCATGTCACGGCTCCTGGGGATGGGCAGGTGGTGCACGCCAACGAGCGATGGCGCGGTGAGTCGACCGAGGTGATCGAGGAAGGAACTGTCATTCGAGAAAACCAGATCGTCATTCGGCTCCCCGACACCCGCAAGATGCAGGTCGACGTCAAGATCAACGAGTCCGATGTCAATCGCATCGAAACAGGGCAGCCGGTCGAGATCGAATTGGATGCGGATCCTGACAATATGTTGCGAGGCGAATTGAAGGAAATCGCCGCGTACCCCTATCCGATGCGGTGGAATGGTGCGCCGTTGGAATACGGCGCAGTCGTTACAATCATCGATCCACCCGCTATGATCAAACCTGGCCTGCGGGCCAAGGTCAAGATCTTCTTTGAATCGAAATCGAACGTCGTTCAAATACCACTGGCCGCCGTCATCGAACATGGCCAGCGGCATTTTTGCCTTGTCCGCGAGCAAGACGGTTGGCGCACACAATCGCTTAGTATCGGCTCGAACAACAACACGCAGGTCATTATCGAGGAAGGACTTTCGGAAGGCGATCAGGTTTCGCTGACACCGTTCCGGTACATCGAGCGGTCCGATCTACCCGAGGAGAAACCGGCCACGGTTGCGGCTGACAGGAACTCCAACAAGCACTCGATCGGGGCAGCGGTTTCCGGCAGGACCGCCGCAACGGGTCCTGCCTCGTGATGTTCTTTCAATTCCGAATCTGGCGACTCGCTGTCAAGACGCTGCTGCTGCATCCATTGCGGTCGATGCTGACGGTGCTTGGCATCTTCATCGGAGTGGCGAGTGTCGTGTGGTTGTTGGCCATCAGCGAGGGCATCAGTCGTGAGGCCCAGCGGCAGATCGAAGAACTAGGTGCCACCAACATCATGCTGCGCAGCGTCCTGCCCGTCGAAGATATGGCAGGCGACACCACGTTTTTTGTCAAATACGGTATCCTGCGAAAGGACGTGGATGCCCTGATGCAGATCCCCACGGTCACCAATGCTCTCAGGATTCGGGAAGTGAAGCGTGAAGTCCACTTCGCTTCCGTCACGGTCGAGAGCCACCTGGTGGCTTGTACGCCCGAGTACGCCGAAGTGATGCGGCTCGAGATCGACATGGGCCAGTTCATCTCGGACATTCACGTCCGGCAGCGTGCAAACGTTTGCGTACTAGCGTCGGGAGTCGCTAGTCAGTTCTTCCCGGTAGACAACCCCATTGGAAAGGTCATTCGCATCCGCGAAATACCTTATGTGGTCATCGGCGTAATGAAACCGCGGACGCCGATGGCGGGAATCGGAAGTTCGTTGGCCGCACAAGAATTTACCAGCGACGTCTACATCCCGGTGACCGCATTCTGGCAGAGAATCGGCGACTTGGTCCTATTCCAGGGTGCCGGTCAACGTAGCGGTCAAATAGTGCAGCTGAGTCAGATGACGTTTCAAGTGGACTCGACCGACGACGTACAGCCCACAGCAGCAGCCATCAAGCGTACGATGAGCAAACTTCACAACAAAGAAGACTATGCCGTGGTCGTTCCATTGGAACTGCTGGAGCAGGCCCGCACAACGCGTTTGATGTTCATGGTATTCATGGGGTTGATCGCCGCGGTCTCTCTGATCGTTGGTGGGATTGGCATCATGAACATCATGCTGGCGACTGTCACTGAACGTACACGAGAGATCGGCATTCGCCGCGCGTTGGGAGCGAAGCAAATTGATATCACCTGGCAGTTCCTGGCGGAAACGGTGGTGCTTTCCGTTGTGGGCGGTGCCGTTGGAATCGCGGGTGGGCTCACCTGTCCTTGGGCCATGCAGTGGCTTCGCGGCATTTTGGAGAAGACAATTCCAGAGGCGATGAACAACCTTCCCGAGGCCGTGCAGAACGTGACTCCTCAGGTTGTTCCCTGGTCAATCCCGGTTGCCTTTGGGATTTCCGTGGTTGTCGGCGTTTTCTTCGGCCTCTACCCAGCCATGCGAGCCGCTCAAATGGATCCCATCGAGGCGTTGCGTCACGAGTGAATCGGCCGCAGTCGCCTTGCTCTGCAATCTACATTCAGAGGTGGAATGTGACTCGCGTACCAACGGTCGAGTCTACATTGCAGAGCAGCTGACGACTGAATTGCATACCCGCATGAAACGAAACTCACTCGTCGTACGGCCATTGACCAGCAGTCCAGAGCCCACCATCGACATAGATCGTCTGGCCGGTGGTGAACTTCGCGGCGTCGCTGGCCAGGAAGACCACCACGGCCGCAACATCGCCGACTTGGCCAACGCGTCGCATTGGCGTGAGTGGCCCCCACGTGCCAGCGTAGTCGGGGGATTCAAGTTTCGTGCGCTCAATCTCAATAGCACCCGGCGCAACACAATTGACCCGAATTCCCAGCGGTCCCAACTCGACCGCTGAGACCTTTGTGAGTGTTTCAATGCCACCCTTCGACGCACAGTAGTCGACCAAATTGGGAAATGGCGTCTTGTTCGCGCCCGAACCGATATTCACAATGGCACCGCCCCCCTGCTCGTTCATCATGCGAGCAGCCTGCTGTGTGCATAGAAAACAACCTTTGAGATTGGTGCGAATCGTGCGGTCGAAGTCTTCTTCTTTTAACTCCAGCAGTGGCGCCCACGTCTGGACACCCGCATTGTTAACCAGCAAGTCAATCCGCTCGACACGGTGCCTGGCCTTTTCAAACAGCTTCTTGACCTGATCGCCGTATCCCACGTCCCCCTGGACGACCCAACAGGTCCGACTCAGCCCGCGCACGCGCTCAGCGGTCTCTTCGGCACCGGCAACGTCGCGGTTGTAGTTGACGATGAGATCCCATCCCGCTTCCGCCAACCCGATCGCAATACCCCGACCAATTCCCTTACTGGCCCCCGTGACCAGGGCCGTTTTAGAGTTTGAATGCAATGCTGAGTCCCTGATCTAAGTCCATTCAATTGCTGCTGTTTGCCAAGTGTGAACAGGCATCAACCTAACACGATTTATTGTCTAGATCGACCACCGGTCCTGGGCCGCCTCTTCCAAAGGCAGAGCCAGATCCTTCTCGTCAGGATTAGGGGTCTGTTGATTTTCGCGTAGGCCGGCAACAGGGAGCGTTAGCCACGCAGTTCCGGCGATGGAAAGCACCTGTTTTGACGCATTGCCGGAACTTCGCTTCGCTCGTTCGCGGCCTACAGGCGCTGGCGGCGATGATCCCACGCCATCCAGCCATTTCGTCGGCAGAGCAAGTTGCCGCCGACAATCAAGTGCCGATCTGCTCCGCCGCAAGCAGTGTCACAAGTTCGTCGTTAAGCAGCCTGGCATCGAAGTCGCCAACCAGTTCCTGGTCATCGTCGCGATCTCCGCATACGCCGTCCAACCTGCCCCATCGGCGGGAAAGGTGATGATCTACAAGTGCGACGTGGACAGCATCTGTTGTCGCGAGCCCCTGTTCGCCTTCTCTAGTCAAGCCAGTATCCTCGGTGGTAGTGGACTCCACCACGGATGAATGGCCTGGTGATCGAGACAGGCCGGAGCTGAGCAGGACAAATGCCGATTTGTTGCTGTAAAGATCGAGCGCTGTTGCCAACGCGTCTGAGACAAAAGGAAGCCGCCTGGCTCCGACGGACAATGTAGAGACCATGATGTCCGTCTCGCCATCGCTATGTTCCATGCCCAAGACGTGACCGATCTCGTGCGCGACCACAGTGAGCAGATCTATGCCCTTATGGACGCGCGTGGACCAGCCGTATCCTGCCGCATCGCGGTCGACCCAGACCGTGCTGCCGCGCGATGCCAAGCCCAGCATTGAACCGGACAGGTCGGCGACGTGAACGTCGAGCGTATTCAGAGCGAGGATGTCCGTGCCGGCATCCCGCCACAGTCCGATCGCCTGCTGGACGATCGGCTCCAACAGCCCAGGTGTCAAAACGTCCCCCTTGGTTGCGCTGCTCATCGCTGGCCCGGCGGCACGCAAAGCCGATCCGCCCAACAGCGGACATTCGTTATTGCCCCCTACCGAGATGACCGCCGTAGGATCCACAGACACGGTAGACCCGTTAAGACTGCCCGAGCAGCTGAGGTTTCCGGCAACGGTAAACGTTGACCCTGCGCCTAACAGCGTGTTGATTTCCGCGAATTCTGGAGTGGCGATGATGGCCGGGTTGCTCACGCCGCAGAAAATAGTGACGCTGA
>JASLPZ010000108.1:0-19217 GCA_030744725.1 Pirellulaceae bacterium
CCCACCAAAAATAACCCAACTCGCGGAAACCCTGATCAACATGGCCGCATAGCCTAACCTGTTCTCAGAAAGTGCAGTTTTTGAGGAAGATCGGATAAATGCAATGATATCTTCCAGAGGAGTGTCCACGAAGTCCCATTCGCCTTTCCGATTTAGCGCTGCCGAAATATCTCCGGTCGTCTCAAACGGATCGGCGGTTGTGAAGGGATCAGCCGTTTCGGACGGCGTTTGGGGAGGAGTCGGCGGCGACGTAGCTTCCTGCGCGTCCAGGGCGTCAATGTCCATCGTGCAAATCGCGACGCCAAAGCAGGCAAAAAAGAGTAATCCAGCTATTCCGCAGAAAATGCCACATCTATTCATCAGAAGACTCCTCGATCGTGGTCAGCACGGCGCCTGCCTTGCTCTGTTATTCTACCGCGTGTTATCGCTGCCGACAAAGCGTAGAGTCGACTGCCCACAGTTTCTCTTGTTACTCGCCACGGCTCTCCAAAAGCACCTGTGCGATCAGTTCGCCGGCCAGGCGATGGCCAGACGCATTCCAGTGGCCTTCGCCGAGTCCGGTGTTATCGAAGCCATGAAAATACTGCTGGTCTCGCGTCGCCACTTCGAGCATTGGGCGCGACAAGGCGACGACGTCAAAGGCGAGTTCCTTGCCGAGTGCCTCGATTCGGCTCTCTGGATAGAACAGGTCGGGCGCACCCAATTGGTGTGCAAACTGTGATCGCACGTTGGCATCGGGATGAAGCTGAATCGCTTGCGTGATAGTCGCGACGACCAGACAAGCATCGTGCCGGCGAACCTCTTGGTTGATTTCCGAAATCAACGCGTCCGTCACTTCCCACGCCGATTGCCATGCGGGATCGACCGGTTCCGCAAACACACGATCGTCGACGCCGGCCTTAAAGTAGGTCGCACCCCCGCCTCGCAGCGCCGGCCTGTTTTTCCATTCGTTGATGACTTGCAGAACACAACTCGCGTTGATCGCAGCGACCTTCATCCGTGTCGATCTAGAATTGGCGTTGACAAAGTTCGGATGACGCAGGAATGAATCGTCTAGTTTCAGGTGTGCACCGTCACACGCAAAGAAGGGACGCACGTCGTCAGGCTCCAACTGCCGCGAATTATTCCGCACGTCGTTGCCGGCAAAAAAAGCGAGTACGACGACATCTGGTTCGTACGGCAGAACATAATGTCGCAACATTTGCAATTGCTGCGCCGTGCCATGCCCCGAGATACCAAAATTAAGGAGCTCGACTTCTCTTCCCTCGAACCGGGGCGCTGCCGCTAGACGCCGTTCCAGGACCGACCAGAACGTGTCCTCGCGCGAGACTTGAACGGCTTCCGCAAACGAGTCGCCGAGGACCGCGATGCGAAAGGTGTCGGCGGGCTTCTTGAGTTCGTGCTCGCGATCGCGAAACCCGGCGCGATTAACCTGCACGTAAGCTCGGCCTTCCTCAGTAAACCAGGCACTGAACCCCGGCTGCAGACGCGAACCAACATACACGTCAGGCAAGTACGGCAACGGGTAGGCGATTCCCAGAACACGCAGCATTACCTCCGTCAGCAACAACCCAATCAACAGGCCGCCGAAGACCAGTAACAAACGTGCGACAATCGCTCTCTTGAATCGCATGATGGGCGGAGTCGGCTTGGGGGCCTGATACCCAGAAAGTACGAAAACGATCCATTATAGTCCATGAAATCCAGCCGCAGTCGCCGGTGTGAGCACGCGCCCACAATTGGCAGTGTCACTTCGGTCTCCACGACAAGCGTGGCAGCGAGTTTTCAAACGCGGTTGAATCGACCAGCGATCGGCCATGGATAACATGCGCGCACAAAAAAAGCTCCCGGAATCACGGGTCCCAGGGGGGCGGAGGACTCGCTTACTTTCCGGGAGCGATTGGTCGGTGACAACCTGTGCATCCATGCGGTGGTTGCCGATCCGGCACGCCGACAATATGGCAGCGTTGCAATCAACGGCATCCGTGCCGAAAGACTGCCTCGGGATCCGCAGAGAACGGCAAGCCGGACTCCACATGCGGACACTTCCACGTTGCCGCATAGGTTGATGGCGGTTGGCCATCCAGTTTTGCAGTGAGCTTGAGAACCGTTTTGTGACCCCCTCGGAACTCGTCGCCGCGATTGAGAAGTCTCTAAACCAACGTCGCATGTGCAACAATGTCGAGCACGTTTCGCCCTGTGTTTGCTGCCTTTGTTTGATCAACGAGGCGGGAGGATATGCCATTCGCTTGGAAGGGTCAAGGGCGTTTTTTGATGAATCGAGAATCAAGTCGAGTTTCAAAAAAATCCGATGCTAGCGAAGAATGTTCTGTGCGACGCATCGTTGCAGATTCGTTTTGTGCGCGGCGCTTCCAAGTTACAAGATATTGGGGGTGGACGAGTTTTCAACACGAGTTGTTGTGGTACGACTGTCCTTGTGGCGCGGCCGCCATAGACCGCAGACGCGGCTCGCCAAACGAGCATCAACGGTTGGTTAGATCACAATGTCATTGGTCGACAGTCGTTTTCATCCGTCGCTATAAAACACTGGTTGCCGCCCGCATCTTGCGCCGCTTTCAGCGATTGCTGCCCTCGCTCGACAAGTCCCGCACGACCCTGAATGCCAAGGGCCTCGGCGGCACCGAGGCTGACGGTGTACTGGTGTGAGCCGCCGTTGAATGGCAAATCGGTATTCGATACCGCAGTCCGCAGACGTTCGGCGATCGAGGTCACATCGGAAATTCCCGCCCCCGGCAAAAGTAAGGCAAATTGGTGATCGCCAAACCTCGCGATGTGATCCATGTCACGCATGGTGGCCTTGAGGAACTGCGCCGTTGCGCGGAGCACCAATTGGGAGGTCCGAGGACCGGCGGTCTCTTGCAATTCCTCAAATTCATCAATCTCGACTAGCAGGATCGATACTGTCGCACCGCCGCGGCGATACTCGGCCACGCGGCGGCCCACATCGTCGAGAAATGCCTCGCGAGTCGATACGCCGACAATCTGGTCACGACGATCTTCGACTGGTCCACTCACGGCCACCTTGAATTCCTCACTCAATTCTGCAGACTTGTCGTCAAGCGTCATGCGATGGGTGGATTCACCGTCATGCCAGAAACCACAATCGCGTCCTGACTCCTTGCAGACATACAGTGCGTCATCAGACTGTTTGACCACTTCTTCACCAGTTTTACCAACCGCCAGTTGGCCCAATCCCCCACTGGCGGTGACTTTCAGCTCTTTCCCCTCGAATCGAAATACTTCGTTGGTAATGGCTTCCCTCGCACGTTCGGCAGCAGGAATCGCTGTTTGAATATCAGAACCTGGAAACAGGACGGAGAATTCTTCGCCCCCATATCGGCAGACAATTTCCTTGTTCGCCAAGTTCTTACGCAACACTCGAGCTACGCCACGTAGCACTTCGTCGCCCGCCAGATGGCCGTGGGTATCGTTAAACCTTTTGAAATGGTCGACATCGATCATCATCACACACGACGGCTGGCTCCGTTCCATGAATGCGGTCTCCAGCTTGGCAAGCTCGTCGTCAAAGGCTCGCCGGTTGAAGAGGTGCGTCAGGGCGTCTGTGCGTGCTTCCTTGACGTGCGATTCCATCTCGATTGCTTGTTCCTGAAGTCGCTCCTCGGCGTCGACCAGTTGCGTCTGCATGGTTTCGTTGGCTTTTAGCAACTGCTCGACAATCGCAATAACGTTAGGGTCCTCCGTCGATGAATCAGTCAGTTCCGAGTTGATCTCTTGCATTCGGCTGTTGTGTTCACCGACATCAGCTGCCACGCTTTCGGTCAACTGGTGCAAGTGGGCCAGCATACCCTCGACAGTCGCGATGTCTGTCGTCGGCGCATTCGTTTCAGAAGGCGAGGGAGAGTCGGCATCGGAGCTTGCCGACGCGCGCAGCAGCCAACCCACAATGGTAGCCACAAGGGCGACACTTCCAGCAAAGATAATATTTAGCAGTAGCGCACCCACCACTTGTCCTTCGTTCCACAAGCAACTTTTGGGACGTTTACTCCCTACATCAGCGCAAAAAAGTGCTGAGAATTAGCGACCGGGAGTATCCAACTGCCCGCACCTTACGTAACTTAGATAGGTTGCATGGTAATCAAGTCAATCACATTTGCAGCAAAAGCAAGTGGCTATCCAGATGCCGCCCAATGGCTGTGAACGATGGAGGAATAGAATGGTCGTATGGTGTCCGGTCTTGCAGACGATTCGGCGATTTTCGATCGTAGTGGTTTTTTGTGTTGCTACGTTCTTCCTCTCACCGGTCGCGAGGGGGCAAACCGGCTGGAAAGTCCATACGCTCTATGTCGGCGAACACTGCAATACGGTGGTCGCCGCTGACTATACCGGGGACGGAAAAACCGATGTGATCTGCAATGCTGGTCGCATCACGCGCCTGCTGGTAGCTCCGGACTGGACGACGGTCGATCTGGAGTCCGAACTTGGACTGGGGTTGATTCACAGCGAAACGATGGACATAGACGCCGATGGCGATCCAGATTTCATTGGTGCGCGTTATCAACCCGGACTTATCTTCTGGCTCGAACGGCCTGATCAACCGCTAAAAGAACGCTGGCGATATCATCTCATTGATGATCAAGTCCTTGGGATCCATGGGTTGCTCACCGGTGATGTCAACCTGGATCGCCGGCCAAACCTGCTGGCCAACAGCGCACAACCGTTAGGGCCCTTTGCCAACTCGTTGGTGTGGTACAGCACGCCGAAAGACGTTCATCAGGCGGCGTCGTGGCCCAGACACGTTCTCGCCAACGGGGACGCTCCGGGATTGAGCCACTACCTTGGACTGGGCGACGTCGATGGCGACGGACGTCCGGACGTGGCCAGTGGTGCAAAGGGTGGCCCGACAGACAAGTCTGGAGAAGGCAACTGGTTCTCCTGGTGGCAGGCACCTCGAGACCCAAAGCACACTTGGAAGAAACACGTCATCTCCAACGAACAGCCGGGTGCCACCAATATCCACCCGGCGGATCTCAATGGCGATAGCCGAACCGATTTTCTGGCCTCACGCGGGCATGGCCATGGTGTAGTGTGGTTCGAAGCTCCAAACTGGAAGGAGCATACGATTCACGCCACGCTCCACGGTCCTCACTGTCTCGTGGTTACCGATCTGGACGGCGATGGTGACACGGACGCCGCAACCTGCGCCAAGGACGACAAGCTGGTTGCGTGGTTTGAAAACGATGGCCAAGGAGAATTCTCAACGCATATTATTGCGAGGAATCAGGCTGCCTACGACATCCGCGCCGTCGACCTGGACGGGGACACCGATTTGGATCTGTTGATCGCTGGCCAGGCCAGCAAGAACGTGGTCTGGTGTGAAAACCCTACCAAGTAGTCCACCGTCGATCATGGCCAAGGGTTAATCGGTACAAGCGAAATGCCGGCGATTTTTGAACACCAGCTCGTTGTGAGGCAAGATGATATTGATGTCTTGGGCCACGTTAACAACTTGGTCTATCTCAGATGGATGCAAGATGCCGCCGTCGCGCATTCAGCGGCACAAGGATGGACGACGGCCAAGTATCTCGAGTTGGGCGCAGGGTGGGTTGTTCGTTCGCACAAAATCGAATATCGGCGACCCGCGTTTGTCGACGAGTCGATTGTCGTCCGGACCTGGATTGCCAATTTCAAAAAGATCCAATCGTTACGAAAATATCAGATTCTGCATTCCGACGACGACGCGGTGCTGGCGGTTGCCGAAACCAACTGGGCTTTCATCGGTTTTGAGCATCGAGTCCCCAGACGAGTACCTGGCGAAATCATCGAATCATTTGTGCTCGTGGAACCTGCTAACGAACCGTCGCTGCCACGACAACATAATCGTTTGAAGAAGTTAGAACAAACTGGCAAGAGGGATGATCATTGATGAGTACGATTCGAGTCGGCATTGTGGGGTTGGGCGCTAACACCCGATTGCGGCACGTTCCCGGACTGCGCGACTGTCGCGACGTCGAGATTACGAGTGTCTGCAATCGAAGCGAGGCATCAACGCAAAAGGCGGCAAGTGAGTTTCAGATCCCCAAGACGTTTGAACGATGGCAGGATTTGGTTGCGGATGACGACATTGATGCTGTCGTGATTGGCACTTGGCCGTACCTACATTGCGAAGTCACGTTGGCCGCATTGGCTGCGGGCAAGCACGTATTGACGGAGGCACGGATGGCACGTAATTCCAGCGAAGCGCGCCGCATGTTCGCGGCGTCCGAAGAGCATCCGGAGCTTGTCGTGCAGATTGTCCCCAGCCCGTTCGGCCTGCGAGCCCATCGCGTGATGAATCGGTTGCTGTCCGCCGGCTATTTGGGAGAATTGCGCGAAGCAGTTGTCTTGGGTATCAACGACTCCGTCGCCGATCCAGCCACGCCTCTTCACTGGCGACAAGACGCGATTTTCAGCGGGCTGAACATGTTGACTTTGGGTATTATGCACGAGACGTTGATGCGCTGGACTCCCAACCCAACGCGCGTGCTCGCTCAATCCAATACATTTACCCCAATGCGTCTCGATCCGGAGACAGGCGAGTCATGCGAAGTAGAAACCCCCGACAGCGTCCGCGTGCTCACGGAGATTCCAGGCGGGGCACAGGGTCTCTACCACTTGAGCGGTGCACTGCACTTCGGGCCGGCGATGCAGATCCAACTCTATGGCAGTCAAGGAACGCTGAAATACCAATTCGTCCCGGATGATGTTCTAAGTGGTGCTCAAAAGGGTGAGTCGGAGCTGCGCGAAATCCCAATCGCCCAGGAAGAGGCAGGCGGCTGGCGTGTGGAAGAAGAATTCATTGGCGCGATCCGTGAAGAAGGCCCAGTTGAATTTACTGATTTTTCACGCGGACTCGATTATATGGCGTTTACCGAGGCGGTCTCACGTAGCGCCATCGAAGGTCGCCCAATCGATTTGATCGAACGATGATGGCACCAACGTAGCCGTCACGCTCCGCCGTGACGAGCCTTCCACGCAGATGGTTATACCTGAGACCGTGCGTGACCTTTGTCTAATGTCGTCACAATCTCACAATCATACCGATCACGACGAAGCGTGATGGTCTCTGTTTTCTGTACGGTATTGATCTGCCTGTGCGGTATTGAACTGTGCGGTATTGATCTGCGCGATTTCACTGCGGCTTGCTATGATGTGTGCCGCGACAAGAGCACTCTTTGATGAGGAGCACATGGCGGCCAATCGACGGATCGAATTCGGTGATTTCCAAACGCCTGAATCTCTAGCACGTGATGTCTGTCGCGTGCTTCGCCGTAGTCGACTCAAGCCGGCTTCCATTTTCGAACCGACCTGCGGAATCGGCAATCTAGTGGTGGCTGCCTTCGAGGCCTTTCCGTCGGCAACGGCTGGATTTGCAGCGGATCTGAACGCCGACTATGTTGCGGCGACTCGAGGGCGGTTGCGGACACAACTGGCAGCTGTGCAGATCGACGTGATGCAGGCCAATTTCTTCCAGACGGATTGGAACGGTCATCTGGCGACGTTACCCGATCCACTGTTGGCGATCGGCAATCCGCCCTGGGTAAATAACTCGCAACTAGGAGCGATCGGTGGTAAGAATCTGCCTCACAAAGACAATGCGGTGAAGTTGCGCGGCATCGAGGCGATCACAGGTAAGAGCAACTTCGATGTTTCTGAATGGATGTTGAATGCGTTAATCGACATTTTGGCGGGCCGTCGCGCAACGTTGGCGATGTTATGTAAAACGGCGGTCGCGCGGAAAGTGTTGGCGCGAACCTGGTCCGAGCGACGTAAGGTGAATTCGGCGCGGATGTATTTGATTGACTCACTCAAATCGTTTGGTGCTTCGGTCGATGCATGTTTGCTGGTTTGTCGTTTTGGTAGGCGGGCAATACAGCCCACGTGCGACGTGTTCTCCAGCTTCAGCGCTGGACGACCGCTCCAGCAATTTGGATTCCGCGACGGTCGATTGATCGCCGACACTGACCTGTACGAGAAGTGGCGTCATCTTCGGGCGACATCGCCCGTACGTTGGCGGTCGGGAATCAAGCACGATTGCGCCAAAGTGATGGAACTGCGTCGTCACGGCAGTCGATTTACAAATGGTTGGGGCGAAGTGGTGGCCTTGGAAGACAAGTTCGTCTTTCCGTTGCTCAAAAGCTCACAAGTGGCTGCCGGCAAGACATCACAGACCGACCGTTGGATGCTGGTCCCTCAGCAACGTGTGGGCGACGATACCGCGCCGATCCGCCAACAGGCTCCGCGCACTTGGAGCTATCTTCAGTCGCACGGAAAATGTCTCGATCGTCGCGCCAGTTCCATCTATCGAAATCGTCCCCGGTTCTCAGTGTTTGGCGTTGGCGACTATACCTTCGCACCGTGGAAGGTCGCTGTGTCAGGGCTTTATAAGAAACTGGTATTTCGAAAACTCGGACCTTACGACGGCAAGCCGATGGTGCTGGACGACACCGCCTACTTTATCGCCTGTCGTGACGAAGCCGAAGCTGACCGCGTCGCTTCCATGCTGAACAACGGTCCATCGCACGAGTTTCTTTCGTCACTTCTGTTCTGGGACGCCAAGCGGCCGATCACGGCAGCAACTCTGGGATTACTCGACCTGGCACAAGCAGGTCTTGGCAGCAGTAGCTAAGCAGAGCCGTCTACATCCGCCTCACTCACAAAGCGGTAGCCCATGTCGCGAATCGTCAGAAAGTGGCGTGGTTGGGATGGGTCGACTTCAAAGATCTTTCGCAGTCGGCGCATGAATTGGTCGACGGCGCGTGTCTCGATCGAGCCTGGCATATCCCAAACTTTCTCCAACAGTTCGTTGCGTGGAATCACACGTCCTTCATGGCGCACAAAATATTCGAGCAGTTTCCACAGCAGCTGTGTCAAGCGAACCTCTTGACCACCCACTTTGGCCTGAAAGTGTTCGAAGTCGATCTCCGCCCGACCAAAATGAAACTGCTTGCGTCCACTATCGTGAATCACCCTTCCCTTGGCGCGACGATCATATAAGATCAGCAGATTGTTGACACGACTGATCAGCTCGTCCAGTTCGAAGGGCTTTGCCAAATACTGGTCCGCACCGACATCGAAACCACGCGTCCGATCTTCGGTCAAGGTCCTGGCGCTGAGGATCAGGATGGGAATATCGATTCCAGTCTCTCGCATCGCCTGACAGACTTCGTACCCGCTCATCCCGGGCAACATCAGGTCAAGCACGACCATATTGATCTCTGAGGTTTCTTCGCGCAACAACTGCAGCGCAGAAATGCCATCGCCAACGGTCGTTGCCCGATATCCTTCGGCTTCCAGATTGAACCGAATACCGACGGCTAGATGCTTTTCGTCTTCAACAACGAGAATATGCTTCTTTTCACTCATTGATTCGCCTCGACCTGCGGAGTGACTGGCTGGCCTCGCAAGGTGATCTCAAACATGGTGCCGGGACCGTCGTCGCGATCGCGGACGCGAATCCGACCCTTCATGCGGCGCACCAATGTATGCACGATATATAACCCCAGCCCGGTACCCGGTTTCTCGCGTTGCAATTCGACTCCCATGCGAAAGAACCGGTGAAAAATCCGGTGTCGCAATCGGCGGGGGATCCCAGCACCGTTGTCTTTGATCAACGTCACCACACGATTTTCATCGTTCAGTTGTGAAACAACCTCGATTTCCGCTGGATCACTCGCGTACTTAAAAGCGTTGTCGATCACGTTGCGGAAGATCATCGCCAAGTCGACAGAACGTGCACGTACAACGCACGGTTCGGCCTGCACGTGAACTGCCTCGTTGGGAAAACGATACCGAATCCGAAGTTCGTCCACCCATAGCGGCAGCAACTCGGCCAGCTCCAGATCTTCCATTTCGCTGTCGATCGCCGGTTTGGAGAGCTTCGCGGCATCCAGCAAGTGATTGATCAGATCATCGAGCCGCTCGACATCTTCGAGCATATAGCGATGAAAATTCGCTTGTTCTTCCGCGCTGACTTGTCGTCTGTGCAGCGTCTGCAAGTAGAGTTTCAGCGAGGCGATGGGCGATTTCAGTTCGTGTGTGACCGCATCGATGAAATTCGATTGCCGGCGATTCAGATTGATTTCTTTGACGGAAAGCGCCAGGTACATCACGACGCCTACCAGCACCAGGACCAGAAATGTCGTCCCCACGGTCAACAAGGTCCAATAGAGCGGTGCCAGACCTTTTTCTTTTCCTACCCCCAAAACCGCCAACAGGATCCACCCCACCGTCAGTGCCACGATCAACACGATCATGATCACGCCCAGCGTAATGGGCCACTTCAGGGAACGGCGTTCAAACATGGATTGGGACCAACCGTAGGGAGAATGTCGGCGGACATCCGTTACCCCGTTGAGCATAGTGGTCACTGCAGGACAGCGTCAAGCGACAGCGTCGAGCTGTGTTCTGCTTCCCTGCGGGGATTTCGTCACTGGGTCTCCGCGATTGAGTTTCAATAATTGGGATTCCGCAATTGGCGGGCTTGCCATTGGGGCTGGGAAGGCCAAACTGGTAGACATCGAGAATTGGTGCGGCGGGGACCCCTGCACTGGCGATTTGAAACTTGCTCGGCCTTTCCAGGGTAAGCTTTCCTTGGTGGCGATTTTTAGGAAAAGTTCGCAGATTGGCCACCAGGTTCGCTACGATCGCAGATGGACCGCCACAATCCACCGGTAAGAAACACACTCGCCTGGAGCTTTCATGTCGTCGTCCGCAGCGATCGAGGTCAACAATCTGAAGAAATCGTATCGCAACGGTCTTTTTGGAAAACCATTCGTCGCACTCAAAGGAGTCTCGTTCCGCGTGGCCCGTGGCGAGATCTTTGGGCTGCTGGGTCCCAACGGAGCCGGCAAAACGACCTTGATCAAGACCGTGTTGGGGATCATTCGACGCAATGGTGGTGAAGCGACGCTCCTAGGCAAACCGGCCGGAGATCGTGAAAGCAGATTGCGCGTCGGATACCTGCCGGAGAATCTGCGTCTCTCGAGCCACCACACCGCGCTGACTGCCTTGGAGTACTACGGCCGCTTGAGCGGGTTATCGGCAGCCGATGTTAAAGCGAACCGCATGCAACTCCTGGAGAGTGTTGGCCTGAACGGGCGCGAACGCGAGTCGATCAAGAAATTCTCCAAGGGCATGGTCCAACGCTTGGGCCTGGCACAAGCTCTGTTGCACGATCCTGAATTACTGATCCTGGACGAACCGACTGACGGCTTGGACCCCGTGGGCCGTTCGCATGTCCGCAACGTTTTGCATCGCCTGAAAAATGAAGGCAAGACCATTTTCCTGAATAGCCACATCCTGCAGGAAGTCGAATTGGTTTGTGATCGAGTGGCGATCTTGGATAAGGGCGAACTCCGCGCACTCGGCACCGTCGCAGAGATCGCGCCGCAGAAGGCCGACGGTATCGAAGTCGAACTCATGGTCAGCGGTGACAAGGAGACGGTTCGCCGAGCACTCGGAGACCGCGGCGTGACCCACTGGCATACCGAAGGCCGCAACCACCAGATTCTGTTGCCGATACCTGATCAGGCCGCGGTCGACCAATGTGTCGACGATATGCGGCGGAATCAGGTCAGCGTCATCCAGTTGAACCCTCGCCGTGTCACGCTCGAGGACGCCTTCCTGAAATTGCTGGACCAATCGCCAACACCGGAATCGCCAGCACCGGAAGTTGCCGTGGATGCGGTCGAGATTATCGAGGACGTTGTGGCCATCGACGAAGGCTGACAATCCAGTCCCGTGTTCCATGTTTCGTTCACCACCTGTGCAAGAGAAGAAACAGTACAACCACTATGAGCAAGTACCTGGCCATCATCAAAGATTCGCTCCGCGAGGCGCTCGCATCGCGGGTACTATGGATCGTCTTGGTTTTGATCACGCTATTGCTGATGGTCTTGGCTCCGCTGAGTTATCGTGAGGATCTGACGTGGCAGATGCGCGATAACGATGTGCCAGAGTGGCCCGAGCTGATGGTGATCGTGCGGGACGAGGCCGAATCGACCAAGCCCTCACCCGCTCACCGAATTTGGTCTCTGTTGCCGAAGAAGCATCAAACCGCGCTCGCCAAAGTCAAGATTCCCGGTGTGGATCAAGATGCGCAGAATCCGTTCGAGTTCCTACGCGTTTTCGGTAAATTCAAACGGGAAATCAACACACTGCTCCAGCGCCGTGACTTCTACGATGACGAGTCATTCAATGATGTCCAAATGCTCTCCAACGAACTGCGGGAATTGCGCGGCGAAGGCATTGATGAATTGTCGGATCAGGAAGTCGCTCGCTTCAACCGGCTTCTCATGGAAGCGTCGTTCCCGGAGAGGATTCGCATCAGCCCTCCCACTTCGATCCAGGTTGTTTACGGTTGGTCCAACGTGCTTGAACCATTTCCACAACGCGGATCCAGCGTCCGAGAATCCGTGCAATTGACTGCGGCCTGGGTCATGAAGTGGTTCGTTGGTGCGATCGGTATCGTGATTGCGATCTTGGTGACGGCACCCATTATTCCACAGATGTTCGACCCCGGCTCGTTACATTTGCTATTGAGCAAACCGATTTCTCGATGGCTGTTGTTTCTTTCCAAGTTTGTCGGCGGTTGTGCCTTCATCATGATTGGCGCGACGTACCTGATCGGCGGATTGTGGTTGATCCTGGGGGCTCGATTTGGCGTCTGGGATGCCAACATACTCTTGAGCATCCCGATTTACCTGTTTGTCTTTGCGATTTACTACTCGGTCTCGTCTCTCATCGGGATCGTGTGGCGAAGTCCCATCGTCTGCGTCGCGCTGACGGTGGTGTTCTGGATGACTTGTTTTATTCTGGGCGTTATGAAGATTGAGTTTGAAACTCGGATCTGGAACAAGACTCGGCTTGTCAACGTCATCGAGGTGGGTGATACCTTCTTGGTTGCCAATGAAATGGGCATCTCGCAAGAGTGGGACGCTGATTCGCGTCAGTGGCAACAGGTGTTCGTCTCGCAGGACCAGAAAGAGGCGCGGCCGGTCATGATGTTCATGACGTCGATTCCGCGAGAATTTCGCCCCGTCGGACCACTTTACGACGAAAAAGAAGATCGGCTCCTATCCGCGACACCGATGTTCCCACCGACGAAGATGAATTTCTACGTAGGTGATCGCACCAGCGACTGGGAGGCCGAAACCGCCATCACTGCCCCCTCCGGCACGCTGGGCATGTTCCACGAAGAAAACGGCGACGTCCTGGTTGTCGCCAGCATGGGCCTTTATCGGTTAGTCGGTGATCCCACCAAGAAACAAGAACCGATCAAGCTTTGGAATTTCACGATTCCGCTGAGCAAGAGCAGCCCCTTCCAGAAGGTCAGCCCCGAAGAACCCGTGTTGCTGACCCAGCCATCGATGGCGACCATGAACCAGTCTAATCACGAGTTGGCGTTATACACACGGGCGTCAATTACGATCGTGCGGAAGGGAGACGACGGGCAATACGTTGTGGAGCGGACGCACGAGCTTGATGGTGAAGAGCGGCAGCCGGCCGTGATCGGTGTGGGCGGCAACACACTGGTCGTGGGTCGGGACGACGGTCGTCTGCAGATTCTGGATGCCACGTCTTTTGAATTAAGCCATGAATTTCAGCCGGAAGGCCCCAACCAACCGCGTTTTATCAACGCCTCTCCCGATGGTCGCTGGTTTTCCATTGTATTTCACAACGGAAATCTGTGGATGTACGACGCCGAGTCGACAGAATTCAAGAAAGCACGCGTGACAGGTCAAGGCGATATCTCAAGCGCAACGTTTTCGCGAGACAATCAATTGTTCGTTTGCGATCACACCGTCCGTTTGAGCCGTTATGAGTTGCCTTCGCTGAAACTGGTGCGACGTTATTCGCCAAAGTTAGATTGGCTGGCTAGGTTTTATCGGTACGGGCTCGTCCCACTTTACAGCCTTTTTCCCAAGCCCGGTGAATTGGACAAGACGTTTCAGTACTTGCTGTCAGGCAAGGAGACCGCAAGCAACAACCGTTCGGACATGGCCGCGTCCCAACAAAGTCTGGATCCCTGGACACCGCTCTGGAGCAGTGCGCTGTTTACCCTAGTCATGTTGATTGCCGCCTGCGTCTATATCGAATGGCAGGAGTTTTGAAGACCGTTCATCGAAAGAGCGACGTTCTCGGCCTTGGCCCTAAGCGGCTGTTCCTAATCCTATTCCTCAAAAATCCAGTTCATCGAAAGAGCACGGAAACATGCTTCATCAGTACGTTCGCAAATCGTTACCCGTCTGGTTGCTGCTGCTTGTGATCGCACCCGCCGTAGCGGGGCAACGTACAAGAGTCGTCATCACCAGTTCACTTGATGGCGCCGAGCAACCCTGCTACCTGGTTCTTCCCGATGATCACGACAAGGCGAAGCCTGCGCCACTGTTGGTGTCGTTGCACTCGTGGAGCGCCGATCTCCAGCAGCGCAAGCCACTGCTGGAACAGATGGCCGGACAACGAGGCTGGGTATGCATCTTCCCTAATTTCCGCGGAGCCAACGACGATCCGCTCGCCTGCGGGTCACTCGCCGCCCAACAAGACATCCTGGACGCCGTGGCCTGGACCAAGAGACATTACAAGATCGACCCCCGCCGCATCTATTTAACCGGTGTTTCTGGCGGAGGCCACATGACGATGTTGATGGCCGGCTGTCACCCGGAAGTCTGGACAGCGGCCAGTGCCTGGGTCGGGATCAGTGATCTGGCATCCTGGCACGCAAAGCACAAGAACGATCGCTACGGCGAGATGATGCGAAAAGTCTGCGGCGGTGCGCCCGGTGACAGTGACGCAGTGGATCAGCAGTATCGGCTACGGTCGCCGCTGACGCATTTGCATCGTGCGGCTAAAGTGGCTTTGGACATTTCAGCAGGCGTCCACGACGGCCACACCGGTTCGGTGCCTGTTCGCCACGCGCTGGACGCCTTCAATGCGATCGCCAAGGCCGCAGGCGGAATTCAGATCTCCGCAGCCGAGATCGCGCAGATCAGCCGCAAAAACGGACACCTGGAAGAACCGACACCAGGCGACCAGGCTGTCGACCCGTCGTTTGATCGGCAGATTCACCTCCGCCGACGTGCGGGACGAGCGCGTGTGACCATTTTTGAAGGCGGACACGAAGGCATCGAAGCCGCCGCCATCGCCTGGCTGGAAAAGCACACAGGCGGGCAGTAACGAAGACTTCATCCCAGTCCTACGACGTCGCTGTCTTCTTGGTCACCTTACAGAAGTACTTTCTCACCAACTCCGTCGGTGGTGCCGGTGTCATTTTCGTCACTACGTACACCGTGCCAAACGACACGAGCAACCCAAAGATAATCGGATCGAAATTCATGATTCGATAGGGGCGAAAGAAACTGCCGTTGGCAAAAATGCCACCAAAGTAAAGCGACAGGTGGGCGGCAAATCCACCCAGCATCCCGGCCATACAACCTTGGCTGTTGGCGCGTGGCCAATACAGTGCATAGACCATCGGGGCTAGAAAACAGGCCGCCAAACCGCTGCCGACATACACGATGATGTCTTGTAAGAACTGCGGCGGGTTAATGGCGCCGATCATCGCCGCCGTGCCGACGATCAACGTGAACAAGTAACATAGACGTTTGATCGCCTTTTCCTCGGCCGCCGGGTTGATGTTCCGTTGATAGATATCGCGCACTAAGGCGGACGAGATCATCAGCAAGAAACTGTCCACCGTCGACATGACCGCTGCGAATGGCGCGGCGACCAACAGTCCGGCCAGCCAGGCAATCCCCGCCTGCTCACTCAGAAAAACGGCCATTGCCGGCATGATTCGGTCCGATTCAGCTTCCATGCCGGGGATCAGTAGTCGTGCACAACAGAAGATGATCACCAGTGGAAAGTAGATCGCCGAGTAATACATGGCGACGGTGAAGATGGACAAACGCAGTGTTCGCGCATCCTTGAACGCCATCAGCCGCACCATGTTACTTGGCTGGCCAGATCCCGAGATGGCCCACATGAAGAAGAACGAGATGGCCAGGCTGACTGGCAAGAACCCGTTCATGTCCGATTCGCTTGGTCCAGGCCCGGACACATAGGCACCGGCCTGGTCAGGTTGGGAACCGTAGGCATACGGTTCCGTAATGACGTTGTCGACGACAATCCCCGTATCGATTTCTGCCGGTGTCAACAGAGCCATCTTGCGTTCAATGTCGCCGCGCGCGGTGAGTTCCAACACACCGACATTCAGTACTTCGGTTTGCCCCGCGGCAATCGTAACGCTGGTCGTCAGCCGCAGCAGGCGCTGCTGGTCCGTCTCGCTGCCGAACGGGATCCAGGTATCACCGCGAAGCACGAGATCTTGTTGCCGCTCCGTTGCCAGGCGCAGTGTCGCCGTACCCGCCTCGGGAGGTGTCATTTTGGCCATCTCACGAGTTGTGTATTCTAAACCACTCGATCCAGGCGGCGCTAACTTGCCGACCTGGTAGAGCGCCAGCGGAAGCATGATCAGCACGCCGACCACCATCACCACGCCCTGCATGACGTCCGTCCAGACCACCGCGTGAAAACCGCCGTAGGTGGTATAGATGATGACTGCCACGCCGAACGTGAACAGGCACAGCAAGTAGCCAGGATTCACGCCGTCTAATAATCCGCCGCTGTTCGTCAGCGAACCAAACAAGCCGGAAGAAACTGTGTGGAACATGTCTACGTCAGTTAGCAGCGTTTGCAGAATTAGACTTCCGGCTTTGAACTGCGCGACCAGATTGAAGGACATGAAGAAGACGATCAGCGAAACGGCCAATAGACCAAAATACTTGCTATGAAATCGGTCGCGAATCACGTCCGGCACAGTGATGGCGCCTGAAATCCTCGCGACTTGATTCAACCTCTTGCCCAGCAACCCCATCGTGCATATTGGAACCACCATGTAGCTACCGATCCACAGCGCGAGAATCCACCCGTGCGTATAAATCTTAGATGGAAAGCCGGTGAAGCTGCCGCCGGACGAACTGGTCGCCGCAAAGGTCAGAGCAAACGCCCAAACGCCAAGGCTGCGACTCCCCAGAAAATACTCGCTCATAAAGCTCTTGCTTTGCAGCAAGCGGTTGGACAACCAGGCCAGGCCAAAAACCGCCAGCGTGTACAGGCAGAATGTAAGCAGCGCCGAATTCGATCCGGCGGCCAAGATCATTCCAGAGGTAAGATTGACCTCCATCAGGCACCCCCTTCCTGCGACGACTGTTTCGGGGCCTGAAGTTCAGCCAGTTCTTCCTCAATGTCGGAACCTTCATGGGCTTCACCCAGTTCATCGTCCTTTATGTAGAAGAAGCAGAACCAGATCGTGAAGGCGTCGGCCACCAACCACGGCATAAAAATGCCCCAGAACAACCACGTAGGGATTCCCATGATCATGCTGATCGAACTCGGATCAACGTTTCCGCCGTACCCATTGAAGTAGCAAAACGGGACGACCCAAATCAACGCCGTTACCCAAAGACAGAAGATTACGACTGCCTCGCGGCGCGAATGTAGAAATACGGGATCGTATTCCATTTCTGGATCCAGTTCAGATTTGCTCATCGCGCGATCGGACCTCTTGTCAGCAGGGTGAACGAATCGGGATGGCGGCCAGTACATGACCGCGCGGTTGCCGATTTCGGCGAGCCTCAATTCTAAGAGGTGCGGAACACCGATTACAACCAAGGGTCACGTAATGACCCTCGAGGCAGTTTCAAAACCGGTTCTCGCAGAGGTACCGCAAATGAACACCAAAGGACGCAAATCGTTTTGTTTCACTAACGCCCGTTCGCATCCATTGGCTGTTCTACACCAACGGCCAGAAGGAGAGTCTGATCAAAAGGGTCGATTCATCGAAGAATCCTGACCCTTTGATCCACCCCCAGAAAACACAACTGCTATCTACGGCAAGAGAGGCTCTGCTCTGGGGGCAGTGACACCCGTTGCGTCGAACGTGATCTCGCCACTGTACAACCGTATGCTACACTGCTCAGGATTCTCCGAGTTCTTTATGCTGTCCATCGCTTGATCCCAAAAACGTTCGACCTCCGAAAGCGAACCTAAATCGAATCGAAACAGATCTTCGCGGTGCTCAAACTTGAAATCCGTTTCCCAGTTAGTTCCCAATGATCTGAAGTACGTATCCTGCGCGCTAAAGCAATAACTTCTCGGATAGCGGATTTCGACAAAGAACGCTTGGGTGTCTTTCAAATTTGATGGAGTCATAATCTTCGACCTTTCTCAATTGCCAGTTAAACTCTAAAGTTGACATCAATCAGTACCACTTTTCCACTGAACTGCTTTACGCCTTAGCTCCGGCGATCTGCGCCAAATCAAGCAGAGCGTCTGTCTGAACCAGTACCCCAAATCGGCGACGCGGTTCTGGTTCGGTCGTCAACGTCGCATTGCCATGGCCCAAGAGGGACTGCAAGAAGGACTCAATTTCCACCCGACACGCGTCCAGAGTTTCCGGTACGTTCGGGGCCAAAGCTCGATCGTTTATGAACAGCTGAAACTCTTGGCGGCTGAACTGGAGCCCAGTCAGTTCATCTTCCAAGCGGCGACAGGCCGATGCCGCAGCGCGAAAGGCCTGTGTGAAACGATCTTCATTTGAACCGACCGTGGACGCTTTACGATTGTAGAGCAACCCCCAACGTTGCCCCGCCTTGTCCATGGCGTAGTCGGCTTCATGCCCCACCAAGACCACACCCGGACCCGCTGGCACATGCCGATAGTCCGCGACATCGATCAACAATTCGTCGCACGATTGCTCCGCTGTCCAAGTGTGGAAGACATTGATGAACTGTTCTGGATCAACCGGCAGATCGCCATCGACAAAGATCTTTACGTTTACGTGTTGCAATTCCATACTAGGCAGTTTCTCGTGGGCGTGTTGTCAGTGAACGCAACATAAGTGGCGTCACGTTGTCTTCGGCAGGAAGGCCGCAATCTGCAGAGTTGCTCTACGTAGCCACGGGTCCGCTCCGCAATCGGTTGTAACAACTGTGAACCGCTTCGATAAACAGTTGTGCTTCTTCGATCGTGTGGTGGACTGAATCGGTGGTGAACGGTGCGCCCGCTTGTTCGTGTGTCGCGAAGAAATAGTCGGCAAACTTGGGCCCCGCGAACGGATCGAAAAAGATTTCCGTGTCGTAATACCTCTCCTTGAATTCCTCGACAACCTCGTCTGGATCGTTGGAGACGTCGTCATA
>JASLPZ010000109.1:0-19200 GCA_030744725.1 Pirellulaceae bacterium
ACCACGATCTCCAAATACGCCGTCCGCATTCAGCCGCAGAAAACCTGACGGTACATTTATTGCTGGGAGTTGCCTTATAGGTCGACTGATGGCGAGACGTTTGAGACCCACGTATCTCGTGTCCCGGCGCCCAACGGTTGCGGCGAAGACAAGATTTTGTTTCTCGCCGACAAATCGGCACTGTGCCTGCTTCGTCACGAAACGGGCGACAAAATGGCGCAGCTTGGCGCCGCCGGGCCGCCGTACACGGATTGGAAATGGCGCGATCTCAATTTTCGCATTGGCGGACCGAATATGATCCAACTACCAGATGGCCGAATTCTTGCCGTCACGCGACTTTACAATGGTGGTACGCGGACATCGCTGTCGTGGCTGGACACCGAGAACGCGACGCTGACCGAAGCGCTCAAACTTCCCTCCGGTGGCGACACCAGTTACGCCGGTCTGGTTTGGCACGATGGACTGTTGTGGATCAGCTACTATTCGTCTCATGAAGGAAAGACAAGCATCTATTTGGCACGAGTAAGCGTTCCAGGCACGAGCAAGAAGTAACGCCCACATCGCGCGGTTTTTCTGACAGTATGTCGCACCAAATCAAATACGATACGGATCAACGATGAATGGAATTGGAAAGTTGTGCGCCGCCACGATCCTCGTCGCCCAGATAACGCTGGTGAGTTCTGCGCAGGATCCCACTGTGGATCCGGTGTTCCACTTTCAGCTGAAGGTCACGACGCCACTGGAATACGATAATGTTCCCATGGATCCGCTGATCGATTTTGGCGAGCGGATTCGCAAAGCTGGCGGCGAAGGGTTCATCGATCTGAATTCGATCGAAGTAATTAACCTCGCGACCGGCCTACATCAGCCGCACGCGCTCTCGAGGTTCGAATCGGCCACCTCATTGCATGTCGAATGGGTGATTGCCAACCGCGAACAGGTTGATTACGAAATTCGCTTTCGCACGACGCCGGTGCGTATTGCAGCACACCCACAACAATACACGCCCGCGATCGGCGTTGGGGATTTGTTGCGATACAACGCTGGGCGTCCACGTCCAATCACGATGTTCTACGGTATGTCGCTTGTTGACCTCGACGGTGATGGGCGCCGCGATCTGGCTGGTTGCTGGAATTATTCGTATCGAGCCGATGACCCGCGAAGTGGGATCGTTTACTACCCGCGTGTTACGGACGGAGGTGATGCACAGCCCGCGGATGCGCTCGATGCGAACAGGTCATTTCAGTTTGGCGATCTGACACGTCTGCGGTATCGCGAAACACCGGATGCCGTCGAACTGAAGCATTTTGTGCACACCTACACGTCCGCCGACTTCACTGACATGAATGGCGACGGTCGAGTTGATTTCGTGGTGACGGCTAATGGGACCAAGACCGCGACGATATTTCTCAATTCCAGCCAGGCGGATACAGCCAGACAGCCCACATTCAGACGCTCAACCGCGATCCCCGTCGGCGGCTGGAAGGCATGTCGTGCCGTCGACTTGAACCAAGACGGTGCGACCGACCTGGTGGTCGACGGGAAACTCGTCCGCAACTCGAACCCGCAAGGGTGGCCGTTTGAGCCGGAAGCGCCAATCACCCTCGATGCCGGCCGGGAACCTTGTTTTGTCGACGTGGATGGTGACGGACATCTTGACGCCGTCTGCCTACAAGGCGGCTCGACGACACAGCCCGACGGATATCGGATTGCCTGGCGCAAGAACCTCGGCGGCGACCCACCGCGTTTCGATGAAGAACATCCTCTGGCCGGCATCGAACCGCAGTGGTGCTCGTACGTTTCGGCGGTTCGCGATGAATCGCGCCCTGCGCTGTTGGTACAACACAACGTATTTCAAGACATTTCTAAGTACGAGATGGTGATTCCGCCGCCAGATGGATCGGCTTCTGATGCAACGTCTGTCGTGTCCCCCCGGTTTTCAAAAGTCGCTCGCGCCGCGTCAATCTCGGCGGTGCTCTCGTTGAGCGATCAGGCATGGCCGTGCCTCCGCGACTGGGACGATGACGGCGATCTCGACTTGCTCGTCGGCGGTGGATATGGATGGCCGCGGATCGTGATCAACACTGGCACCAAGGCACGCCCGTCGTATGCCGAACCTAGGCGGATTCTCGCTGACGGCAAGCCAATCCGTTTCTTGCGAGACGAAATCCTCGGGCCGCCAAACCACTGGCACAATATGGGCTATCCTTATCCCGAGTTCGTCGATTGGGATGGTGACGGTCTGTGCGACCTGGTGTGCGCGAACGAGACTAACCGGATCCTGTGGTTTCGCAACGTGGGTTCGCAAGACGATCCACGTTTCGGCGTGCGGCAACAGATCGTCGTTGACGATTTTCCAGATTCTCCACAAAACAAACAGAAATCAGCACAATTGGCCCAAAAAGACACGTATCCCCGCGAACCGAATCGCCCCTTCTTTTGGCGGACAGCCCCAGCATTCGCGGATTGGAACGATGACGGCTTGATGGACTTGATCACCCTTAGCGGGGACACGCGACAGGCCACGTTGTTCACGCAACACAAGAAGCCAGATGGCCGACTTGCACTCAAGCGTGCCCCGGCTCTTCGCTTGATCGACGGTCGCCCAATCGACGATCGAATTGTCTCGCGCCGATCACACTGGACCGAAGCGTTTCGACCTTGTGATTGGGACAACGACGGACGCATCGATTTGATGTACAGCTTGGCTGGCTCACACGGAGGAATCCAAGACGGGGGCAGTATTTATCTGCTGCGAAATGTTGGTACGAAGAAAGAGCCGATCTTCGGGCAACCTGTCACCATGCGTTGCTTTGGCGAACCCATTCAAATCACGGCTCACGGACCGTGCGCTCGACCATGCGACTATGATGGCGACGGCAAGATCGACCTTGTCGCATGTGTCGAATGGAGCGTCTACCCGTTCTATCGACACGCCGCGCTGATGATGAAAGCTCGACCAGAGTTTGAGATCCTTGAACCGTGAGCTAGGTAGAGGTCAGCCCGTGCCGTAGTCGTCGCAGGCGTGATCGTCAGTTATGCTAACGCCCTTGGTCGCTCAACCGCCAACGCTTCTAACGGATCACGTTCCGACATCGCCGTCGCCATGGAAACTGACTCTTCGCCCAACATCCTCTGGCTGTGTACCGATCAGCAGCGTCACGACACGATCCATGCGTTAGGCAACGGGTTGATCCGAACGCCGCACGTTGACCGGTTAGTCGAACAGGGAGTCGCGTTTACGCAGACGTATTGCCAAAGCCCCGTTTGCACCCCAAGTCGTGCCTCGTTTCTGACCGGTAGGTATCCTCGCACGACACGTTGTCGACAGAATGGACAGAGAATTCCAGCAGATGAAATCACCGTGAGTCGAATGTTTTCTGACGCGGGCTATCACTGTGGATTGGCCGGCAAATTGCACTTGTCTTCCTGTTCCGACGGCAAAGTGGAATCACGAATCGAAGATGGCTATCACGATTTCCGCTGGTCCCATCATCCTCAACCGGATTGGCCAGAGAACGCATACACACAATGGCTGAACAGCAAAGGGCAGACGTGGGACAAGCTCTATGCCGGACCGTCCACTGGATATGTAAAAGAAGGCGTGCCGGCCGAGTTCCACCAAACGACATGGTGCGCCGAAATGGCGATCGACTTCATTCGGAGCAACCAAGGGCGTCCGTGGTTCTTCAGTTTCAACTGTTTCGACCCTCATCATCCGTTCGATCCGCCGGCCAAATATCTGGCGAACTACGATCCGGACGACATGCCGCTGCCCAAGGTTCAGAAAGGCGAGTTGGATTCGAAGACGACGTTTCAGCAACTCGATGCCCAGTGGGCGCACAATAATCCCGGCGAATTCCATACCGGGGCCATGACCGACGACGATCGTCGCCAGGTGACTGCAGCTTACTATGCGATGTGTGAGTTGATCGATGATCAGGTCGGGCGTGTCATGCGGACACTGGATGAGACGGGGCAACGCGACAATACGATCGTGATCTTCATGTCAGACCACGGCGAGATGTTGGGAGACCATGGCCTTTATTTCAAGGGCCCGCATTTCTACGACGCGACGGTACGCGTCCCGCTGGTCATTTCGTGGCCCCGCTGCTTTCAAAGCAACCTGCGAGTCACAGGCCTCACCGAACTGGTTGACTTGGTCCCCACGTTGCTGGAAGCCTGCGGGCTGGAGATACCCAGTCGTGTCCAAGGTCGTTCGCTCGTCCCGCATCTGACTGGACAGGCGGATCCGCAACAACATCGCGACCACGTGTTCAGCGAATACTACAACAGTTGGACACATAAGAACGCCTACGGAACGATGCTACGGACCGTGACCGAGAAAATCACCGTGTACCATGGCAGCGATCAAGGTGAACTGTACGACCTGCAGGCAGATCCTGACGAGTTTGACAACCTCTGGGACCGAGCGGATCACCAGGCGTTGAAAGCCGACCTGATCCGGCGCTGTTTCGACGCCAGCGTATTCGGCATGGATCCTGATCCTCCACGGTTGGGACCGTTCTAGAGCGCATTCCGCGCCTGGTGGTGACTTCATTGCTTGCGGAGCGGTCGATAGTCTGGATGGCCTTCGGGTGCCAGCAAGCGGCGAGCTTTGGAACGTCCGCCTTTCCAGATATCGTATTGTGGATCCGCGTATTCGGCGAAAAAGCCGTCGAGTTTGACTGCCATCGCCCGTTGGATATCAGCGTGTTGCGGCTGGCCAAAGAGGTTGACCCGTTCGTAGGGGTCGTTGGCCATGTCGTACAATTCGGTCGGCCCCTCTGGCTCGCGCCGTGCGACATACTTCCAGTCTTCGATCCGTAGCGAGCGACACCCTTCCATTTCGTAGACCATCTTCGTCTCCCAGTCGATCGGTTCGCCGCGTAGCGCCGCCGCGAAACTTCGCCCCGACAATCTGGGCTTGCGTGGAATCCGATTCTCCAGCCCCGCATACTCCAACAGGCTGGGTAGGAAGTCAGTATTGCTGACCATGATGTCCGTCGTCCCTGGCCGAATGCCCTTCGGGTGGTGGAAGATCAACGGGACTTGCATCATCAGGTCGTGGGCTCCGATCGGCCGCGTGTGATCGCCCATGCCAAAGAAACCGTTTTGGCCGCCCATCCAACCTTGATCTCCGGCGAATACAACAATGGTGTTTTCGTCCAATCCGTACTTGCTAAGCGCATCCATGACGCTGCCAACGCCGTCATCAACTCCACTCACTTCGGCCGCCACGCGACGGATACTTGTCAGGTTGTTGTGGTAAGCCTTGTTATTGTATTGCCACGGGTGGATTGTGTCTCGAGGAAACGATGGCAGCTCTTTGTCCGCGTAGAATGACGCGTGACGATTCCGCGCAGGTTCGAGCAACAGTGGCCCCAGACAATAGGGGCCATTGTAGGCCAGGTAGAGAAAAAACGGTTTTTCGTTGTCCTTATTCTGTTCGATAAAGTCAACGGCATGTTCCGTCCAGAGGTCCGTCATATATTTGGGCGTCTTCTTAACCTCGCCATCCTGGATGATCATATCGTCATAGAAGTTTCGCGTGCTCCCGCGGACCATCGTGATCCATTTGGAGAATCCATCCTGCGGAGTCAGATTGGCACCAAGATGCCATTTTCCGCTGAGACCGCAAACGTAACCCTCGGAATGCAAGATCTCGGGAAGGGTCTCAAACTCTTCCAGGGTGTAATAGGCTTCCGGGCCCACCATGTACTTGTTGTCAAGAAATGAGTGGAGTCCATGTTGCGAGGGCATCAGGCCAGTCAGATACGTAGCGCGTGTTGGCGAACAGACAGGATTACTGCTCATCGCTCGAGTAAATCGCATCCCTTCGACGGCGAGCCGATCGATGTTCGGCGTGCGAATGTCCTTGTTGCCATAGCAACCCAACGTCCACGCGCCGTGATTGTCCGTCAGAATGAAAACGACGTTGGGACGATCCGCGGCAAGAACGAATTGCCCTGCGAACAGAATCCAGGTTGTGAAGAATAACCAATAGAGGCGTGCATGGTTCATGATCAAGAATCCATCGGTTCGAGGAGAGGCCGGCTTAACCGAACACAAGTGAGGCAAAATACAACGACCGGCAGCTATCGTGAACGCAATTCGGTTTCTCTAATCGCGACTTTAACCAACCGTTCGACCTCTTTCAGGTTGACATCCTGGCCATCTGCTGGGAACTCGTACGGCAAGAGAAACCACTCTTCGGTAAACGCAGCTGACTTGCCTGGTTGCAACCGTTCGCGCGGGCCGATCGGTTCGAGTTCGACACGACGGTCTTCAGGATACCAGATCGAGATGGTAAGCCCCGCGACTTCGTTATAGACACGATTGGGGTAGACGGGAAATTGTTTGACGAACATCGTGTCGTTCTTCATCAGGTAGGC
Organism: Pirellulaceae bacterium; assembly: GCA_030744725.1. GTDB lineage: Bacteria > Planctomycetota > Planctomycetia > Pirellulales > Pirellulaceae > ARS98. The sequence continues at coordinate 6,396 of JASLPZ010000109.1, forward strand.
GAACCACCCCGCAATAGAATCCATCCCAAGTTTGGGTTTGCGCGGGACGCCAGTGATTTCGAGAAAACCGTCTCGCATACGAATGTTTGGGTCCGTCGGAAGAAGGTTAATCAAGTCCCCCGTTTCGTACATCACGTAGCGGTTGGGAAAGCGGCTGGGTGTCGTCAGCGGAATCACGCAGATTCCGTTGCCCAACGCAAATGTACGGCTCCAGTGACACCACTCAGTCACTTTGTCCGAGACGTTCTTGATGATTTGAGTGCACGCCAGGCGGGAACCTTTTTCGTCAATGCGAAACTCACGCACGAGTTGTGTACCCGTCGGCTCGTCGTTGGCACTGGTCAGCCGCGCCGCGTACAGCCCGACGACTTCGCCCGTCCACTTGCCCGACCATAATGTCGGGTGGCGCGGAATCGTCTTTTCCGGACCGATGTCAAATCGCCCTGCCGACATCGAAGCGCGCTGGCCGGGTTGATACGGCTTCCCGGTTGCTTCCTCTTCCAGGTACAACGCATTTTTTTCCTGATATGAATACTCCAACACCCGCCCACCTGCTGCTGGGCAGAGCACAACACGAATCGTGTCGTTTTCCAACTGGATGCAATTCGGATAACCGTGATACGGTAGCACCTTCGGTTGCGCAGGGGCCGCGCATAGCGACGATGCGATCAACAGGCAGCAACAAGTTATGAAGGCGAAGATCCGAACAACCAAGGGGTAGCGAAGCATGGCAAACTCCAAACGGTAACGGCAATCGTTATTTTGCGTGGGCTAGCAAGATAAGGTACAGGCACGCGGCGCGCCGGGCAACACACCGCGCACGTTCGAATGAAACGAACTACATCCCTCACGTGTTCCGACAGCCGCAACTAGAGTAGCAGGCACACGCGCCAGGCGCGCGGAAGTAACCAACAGAAGACCCTCACACATTCCGCTCTAACTCGTCGAGATATCCGCCATGAAAACCGTTACTTCGTCTGGCGCACTCTTACTGTTATCGCGTCCTGCTTGACGATACGAACCGGCGTATCGTAGTAGACTGCACACTGGCCGGCGTCGGTCAGTTCCGCCGGGATCAGCGCGTTCCCACAATGCCCGCTACGGAGCCAGCCGCCTTTGGGAATCAACAAGATGTCGGGGCGTTGCCGGTCGTCGAATTTCAAGCGAACCGTCAGCTCGCCGATTTCTGATTCGACAGTGGCTTCCTCGCCGTCCGAGAAACCTGCGGCCGACGCGGGATGGACGGTCGCGGTCAACGGTCCGTTCAGCACTCCGTGCACCCACTGCGAACACTGTGACTGTTCGGTCGATAGGGACGTCAGCAGTAACGGCCTTTCGCGCGAAGGCGCTCGCGGGGGCGGTGCGATGTGGTGAATCAGATCAACTCGCCCGGTCTGCGTTGGAAATTTGCGGTCGGAGAAGATGACTTCCTGGCTGAGCGGATTACGAACGCTTCCCCGCCGCAGCTCTTCCAGCGAGGCGCCATGATCCGCAACTCGACGGAGAAGTCGTCGTTTCCACGTGTCGACGTCATCGGAAAACTCCGAGCCCATTCCAACTCGCTGGGCGAGTTGTTGGACAATCTCATAATCAGACAGAACGCCTTCAGGCCGTGCCACGACGGGTCTGGACTCGATCAACCAATGGTGACCGTAGGCACCCAACAGATCGTCTTCTTCCAGCATCGTCGTCGTTGGCAGAACGACATCCGCACAGCAGGCCGAATCTGTCAGGAAGGAATCGACGACGACGGTCAATTCGCGCGACTCGAGCGCCTTCCTTACCGTCTTCGATTCAGGCAGCATTACCACGGGGTTCGCGGCCGTCACCCAGACCATTCGAATCGGCGGATCGTTGGCGGCTAGGATCCCAGGTCCCAACATTGGTTCTGGGATCGCCCGCGATGTTGCCGTGCTGTCGGCGAACGAAAAATCGAATGCGCCCCGACGACTGAAGTAATACGAAACGCCACCACCCGCGATCCCCAGATTTCCAGAAATCGCGACCAACGCGTCAATCGAGCGAACTGCGGCGGAGCCCTGCTGGCGGCGCTGCAGGCCCCAACCAACCAAAATTGAAGTAGGCCCGTTGGCGTAGGCGGTGGCAAATTCGACCATATCCTCGGCGGTGACACCGGCCTCAGCGCTCCAGTTATCGACCGACCGCGATTCCGCCAGTGTGCGAAATGCATCGAAATGGTCGCAATACGTCGGGGCAGCTGGATCAAACTGGTTTCGCTCGAACAGTAGCTTTGCCACACCCAACGCCAAGGCAATGTCTCCACCTGGCTTCGGTTGCAGATATAAGTCGGACAGATCGGCCGTACGATGACGGACCGGGTCGATCAACACGATGCGAGCCCCATTTGCTTTGGCTCTCTTTAGAATCGGCAGCAGATGGACCTGACTAATATAGGGGTTTTTCCCCCACAAGACGATCGTCTTGCTGTTGAGCACGTCGAATAAGTCATGGCTTTCCAGCTGGCCAAAGTCCTGCATTTGGGCGGCGCTGCCGGCCCCCGTGCAGATATCACCTGATTTGGTCGTTGCGGGCCCAAACGCAGCAAAGAAGTAGTCGCTGACATGCTTCATGATCCCCAGCGACCCGCCGCAGCGGTAATGTAAAATCGCATCGCCACCAGATTCGGCGCGAATACGCAACATCGTCTTGGCGATCAGATCCAACACGTGGTCCCAACTGGCGGGGGCGAGCTTGCCGTTCTTGCGAACCAAGGGGGTCGTAAGCCGGTCGGGATCATATTGCCGTTGGAGGAATCGGCTGGTGCGATGGCAGAGGAATCCCTGCGTGACCGGATGATCAGGATCGCCTTGCAGGCGAACGACGCGCCCATCCCGAATCGTCGCGACGATGCCACAGGCATCCGGGCAGTCTCGATTACAGGCAGTTTTGCGGATTTCTGGTGGGGTGCTGGTCGTCACGAGCACATCTTAGGGGTTTCGTCAGCCGGCAAACAAGACGCCGCTCGATGCAAAAGGTCCGGGCCAATGCGAGGCGTCGCTGGTATTCTAACAGAATCTGGCCTGGCGGGGGCCGGCAGGTTGATTGCTGGCTGATCCAAGATCGATGATGCGCAAGAAGAGAAAGACGCATCCATGCGTCCTGTGATCAGTCCGTGCTAAATGTGAGCTAGCCTTCGGTTGACTCCTTAGAAGTCGACTTCTTGCTACTTCGCGCCGCCCGCTTCTTCTTTGCATCCGTGCGTTTCTTTGTGACCTCTGCCAACTGCTCTGCATCCAGAACGGCATCGATCTCACGGTCGCGTTCAGTGACCAAGGCGTCCAGCTGTGCGCGTAGCTTGTCCAGCTGCACCGCGTAATCGGCCTGGACCTTATAGATGGCTTCCCGTTGCTTCTGTGATACGAGCGCAGAGAAATGGGACGGCAACCGGCGTCGCACCTTCTTTGTCGTCGGAGCCTTCTTGGCCGACTCGCCAGGCTGGTCTTGCTGACCGAACGACGGGCTGGCGAACAGCACGGCCAAAGCCAGCAAGATCCCCAGGCCCGTTCTCTTCTGCAGGTGACTAACACGATGGTTCGATACGTAGTCAGTATTCATGTGTCCTTAACTCCTTTTAAAAAAATGGTCCTGTCTCGAAGCACACTGCTTCAAAATCGAAGGGCAATATATCTCATTGCATACAAATGTCAATTATTAAAGTGATATACTTTTAAATATTTTATATGCTATTCTTCTGCGCTATGGATGATATTCGCCCAACGCCCGGCGAGGGAGAAATGCAACAAAATGAGTGTGAATTAGAATTGTCATTTGACCGATATGGCAAAATGCACTACCTTCCGCGGCGGCTCGGGGGCGCTAGTGAAATCTGTATGAATTGCCGTGATTTGTGACAAATGATCACGAGGGCTCCCATGGCCGGAAAACTCGACATGGCGTCTAGCCCTTCCGGAACAGCAGTCAAATACGCTGTAGTCATCGCTATGACGGTGTTTTTGGGTGGCTGCGCGGCTGGTAGCGCTCGTGTCGCACCGAGGCAGGTCGAGCGCGTCACGGGTCAAGGCACGCCACCAATCGCCACCCTTTCTGAGCCGGTCGCGCTGCGTGATCCTCTGGCTGGGGTTGATCCATCCGGTCCCACCACTCACCTCGGCAACCGCTACGAGCGATTGGTCACGGCTGGCCTGGACGGCATTTCCGAATTCTGGAATCGTGAGCGGAGCGCTGCCTGGGACGAGTGGGCGGACGACCATTTGCAGGACGGTGACATCGTCTTCGTCCAATCTGAAGGGAATCTGATTCTGGGTGTTATCGACTTTTCCAAGCTGACGCGCGAGGTCACGGAGAGTCCATTTACCCATATGGGAATTGTCGCCGCCGAAAACGGCCAGACTCTGGTCTACGACACAAACTTGTCCGGCCCAGGTCGAAAGACGTTTGGTCAGATGATGGCGATGTCGGATATTGCCGGCGTCGCGGTCAAACGATTACGACGAGGGTACCGTCAACACATTCCGGCAGCAGTGGCGTATTGTCGTCGGGTCCACGAACATCGGATCGGCTTCGACAAGAAACTACGCCTGGACAATGACAAACTCTATTGTACGGAAATGGTGGAAGTGGCGTTTCGTTCGACCGGCTTGCGGCTGTCGCAGCCCGTCCGCTGGAACGCCTTACCTGGATTCGACAAGCACTCGATATCGATCAACGCGATTCGCATCGCCAACCAGGCAAAGCCGGACGATTTTGTCATCATTCCCGGCAACGATCAGATGGGGATCTGGGCCAGCCCGGCGTTGGAGTTGGTACTCGATTTAACGGACGTCGATTCTCCACCACCCATACCGGATCAGTCACGTCAAGAGCGTGACAACTTGACGGCGAGTCAAGGACTGGCGCATCAATAGTAGTCGCTGTTCGCTCCCAAGCTGTGAATTTGTCGAGTTTCAACCAGGCAGGCGTTATGTTCGCGGAGCGAACAACGACTATTCGCGGCACCTACACTGCACCCAAACCACGTTCGAACGCCTCTTGTTCGCGCTGGTAAAGCGCCAATGTCGGCTCGAAGGTATTCGATGAGATCTTGTAGTGCGGTTCGTGATCCAGGTGTGCATTACAATGTGCAATCAACAGACGATATAGAAACTTGAACAGGTGCCGTGGCGTGCGCAGCGTGCGCATGGCTTCCATCAGACGCAGATCGCTGACATCGTCGTCAAACCAGTCGCTAAGCGTTGGCTTCGATCCATCGGTTGCACACGCCCGCATCCGAGCCCCCGCCACATCGTAGAGCGCTTCGCCGGTCCAATGAAACGAGCGAATCATATTCTGCTTGTCCAGCCGAGACCGTTCGTAAAAGTCCTTCGACTCACGATCAACGAATGAAACCAGTTCGCTCGGCAACATCAACTTGATGCCCAATCCGGCCTGCTTAAGGAACTTGTTGTCAAGCATCGGCCACAGCAGCAACTTCATGCGCTCAGCCGAGCCATTGATGAGATGCGGTTCGTCCAGGCGATCGACCAAGACGACGACTCCTGTGTAGCCGAGCGACTTCAGAACGAGTTGGAACTTGCCTAGCAGTTCGTAACGATCGTCCGTTCGCTCCTTCGTGGGCAAGGGCTGACCAGACAGCTCGGTCTGCGTAAAGCAACTCAGTAGTCGGCGCAACGGGGCTGTATCGTGAAAGCCAACACGCATATGCCGGACGACTCCCCGAGCAAGTCGCCAGCAGCGCCAGAAGCGAAGCAATGACGGGCTCCAGGCCGCCAGCAATACGCCCAGTGTGCCGATGATCATCGTTCCGCGGAGAAACCGCTGAAACGTGGTTAGTTCGCTTGACCAGATACCTTTGATCGACGCGTAAATCAGCACCATCGCGACCAACACGCTGACGCTCCATCCCAAGATCACGGGCAGGTACGAGCGCCAGATGGAAAATCGCAGGCGGGTTCGCAACTCGTGCCAACGGTCACGAAAGGTCCCAGTAAGCGACTGATCATAACAAGCCGCCAACAATAAGATATCGCGCGCTTGATGGCGTTCTAGTTTGTCAACATCGGCCGCCTTAACTTCGCACGGCACCTGCTCGTTGGCTGGCTGGGTCTCCGAAATCGCGTCAACCAGACCCGTCACCCCCAGGGAAAGAATGGCGTCCATATGGTCCCACAGTTTCCACTGCGACAAGACCTTTTCCGTTTTCGTGTTCCGCCGCCCCGCACGATCTCGAAAGCGGTCGAGAAATGGGTTGAAGTCGTCGTAATGAACGACCAATACTCGTTCGGTCGAGTGCTGCCGATTGTGCTGATCTAATTCGCGCGCAATCTGCAGCCGGACAGCAGTCTTGCCTGCCCCTTTTTCGCCAAACACAATCGCCGTCGCTGGTTCGCCGGGGTCACCATAGACCTTGTCCCAGGCCGGGTGGTGCGTGTCGCCGATGCAGTGATTCTTGAAAACGGCATCGGTCTGAGCATCTTCTTCCGAAAAAGGGTTCTTGGCCAATTTGTGATGTTCGAGGTATTGCTGAATTTGCATGTTACTGGCTTTGTACGGAGAGGGTCGGGCGGCTGGGCAAACGTCCGGACGACAATCAGGTTCATTGACGAGGCGACGCGCTTCAGATCACCTTGCTACGGGTATTCGCGAAGTGATCCCTAGTCTTTTGGCCGCTAGAAAAAGTATAGCAACGATTTTTTGGATTGGAGGTATGTTCCCAGCCATCGTGGCCCTTTATCCAGACGGTCAGTTGGGACAACGGCTGCAAACGTCGCTTTCGGTGCGACCGGTCAGTGCGAGTACGCGTCAGGTGCCACGGTAACCTGCCGAGCCGTCGCTTGTGGCCGCGAGGATCACGGTTGGACACACCAGTCGTGGCACCAGAGCGTTTTCGGGTGCCAAGTGAAGGACTAACTCCACGCGCAGTCCGACGCCCCGGGCCAAACTGGCAGTTACCTCCCCGTGTATTTGCGATCGAAGTGCGTGTAGCCGCCATCGACATAGACGATCTGCCCGGTGGTGTGGCTCGATCGGCTGGACGCCAAGAAGACGACCATGTCCGCCAACTCTTCCTTGGTCGTGAAGCGACGCCCCAGCGGAATCATCTGCTCGATTTTGCGTTTCGTATCTGCCGGGTCTGGCATCGTCCTCAGCCAGTTAGCGTAAAGCGGCGTCCAAGCTTCCGCCGGAATCACGGCATTAACACGGACACCGAACTGCGCCAAATCGACGGCCCATTCGCGCGTCAGGGCATCAATGCCTCCCTTGGCCGCAGCGTAAGCCGAAGTGCCTCCCTGACCGGTCACACTGACCTTAGAACCAATGTTCACAATCGCCCCCTGCGACGCCTTGATCGCGTCGACGGCGTGATGAACGATGGCGAAGTAATGCACCAGATTGCGTTGGAGCGATGCAACAAATTCGGTTGGACTGGCATCCAAGCCCACGCCGTCGTTGACTCCAGCATTGTTGACCACGACGTCGATTTGGCCAAATCTCGCCAACGTTTTCTCAACGGCAATCCGACAGTTTTCTGCGACACAAAGATCCGCTTGAATGAAACAACAATCTTGGCCCTTGGCGGCATACTCGGCCTCCAGCGCTTCGCCCTCGACCGTGCTGCGGTTGACGTTGGCCACTCGCGCACCCTCCGCCAAAAATGATCGGACAATGCCTTCGCCGATCCCCTTGGATCCACCAGTAACCAGTACGACTTTCTCCTGTAACCCCAAATCCATGTTGTTTCTCGTTGGTAATGCCCGGAACACCAGCGTCGTAGATGGAGTGTCGGGCGTTGATAATTGCCGGTTCAGAGTGGAAACGCAATTGGCCCAAGAATGACAAACGGGCCGCGCTGGATTGCCAACACGGCCCGCAAATTCTGTCAGTCCCGAGCAGTCAGCAGTTTCCTACTGAACGACGGTGGAATCTTCAAAATTGGCAGCCGCCAACTTTTCAATGGCCGATTTCGAATCGAATTTCAAAGCATCCACCGTGACGGTGGCGGTTCTCTTGTTCGGGTCTGTCTTGACTTCCACTACACCCGGTAGCGGCGAAAGTGCGTCTGTCACTTCCATGGCGCAGCCCGGTCATGTCATCCCGGGAATATTCAATGACACCAATGTCGTGTTGGCGTTCGCCGCCGCATCATCGCTCTGACCGCCGGGCGTATCCGGGACCGAGATCGACAAGTCGGATGAGGATGTATTGCTGACTGGTCCGCTGCTGCTGGGCGCGGGCGTGCACCCCGCTGCCAGCACGACCAGCAAAGCTGGTAACCAATAGGATTTCATCGTGCGTTCCTGTTTCATGTGGGTGGGAAAATAAAGTCGCTTTGACCATTATCGGCTGTAGAACCGTTTAGATCTATCCCGGTTCTACGTCCAGTCAATCTAACAAAGTCCGGTGATGGGATACTGTACGGAAGCTAACAAGTCACAACTTACCGCCGTCGACGGGCTAACTAACTGCGAGGAAACGGTTTGCGATAATCTCCGACGGCAGATAGATGACACCGTAAGGACTGCCTGATCAACAACTGTCGTGTGGTCGCTGGGGACGGCAAACCGTGCCTCTCAAATGCGGCCGCGGAAACCGTGTTACACCATCGGCAGGATAGTAGCAGCCAACAGCGTGGCCCCCAACCCCACCAGTCCCATCAAGATGCTCATCGGCGTAACAAACCGCAAACCTTCGCCTTCGGTCATACCGCTCATCTTGCAGATGACCCAAAAACCGCTGTCGTTCATCCAGGCAATCGGCTTTGATCCGCAGCCGATCGCCAGCGCCAAATAGACTGGATGGCAGCCCAATTGGCCCTGTGACGCGAACCCGGAGAGAATGCCGACAGCCGTGATCATGGCAACGGTTGCGGAACCCTGAGCGGTGCGAATGGCCGTCGTAACGAAAAACGCCATAGTTAGAATGACCAACGGTGAATACTGAGGCAGGCCGCGGATCATGCTGACAACGCCAGTCTGCTGGAGCATTCCGCCAAACGCGCCGCCGGCGGCTGTGATCAGGATGATAACGCCGCCGCTGGCCAGTGCGCCCTGCAGGGGCTCGGCCAACTTGCTGAGCGACTCGCGGCGTTGCCATACCAGCAGCGCGATCGCGATTAAGGTGGCGATCGCCAGTGCAATATTCTTATTGCCCAACGTGGACATCGCATATTCAATTCTGCCTCCGCTGCTCATCAGGTCGAGTTCCTTCAGCACGGTATTGCCTGCGATCAGGACCACGGGTAACACGATCGGCAAGACAGATAACCACAGGGGTGGCAGTTGGCTCTCGTCACGCTTGGCAAGCGTTTCGAGCTCGGCCAGCGAGAAGTCGGCGGACTCGCGCAGCGGCACTTCCGCGCGGTGATTGACGAACCTCGCGTAAAAGAACGCAGCCGTGCTGCTACACAACCCAATCAAGCAACCCGCCAGAATCATCACCCCCAAGTCGACCCCCAACTCTTCCGCGACTAACAAGGGCCCCGGTGTCGGCGGCACCAGCGAATGCGCCATCGAGCCTCCTGCGACAATGCACAAGACATAGAGCAAGTAGTTCCGACCAGTCCGCATCCGCATTGCCTTTCCCAACGGCATCATGAGATAGAAAACGGTGTCGAAAAAGACCGGAATTCCCAGCAAGAAACCGCTGCCGACAAAAGCGACGGGCGCGCCACGCTCGCCGACCACCTTTAGCGCTGACCGTACGATCTTGTCGGCGGCACCGCTATCGAGAAGGCACTTGCCGATGATGGCCGCAAGGGCGATCAAGATGCCGATCTTACCGCACGTTGTACCGAACGCGCCGGCGACTTTCTCTCCGATTGTCCGTCTGGCCTTCGACCTGGCATCTTTCAGCATCAGCGCGTGAATCACCGTGTCACCGGTTTGTGGAGTTTCGGGCGCATCGCCCACACTATCCACGCTAGCCCGCGGGCCGTCTTCACCGTTCTCGGAGATGGTGGTGATTTCCAGGATGCCAACTATCTTCATTCTGCTTGTCACCGGGTCGAGCCGCATGACGAGATATCGCATCCCGGCACTGGCCCCCTGTTTGCTTCCGATATGTAGAAGAGTCGACGGAATTGAGCCACCAGTCGAGAACTCGACGCCACTCTTTTCGATCAAGAATCGCTCGGCGGCACGTTCCGGGGTTAACACCGCCACAATCAGCGCCGCTAACGTGAGTGCCAGAAAAGCGTGTAAGCGGAACTTGAGGATACTGATCAGCACAATCGCAACGGCGATCGCCAAGATCGTCAGTGGGTTAGTCAACACGCTCATCCAGAATCCCCTCGCCAACAAAAAAACGAATCCGTGCCCCAGTTTTGTATCGGCGAAGATACCAGATCGGAGGACGACGCAAAGCCAGGCGAGCCCATAATTGCAACCGTTGAAAGTGACTTCGCCGAGCTACGACACGCCCTTAGGGACTGCCCAATGGTCATCTCGATACGTTCGTTTCACCAGCGCGTCACCTTGCGGATTGTTCGTGATTCGCTCTGTCTGGGGATCAAAACTCAAAACGCCTCCAACCCTCGCGGCAATATTGGCCAAGTGGACGATCGCCGCAGCGCGATGCCCTTCACCGATGCCGGCGTTAAGTTGCTGCTGATCGCCACGTATGCAATCGAAGAAATTCGTGTGATGCGCCGGCAGCGTGACCGGGCCCTTCCTCTCGGCGATGAGTTTCATTTTGGGGCCGTACAACCTCCATCCGGTTGTGTGACCGAGGATCAGCACGCCGTTGGTTCCGTAGAAGGCTGCACCGTTATCGTAGCCTTCCTGTGGATGAGGCGACCAGATCCGCTGCTCGAAGATCAACTGTTTCTTGCGTCCCTTCGGATTACCCTCGACGGGATACTCGAATGCCGCGTACTGGGTATCCGGGAACTCCTGATCGTCATCAAAAAAATACTTACCGCCCAAACATGTCGCCGTCGTCGGGTGCGTCTGCACTCCCAGCCCCCACAGCGCGACATCGATGTCGTGAACGCCATCGTTGCCAATATCACCACAGCCAAAGTTGTGCCACCACCGCCAAACGCCCGGGAGCATGTTTGTTCGATAGGACACCATAGGCGCGGGGCCGACCCATTGGTCATAGTCAAGGGTCGCGGGCGGATCGCTTGGTCTTGTCTTGCCAATCGACCTACGCCTTTGGCTATTCCAGGCCTTGGCCACCAGGATCTCGCCGATCTCGCCTTCATGGATGCGTTGGATTCCCTCACGCACGACATCCGTGCTGCGGCTCTGTGTACCGACTTGGAGCATCTTGCCGGTTCGGCCAACGGCATCTGCCATCAACCTCCCTTCACGAATATTGTGACAACAGGGCTTCTCCACGTAAACGTGCTTACCGGCATCGAGTGCCAAAATGGCGGCCGGCGCGTGCCAATGATCGGGCGTCGCGATAAACACGGCGTCGACACTCTTGTCGTCGAGCACCTTGCGCAGATCAGTCGTTTGCTGTGGTGCCTTGCCACTGGTCGACCTGACGACTTCGGCCGCTTTGGCCATGCGAATTTGATCGACATCGCAAACGTATCGCACTTCAACGTCTTTTCGCGCAGCAAGCAGTCGCGTGTGAGCCGTCCCCATGCCTCCGGGGCCAATCACGCCAACAACAATGTTTTCACTAGCGGCCGCTCGGGCGACTTCGCTGGTGACTGAGAGTGTCACTGCGCCGACACCGGCGGCCTTGAGGAAATCTCTACGCGCTGTCGTGTTCATGGCGATCCTCCTGCGGTTGCTGAAGCCAAGTTCGAACCAGTCTCATCCGAAATCTACAGCCCTGTCTGGCACCGATATTCAGATGCGACTGCCGCCAATATAGCGGCGCCGTAGTCGGCCTGGCCAGCAACTGACGAGCTGGTTTCTTTTTTCGTTTACCTCACGTGGCAACGATTGGATTGGAAACGACCTCGCGATGACGGTGATGGTGGGCCGAACTAACCGCGGCCGGAGCGAACAACGACTATTCGACGGTTGTTGATTCAACATCAACAAACGTAAGAAAATGGGGAGGAGGTGGGATTGCTCCCGCCGTCCTCCCCTGGCCGCGGTACGATCGGTTCCATCTACGGTGGGTCAAGAATCTCCGGTCGTCGATGTTGAGTCGACACCGATTCACGCTTTGACCATCTCCGCAGTCACGACGCCGGCATCTCGACCACGGACGCCGACGGGTCGCGGCTTGCCGTGGATCCGAGCGTACAGTGCCAAGTGAAAAAAGTGCGAGACCGCCAGGACGATCAGCACAAGCCCTGTCTTAGTGCTCAAAAGCTCAATGGCACCGGCGGTTTCTGTCGCGACACCGCCAAGTTTCAAAGTCAACAAGACAAAGCCGAAATGGAGCAGCAAGAATCCGACAGACAGCAGATGGCCGAGTGAATCGGCCAGCTCTTCGTTGCCCTTGCAGCCTTTCGCCAGGAAGACGCGTCCGTGCACGTTCAGCTGTCTCGCCACCCAGGCCGTCAAGCCAACTCCGATGGCGATGTAGGTGAAGTAAGTAACGATCATGACGGAGAGGTTTGCGAACATGGTGTGCTCCCTTTCTCAAGACGTGTGACTTGAGTTTGCCAGTGACTTATTCCAGTGCGATATTCCAGTGCGGTTCCATCAATAATCGTCCACGGCGGCAACCCTAAACGGCGATTCGCCTGAAATTGAATTCGGCACGCGGTGTTTGCTGATTCGAGTAAACACCAAAAGATTGAAACAGTGCATCGCACCCAAGATGATCATCACCAGGCCGATCTTCGTCGCGAGGAATTCAATCGACTCATGCAAGTTGGTCGGTCTTGTGCCGTACTTGAGCGCCAGGGCAACGT
>JASLPZ010000010.1:0-29301 GCA_030744725.1 Pirellulaceae bacterium
CGATAGTCGCCTTTCGCTCCGCGAAAGGAACGTGCTTTCGCGGAGCGAAAGACAACAATAGAAGATCGAACACTGCTTAGCTTCCAGTTTCCTTGAAGGGCCTGCCGTATCGCATCAATACGGTACTTACGTCGCCATTCGTATCGACCGAGATAATGTACAGCCGGTCAAACTCACCAGCTTCATTGATGACACTACCAGGTTTTCCGCCAAGCATCTTGACTGCAGCGGGAGTTGACGTGCTGTGACCGACAACAAGATGGCGATCGCCTGTTTGTCGCAACTTCTTGAGGAGAGTCGGCAGGTCGTTCGGATCGTACAATTCCACTCTCAGCTTAAGGCGTGCGGCGAACGGCGCAGCGGTGTCTCGCGTTCGGATAAAGTCACTGCTGTGGATGTACTTTATTTTGGCATCACGCAATACGAGGGCGAGTTTCTTCGCCCGCTCTTTCCCGACGGAAGATAACTCCGGGTCTCGACTCGCATCCACTTTCTCGGCGTGACGCACGAGAAAGACCACCAGGCGAGGCTTTGCCAGTGTTTCCTCCGCACGCAGATGGTTCGACAAGATCACTAAGAGTGACCCGACGACGAAACTAACGCGATACTTCAATCGTGTCATAAGAGACCTTTCTGGTACAGGGATTTTCCTCAAATATTATCCATTCATGGCCTTATGGCAACGTTGAACTGGCTTTTACAAGGAAAGCCGTACAAGTTAGAAGCGTGTTCAGCGCACAGCCTTCGCCGATCGCCCCACCGGTGGAAGCCAATGAAGTTATTAGCCTACGTCGTCTGGCGCGTTATAATCCGTGCGGACATTTACTCGGCCCTTTGGATCTCGCAATGGATTTGTCATACGACGCTCGGAGTTTGTCACGCCGCAGCTTTCTCGCGCAGGCTGGAGGTGGCGCAGGGCTGTTGGCATTGACCAGTTTGCTCGCGGATGAACAGACTGCGCTAGCCGCTACGACCGAACCAGGGGCGCCGATCGAACCAGACTTTGCCCCGCGTGCTAAGCGCGTGATCTGGTTGTTTATGCATGGTGGCCCCAGCCATGTGGATCTGCTGGACCCGAAACCAGAACTCGCCAAGTATGCCGGGAAACCTGTCCCAGAGAGTTTCGGTCAGATCATGACGCGTCGCAATGTCGCGCGCAACCCGCTGCTGGGACCGATCAAACCGTTTCGTCCGCGAGGCAAATCGGGATTGCTGATCAGTGACTTTTTGCCGCACACTGCTCGTCATGCCGACGACCTGGTGGTGATTCGTAGCATGCACGGGGACAGCGTTAACCATCCGCAGGCGGTGTACCAGATTAACACCGGAAACATTTTGATGGGGCGTCCCAGTGTGGGTAGTTGGATGGCGTATGGGTTGGGCAGTGAGAATCGCGACATGCCCGCCTTTGTTGTTTTGCCTGATCCGGGTGGCGGTGCGAAGGGCGGCCCTCCCGCTTGGGGAAGTGGCTTCCTGCCGGCGACTTACCAAGGCGTCACGATGAGAACGGGCAGCACGCCGATCCTGAATCTCCAACCACCGACGGGCATCTCTTCCGCACAACAGCGTAGCACCTTGAATCTGATTCAGCGTTTCAACGATCGCCACCTGGCAGCCAGATCTGAAGACGACGAATTGTCGGCGCGGATCGCGGCCTACGAATTAGCGTTCCGTATGCAAACCGCCGCGCCGGATCTCGTTGACCTGTCTCGTGAAACCGAGACAACCAATCGACTCTACGGAATCAACCAACCGCAAACACGTGAGTTCGGACAGCGCTGCCTGCTCGCACGTCGGATGATCGAGAGCGGAGTCCGCTTCGTGCAGTTGTATTCGGGGGACACCAACGGTTGGGATGCGCACAACGACATCTTGGACAACCATTCGCGGTACTGCCGTCGCACGGATCTACCCGTGGCCGGGCTCCTCGCGGATCTCAAGCAGCGCGGGCTGTTAGACGAGACGTTGGTGATCTGGGGTGGCGAATTCGGCCGAATGCCGATGAGCGAACAGGGGAAGGGCCGCGATCACAATCCTTGGGGCTATTCGTATTGGTTGGCAGGGGCGGGATTGCAAGGGGGGCGAGCGATCGGAGCCACTGACCCGATTGGGCTACGAGCCGCCGAAGACAAGGTTCATGTCCGCGATTTCCACGCAACGTTGCTCCACCTGATGGGCCTCGATCACGAGCTGCTGTCGTTCGAGCATCATGGTCTGGATGAACGGCTGATCGGCCCCACCGAGGCCCACGTAGTTCGAGGATTGTTCAGTTGACGAATCTCACTACCCATCACGGCCGATCAGCGTGCCGCGTGCTTCCCTTAAACATGCCGGTTCTGCCGGTTGCCTTGATTGTGGTTTCCACGTCTTTCGCGGCCCTTACGCGTGCGTCGCGTGCCGACGAGCTATCCGATGGGATTCAGAAAGCTGGCGAAATTCAGGAGGCGCCCATCACCGCCTCGGACCGTGACCACTGGTCGTTTCGCCCGCTCCACAGGCCGGCGCTGCCGACCTTGCCTCCGTCCGAAAGATGGAACAACTGGCCGCGCAACGCAATCGACCGGTTTATTCTCGCGCAGTTGCAAGACCTCGAATTGACGCCGCTGGCCGAGGCCGACCGGACCACGCTGATTCGCCGTATTTACTTTGACGTGACCGGCCTGCCACCGACGACCGATCAAGTTGCCGCATTTGTCGCGGATTCTGCCCTCGATGCTTACGAGCAGTTAGTAGACCGTTTGTTGGGATCACACCACTACGGCGAACGATGGGCGCAACACTGGTTGGATCTGGCCCGGTTTGCCGAGACAGATGGCTTCGAGCATGACAAGACGCGGAATGAGGCCTGGCGTTATCGCGACTGGGTGATCAAGGCCTTCAACGAAGATATGCCTTACGACACGTTCGTGCATTGGCAACTGGCGGGTGACGAGATCGCTCCAGACATCGAGGCGGCGCGCACGGCGACGACGTTCTGCGTCGCCGGCCCTGACATGCCGGACATCAACTCGCAAGACGAACGACGACACCATCTGCTCAACGAAATCACGTCCACCGTCGGAGCTGCTCTGATGGGCCTGCAGATGGGCTGCGCACAATGTCACGATCACATGTATGATCCGGTCAGCCAGGCTGATTTCTATCGGCTTCGTGCGGTTTTCGAACCGGCCGTCGTGCTCAAGAAGAATCAGTCGGTCAGCGTATTGCATGGCGCCGAGCGCTCGGCGCCGAGCCACTTGATGATCCGCGGGGATTGGCAACGACCTGGCCCTGAGATTGACGCCGGCGTGCCGCGAATCGCCAACCCGCTAGGCGCAGCCGAACCCGTGGCCGATGCGCCCCATCCTCGCACCGCGCTGGCGCAGTGGCTGACCCGATCTGACCACCCGTTGACATCGCGCGTGATTGCCAACCGTCTGTGGCAACATCATTTTGGGAACGGCTTGTCGCGCTCTCCGAGCGATTTTGGGCTCGTCGGCGAAGAACCATCACATCCGGAATTACTGGATTGGCTGGCGATTGAATTGATGCAGCACGACTGGCGATTGAAACATCTGCACCGGTTGATTCTGACCTCGGCTACGTATCGCCAGGCAAGTCGACCATCGCAAGTCGGCTGGTCAGACCGACAGCTGGCCGAGGCGGCAGAATCGTGGCGACACTCGCAAGACATCGATTCCCCGAACTACTGGCTGGCCCGGTTTCCTCGCCGCCGGCTGACTGGCGAGGAAGTTCGCGACGCGATGCTCGTTACTTCCGACTCACTTCAGTTGCGTCGAGGTGGCCCCGGCGTCCGCCCACCGTTGCCGGATGAGCTTGTCAAGACGCTGTTGAAGAACCAATGGAACGTCAGTCCCAAGGTATCGGACCATTACCGCCGCAGTATTTACATTTTCGCTCGACGCAATCTTCGCTTCCCAATTTTTGAAGCCTTTGACCGCCCAGATGCCAATGCCAGCTGTCCGCGGCGAGGCCGCTCGACGACGGCCCCGCAGTCGCTGCTGTTGCTTAATTCACAAGCGTCGTTAGATGCTTCGCGTCGGTTGGCCAGCGTCGTGCTTTCGGCGTCAACCGAACTCCAGCAGCGCTTGGCAATCGCCGTTAGCCGTGTACTCGGGCGAACGCCCACTGCGGAGGAGCAACAGTCGCTTGCCGAATTCCTGACCAAGCAACGCAGCTCGCTCGCCAGCGAAGCACGTCCAACCAACGAACTCGCTCTGCCCAATCCCGTCATCGCCCACGTCGATCCCTATGAAGCGGCTGCTTGGACCGACCTGTGCTTGGCACTATACAACCTTAGCGAATTCCTGTACATCGACTGAACTCTACTGCGAGCTTCGATCATCATGCCACGCCTCTTGCTGCTTTTCAGACGACCCGTTTCTGTAGGCCGCGAACAAGCGACGTGCAGTTATGGAAGAATCGTGAGACAACAGAGTTCTATTGCCGCAACGGCACTGCTGTCGATTCTTGTTGTCAGCATAATCGCGACGTCGCTGGCAGCCCAGACGACGACACCGCCGGTGGACGTCGATTGGCTGAACGATGTGCAGCAACCGCCAGCGTCAGCGAGCAACACTCCGTCACCTCTTATGGCACTGCTCGTCAATGGAGACGGTCATCCCGTAGAATCGGTCGAGCAGTGGGAGAGGCGGCGAGCTGAACTGGGTAAAGCGTGGCTCGAGTTTCTCGGCACGCTCGGGCTCGACCGCCACGATCCGCCCGAACTGTCCGTGGTCACCGAAGACCGAGTGGGCGAGGTGATTCGTCAGCTGGTGCGATACGAAGTCGAACCGGGAATCATCACCGAAGCCTACCTGCTAAAACCCGCCAAGGCCAAACACCGTGCTGGTGTGGTGGCGTTTCATTCGACGATCAACCATTCGATTCGGCAACCGGCGGGCGTCGAAGGCAAACCTGAAAAGGCCTTTGGGCTGAAGCTTGCCGAGCGGGGTTACATCACGTTTTGTCCCCGCAACTATCTGTGGCCCGACAATGACCACATTGCAGCCGGCCAGGAGGCATCGCGGTTTCTAAAACGGCATCCGCGTGCCAAGGGAATGGCCAAAATGCTCTTTGACGCTCAAGTGGCTGTCGATATTTTGGCGAGCCAAGGTGAGGTCGATCCCACTCGGATTGGTGCGATCGGGCATTCGCTGGGAGCGAAGGAAGTTCTCTATCTGGCGGCCTTTGATCCGCGCGTCAAAGTGACAGTCTGCAGTGAAGGGGGGATCGGCACAACATTCTCAAATTGGGATGCGGCCTGGTACTTAGGCGACACGATCAAAGGCGCGGACTTCAAGCGAGAACATCATGAACTGCTGGCCCTTGCGGCACCGCGCCCGTTCCTGTTGCTCGGCGGCGACTCCGCTGACGGCAAACAGAGTTGGCCGTTCATCACCGCTGCCCTTGATGTCTACCGGCTGTACGGAACACCGGCCCGGCTGGGCCTGCTGAACCACCACAAAGGTCACGCCGTTCCGCCCGAAGCCGAACGCCGTCTGTACGATTGGCTGCAAGTCTATCTGCCACCCGGCGGCGCCGAACAATAACTGTCGCCTTATCATCTCTCTCAGTCAGTCTTGACTTGACTTTCGTAAACCACCAGCTCTGCTGGTGCGTACCCATCAGGCTCCGCCGTTTCACAGTGATTGGAATGGTGCTTATCTTATTGCAACCAATTGGCTGTAAGTTTCACGAATCTGTCACCTCTCCCGCTTGCGGGAGAGGTCGCGGTTTCAACCGCGGGAGAGGGGCATGCGCATTTGCAATGTGGGTCAGCGCCACAAGAAACCCTCACCCGGCCGCTATCGCGTCCGACCTCTCCCGCAAGCGGGAGAGGTGCGTGTTTCTGTTGTCGGACCCTGTTCAGGGGCCTTCCTCATACTACCGGCTCTGCCGGTAGTCGTTGATTAAGATCAGGTGAAAGTCCACAGCGCTGCCACACGATGCGACAGTTACTGTTCGGCCGAGACTAACCGCCTCACCGATCACCGCGGTGCCGGCACCCCCAGCGGCAAGTCTAGATCAAGCAAATCTCCGTTAGGCTTAAAGCCGTTTCCATCCAAGTCGACGAAGATCGGATTGGCGACGGCCACTGGGGGCTTCTGGCCCCGAGTCGGCCCCATGATGCGGCCCAGACTAAGCCCTTCGCCGATTGCGGCGACGATTACGTGGGCATCAGTCTTTAATTCCAAGGGCAACATAGCGTCGAATTTGACGACTCCATTTCCGAACGGTTTGGGAGTGGTTCGGCGAGTGAAATTCAGCGACTCAACCGCCCGGCCATTAACGAAAACTTGAACTCGATTGATGTCCAGCCAGTTTGCGCACTGAACGCGGACCTGCAGATTCGCCTTGCCACCAGGCAGCGCAACTTCGTCGCCTGGGAGCACCGCTGGGCCGTCACCACTGGCGCTGGGCCGAAGAGAGACTTCCAAGAACGGGCCGGTCGTCATCACAACGTGCCCCTGTTCGGTCGTATGCACCACATCCATCACGTCGATTTTGGCCGGGTCGTCGGTGGCGCTCTTAAGGTAGTTTCGCAGCCAACCCGATTCATGAAAGTTGTAATGTGCGTCCGTATTCACAACGCCGGGAATGCGGTAACCCAAATTCAACATCTGCATCCAATGAAAAATCGGATTTCGCGCCAACTTGCCCTTCTCGTCACGTTCGGGCTTAGCAAAGATCCCTGCGGGCGGGTGCACCTCCATGACATCCATGAAACCAAACATCTTCTCGAAGCCGCCGTCCGGTTTTCCGTTCAAATCGCGATCGCCAAGGATCTGCACCAAGTTAGGGTGATTCCCTTGAACAAGTTTGTCACTCTTGCTGTCCCACATCGCCAATCGTTCGATTTGGAGCACTGGGTTACTGTCCGTGATCGGCCCGCCACCGTCTTGCGTGTGTGGGCGATGCAGCAGCGGAAACGCGTTTTGGTGATTCACCGGTAAGGGGCGGCCGGTCAGCTCCATGCCGGTGCAGGTCGCCATCAAGTGTTCCACACCCAACCGCTGGAGATGAGGCAGATAGCTGTCGATGCGATTATGTTCTGTGCAGGGACCGAATTCGATGTTTTCGCAGAGTAGATTGAGAACTCGGCCAAGTTGCCGCGCGGTGTTGTCGCCCGATGGTGTCGAGTGGCTATGGAAGTCGCTGCTGACCCACCCGTCTGTATCGACCACGCGCTCGAGCGTCGCGGCAAGTGTAGTCTCTTGGCCGCGTTTAACTTCGATTTCGGTAAACACGGCGTCATATTCAGGCCCGCGGCTGATGATGACTTCGTACTTGCCGGGCCCAATCTCCTGGCGAAATGTGCCGTTGTGACTGTAGTGGAGATTGCCGACGGAGACGGCTTCCGAATTCGGCCCAAAGTCGGGCGTCGGTGTTTCGCCCAAGCCATGGAAGGCTACTTTACAAGGAATCGGTCCACCATCTTTGTCATGGATCCGGCCAACGACGTAGCCGCAACCATCCAGGCGGACCAACCCGCGTGTTGACATGAATGCCGTTCCCTTGAGTTCCACGGGCGTGCGGCCCAAGGCTTGAACCAGAAGATGATACGGGCCTGTTGAGATTTCGAAGTTGACGAGCCCAGCGGAATCGGTGCGTGCCGAACCAACCGGTTTTCCGTCGTGCATGAGCGTCACCTTGGCGTGCGCGACGGCACCCGTCGGGTCGGTGACCTCGACCTGCATTGGCACGCCAGCGTTCCCAGTCAATTGGTTTGCCAGTCCTTGCAAATGCAACTGATGATTCGCCGGAAAGACTCTGCGGCGGATCGTATGTGTTTCGCCCGGAGCCAGAGTCAGCTTTGCCGATCCGTCTGCCTCCAGCAGGAGGACGGAACCTCGACTGCCGCTGCGTTTGAGCGTACGGCCTTCGACAATTACGCCATACGCCTGCCGATACCAATCGTCATACGCCCAGAACATGCCCGTTGCCGAGTCGTTGCCAAACGCAAACGACCCGTCGGCGCGGATCAAGTCACTAATACTTAGCGAGATTTCCTTTTCTTGCCGATTGTTGATCTCAGTCTCGATCGACAAATAGGGATACCCATCGACTAACGTATAGTGAATGGTGACATCGAGACCATGTTTTGACTGCGCGCTTGCTTGCCAATCGATCTGCCGACCCGTCCGTGAAACCAAATCGCTGGTTGGTGTCGTGTTGCCATCGACTTTGATGACGACACGACTTGGATCGCCCACGACCAACGGCATACCGTTGGGATGGTACGAGCTGAGCTGATCACACTGTCGATCAACTCGCGTCAAGTCAATGATCATCGCGCCGACACTACGCACGGTTAGATTTGCGTTGCGCGTGCGCAGGGGCTCGCCAATGACAACAATAAGTTGGTCATTCCTCATCACGTAGTCACCATAGATGCAGTCAACTTCCTTGCCGCGTGGTGCAAAGGCGTCCCACGTTTGCGGCGTCAACCGAGCGACCTCGGCGGCAGCACTAATGGTGGGGACGCTGACTATGGCGAGACCGATCAACATCAAACGGGTGGTGTAATTCATGGGGCTCTCGATGAAATCCGGGTGGGGAAGCCATCACAGGATACACGGCGGAAACTTGCGATCCAAGCCGCCGCGAACTACCGTGGATTGACAATCGGCGGGCAAAACCGTCATATTCTCTCACGAATGCCACACCGCAATGCCTTCCCAGGTGATTGCCGATTGTCCCGCCATCGTTCGGAGCTTGGAATGGTTTCAGTTGTAGGTCCCTTTGCGTCGTTCATCGGTTCACAAGGTATCGGTTTGACATTCGTGATGGTCGTCGCCAGCATGGTCGCGTCTGCCGATGTTGTGGGCGAGGACGTGACCGGGCGTCCGATCGTGGCTAGCTTCGAGCGATTTCACGCAGACGATCAACCGCCGGCGGCCGCCGGCGGCCGGTTACTGTTGGGTGAATTGAATTGCACTTCGTGCCACGTGACCAGTGCAACGGCGCAGGTGTTGAAGAAACAAGCACCCATTCTCGACGAGGTTGGCAGGCGCGTCCGCCCGGACTACGTGCGCGAGTTCTTGACGGATCCCCACAAGATCAAGCCTGGCACTACGATGCCGAACGTGTTTGGCGGGCAGTCGGCCGTACAAACCCAGCGGCAGGTTGAAGCGTTGGTGCATTTGCTGGCCTCGACGGGCGACATTCGAGAATCCGCGCCGATCACGGCGGCAGCTCGCAGAGGCGAAACTCTGTTTCATACCATCGGGTGCGTGGCATGTCACAACCCGCAACCTCCAGACGCTCCGAAGCTCGGCACATCCGTTCCTTTGCCGCCGGTGATGGAGGAAAAATATTCTGTGCCTGGCTTGGCCGAGTTCCTGTCCGATCCACTTCATTCCCGGCCGGCGGGGCGCATGCCACACCTGAATCTGACGCTGGACGAATCGCGGGATCTGGCTTGCTATTTGCTCCGTGACCTGGAAATTGAAGGCACGTTGAAGTTCGCCTACTACGAAGGTAACTGGCAAAACCTGCCTGATTTTTCCAAGCTGACTCCGAAGTCCAATGGAAAAGCGACGGGCTTCGACGTCAACCTTGGTGCCCAGGATCATTTTGGTGTTGTCTTTGACGGTCTGTTTCGTGTCCCACGCGACGGCAAGTATAAGTTTTTTCTCGGTTCGGATGACGGATCCCGATTGCTGATCAACAGTAAGCAAGTGGTCGAGCGTGACGGAATTCACCCGATATCGTTTGGCGAGGGAACGATCGATCTAACAGCTGGCGTTCACGAGATTCACGTCGAATACTTCGAGCAAGGCGGCGAGCAGGAATTGCGTGTCGACTATGAGGGACCTGAACTCAAACGTCAATCCGTCGAATTCGCTCTAGTGGCGTCACGCGAGCAAACGAAACAGGATGAGCGGCTCGTCGTCAACGCCGAGCTGGCTGCTGAGGGGGAGCGACTGTTCGGGTCGCTCGGCTGCGCCGCCTGCCATCAGCTCCGCCGCGCTGCAAGCGAAAAACAAATTGCATCACAACAAAATGCCAAACCGCTGGACTCCCTGAATCTGTCCTCCTCGGATGCCGCTGCCGGCTGTTTGGGTAACGACAACAGAATCGGAATCCCAGGCTACCGGCTGACCCGGCACCAGGCTCAATCGATTGCCGCGGCGATGACCAACCTGCGGACCGGCGACAAGCCGTCAGGCAACAATGTCATCGCAGACACCTTGACTGCATTCAATTGCCGTGCCTGCCACGCGCGTGACAAGCTGGGCGGCGTGGACTCAGCCCGCAACGCCAGCTTCAAATCGAATCAGCCGGAGATGGGTGACGAAGGTCGCATACCACCGAGCTTGGATGGAGTTGGTGCCAAACTGAAAAGCGATTGGCTGCGACACCTCTTCAACAACGGTGCCAATGATCGACCCTACATGTTTACGCGAATGCCACGGTTTGGCGAGGGTAACGTTGGTCAGCTCGTCTCGGCATTTGAAGCCGCCGACGCGGTGACTTCGCTTCCAGAAGTCAAGACCGAAATCCCCGATCGACGTTTGAAGGCAGCTGGCAGAAGACTAGTTGGCGCGCAGGGTTTCTCGTGTATCAAATGCCACACTTGGGGCAATGTGAAGGCCACAGGTATCCAGTCGATCGGAATGACCACGATGACGCGCCGGCTGAAACAGGGCTGGTTCGAGCCGTACCTCCTTGATCCACAACCCTACCGCCCGGGCACGCGGATGCCAGCCGCCTGGCCGCAAGGTCAGGTCTTGCTGCCGAAACTACTCGACGGCAAAGCGGCGACGCAAATACACTCGGTTTGGAAGTATCTAAGCGATGGCGACAACGCCCGGATGCCAACTGGTCTGGGAGGAAATCCCATTCAGTTGATCGCGGTGGATGAACCAGTGCTGTATCGCAACTTCATTGATGGTGCGGGGCCACGAGCCATCGGCGTGGGATATCCAGAACGAGTGAACATTGCGTTTGACGCCAACAACATGCGACTGGCGATGATTTGGCACAATGCCTTCATCGATGCCGCCAAGCACTGGCTAGGACGTGGCCCAGGCTATCAAACGCCGCTGGGTGACAACGTCCTCGAATTGCATGACGGCGCGCCGCTGGCGACTCTCGTCGATCCCAAGGCACCTTGGCCGACGCAAACCGCCAGGCAGCTCGGGCACCGTTTCCTCGGCTATCGCTTGAACGAACATCACCGTCCGATTTTCAAGTACCGATTTGGAGACGTGCAAGTCGAAGACTACTCCGAGCCGGTCAGTGACAAAGAGTTCGCGCCGCTACGGCGAACGCTGCAATTCACTGCTCGTCAAGCCAACAAGGATCTGTGGTTTCGCGCACTAGCGGCCAAATCGATTGAAAGCAAAGGAAACGGCACCTACCTGGTTGAAGGCCAGTGGACCATAAAGCTATCAGCCTCACACGGCCGGCCGCTCCTCCGTCAAACAAATGGAAAGGCAGAACTCCTGGTGCCGATCCTCGCAGAATCCAGTAGCGAAACCGTCAGGCAAGAGTTCTTCTGGTAAGGGTCGAAAGTTCGTCTATGACCACGCCGGTTATGAACAGGAGTTGGCACGCAGGCCTTCGAGAAGTTTGCAGAGAAGCAGACATCCAATTAGCAGGTGGAAGATGGTTATGGCGATAAGATATCACTCGGCTAGACAACACTCAGCGGTTGCCTTCTTATTCTTTCTGATCGTGGCCATTATCTCGATCTATTCAGTCTCCGCGCAATCGCCAATGGAGGAAGACGACTACTACCGCATCATCTCGCTTCCCATTCCGGAAGGTATCGTCTTGGAGGCCGGGGGATTGGAGTTAATGCCCGATGGCCAGTTGGCCGTCTCGACGCGGCGCGGCGACATCTACATGGTGGATCGACCTTTCGCCGACCCACCGAAGGATGTCAAATTCACTCGATTCGCCGCTGGGTTGCACGAAGTCCTGGGGATTTCACAACACGATGGCTGGCTGTTTGCCACACAGCGGTGCGAAGTGACACGTATGAAAGACCTGGATCGGGACGGTCGTGCGGACCTTTTCGAGACCGTGTGTGATGGCTGGGAAATCAGCGGCGACTATCACGAGTATGCCTTCGGCACGCCACCTGACAAAGACGGCAACATCTGGGTCGTGCTCTGCCTGACCGGATCGTTCAACAGCAACGTCCCGTATCGCGGATGGTGTGTCCGAGTGACGCCTCGTGGCGAGATGATCCCAACGTGCAGCGGCATCCGGTCCCCGGGTGGAATCGGAATGAACGCCGTTGGCGATGTGTTCTACACTGACAATCAAGGTCCGTGGAACGGTACGTGTAGCCTCAAACATCTCAAGCCTGGTTCATTTCAGGGGCATCCCGGTGGCAATCGATGGTTTGAATTGACCGATGCAATCGGTCCTAAACCAGAAGAACCCACCAGCGGCAGCCGGATGATGGTCGAGGCTGCCAAGATCCCAGAACTCGAACCGTCGGCTGTCTATTTCCCCTATAAGAAAATGGGGCAGTCGGCCAGCGGCATCGCTTGCGACACGACTGGAGGCAAGTTCGGCCCATTCCAAGGCCAGTTGTTTGTCGGTGACCAGACGTTTAGCACCGTCATGCGTGTCTCTTTGGAGCAGGTGGACGGGCACTATCAAGGTGCTTGCTTTCCCTTCAAGAGCGGGTTCGGATCGGGTTCGCTGTCATTACGGCTGACCGATGGCGGTATGTTTGTCGGTGGCACAAATCGTGGTTGGGGCTCGCGCGGCAACAAACCGTTTGCGCTCGACCGCCTGGTCTGGACGGGCAGGGTCCCATTTGAAGTCCTCGAAATGAAAGCCAAACCGGACGGATTCGAACTGACCTTTACGCAACCCCTCGACGCAGCGACCGCCGCAGATCTCAGCTCATACGCAATGCAGTCGTACACCTATATCTATCAGTCCGATTATGGCAGCCCCGAAGTCGACGCCACCACACCCACGATCAAAACCGCGTACGTTGCAGACGACCGAAGGAGCGTGCGACTAGAGGTCGACGGCCTGCAAGTCGGCCACGTCCATGAACTGCACATGGTGGGCTTGCGATCCGATCAAGGATTGCCGCTGCTACACAACGTCGGTTACTACACGTTGAACTACATTCCCAAGTAGCGTTTCTCAAGACTTGATTCAAATACGACAAGTTTCCGACCATAACGACACTAAACCGGAGGCCAATGATGCGACTGTCCAATGCTATTCTGACACTCGCCGTCCTGCTAGTCTGCCACATCGCGGTGGCGGACGAGCCGCAGTACTTTCGCCGGGATGGCGGTATCTTTGGCGGCAAGCAGCCGTTGCCGGATGACCTTTCCGCCGACGCTGCTGAACATTGGCGAACCGATTTGCCTCCCGGCCACTCGACGCCCTGCGTCCATGGCGATTCGATCTTCCTGACTACTTGGGACGAGAGCAAGAACGAATTGGCGACGATCGCGCTCGATCGCGTCTCAGGAAAGCTGCGTTGGAAAAAGGTTGTTCCTGCCCGGGAGATCGAGAAAGTGCACCTCGTCGGCAGCCCGGCGTCGTCCTCGCCCGCCTGTAACGGAAAACAGGTGTTCTCTTTCTTCGGCAGCTATGGAGTGTTGTGTTACGACCTTGACGGAGAGCTGCTGTGGGAAAAAAAGATGGGGCCGTTCCAAGACGAATTCGGTGCGTCCAGCTCGCCCATCCTTGCCGAGGGGATGTTGATTCTCAACGAAGATCACGACATCCACAGCTTCCTCATTGCGATCGATCAAGAGACGGGCCAGACCGTCTGGAAGACTCCTCGACCCGATGTCACTCGCAGTTACTCGACGCCGGTCATCTGGGATGACGGCGACTCGAAGCAAGTTGTGGTGGCGGGCGCATTGCAACTGGCGGGCTACGACTTGGTAACGGGCAGGAAGCGGTGGTGGGTGAACAGTCTTTCCCGGATCGTCGACCCCACACCGAATGTGTATGACGGTTTAATCTACATCGCCACATGGACGCCCGGCGGCGATCAGACTGAACGGATTGCGATGGAACCGTTTTCCGAGGCGCTCGCGAACATGGACAAGAACCAAGACGGCCAGATCGGGAAGTCTGAACTTCCGGAGGGGAGCCCCGTCGTCCCGCGTTTCTTCCGCGTCGATCTCGACCAAGACGAGAAGCTGAATAAACTCGAGTGGGACCGACATGCCAGTGTGTTCGCGCGGGCCCAGAATGTCGCACTCGCGGTCCAACCAGGTGGCGAAGGCGACGTCACGAAGAAGAACGTCAAGTGGGTCTTTCATCGCTCGCTGCCAACGGTGCCGAGTTCTGTCGTCTATGAGGGCGTCCTGTATATGGTCAAGAACGGTGGCATCATCACAAGCCTGGACGCATCCGACGGCAAGCTGCTCAAGCAAGGCCGGGCGCGAGGACCGGGAAACTACTACGCATCGCTGGTGGCTGGCGATGGCAAAGTATACCTGGTCAGTGAACGCGGCGTGGTCACGGTATTAAGAGCGGGACGCCAGTGGGATATTCTCTCGTCGCATGACTTCGGTGAACGGGTCATGGCGACACCCGTAGCTGCCGGCGGACAGTTGTTCATTCGTACTGACGAAGCGCTGTACTGTTTTTCCAAGAGGTAGGCATGTGCTCTAGTGAGGTGACCCGCTCCCCGACCAACCTGCGGTCGGTGCCCGCCGCTGAAGACTTGACTCACTTGTAAAGAAGAAAAACCTGATACAAGCTTTCGAGTGCTGTGTCAATTCTTGATTTTAGGGTTGTAGAAGAATGGTCGCCTGGCGAGATAATCGTTGATCGCTGCGCGATCAACACGTTTGGTTCGCGGAGCGAGCCACGACAATCAGGCTCGACAACCCTAATACTTAGCAGTGTTCGATCTTTTATCGTCGTCTTTCGCTCCGCGAAAGCACGTTACCTTTCGCGGAGCGAAAGGCGACTATCGGATAGTAATTCCTCGAACGATCCTTAGTCTTGAAAGAGCACTAGGTTAACCGAGGGGATTGTGAAATCATGCTCGCAACAGATGCAGAACGTGCAGGTGGCTCAATGGAAATGAGTTCTTGTTTCCTCTGGAGGAGCAAGATACAAAATCAACGTATACACCAGAGCGGCTGATCCGGTGTTTGGGCAATGGCCAGTCAGTTGGCGGCGACCCGGTCAGCTTGGTCACTATTGGATTGCATTTGAAAGCCATTTGAGGTCAACCACATGGACACGAACGCAAGCCCCATTATCGTGGAACAGACTTTCAACGCTCCTGTTGCGGTGGTTTGGAATGCCATCACTAACAAGGATCAAATGCGTCAGTGGTTCTTCGAGACGATGACGGACTTCGAACCTGAATCAGGTTTTGAAACGCAGTTCAATGTGCGGTGCGAAGACCGAGACTACCTGCACGTGTGGAATGTAACTGACGTGATACCGGAGAAGAGAATTGCTTACGGCTGGAGATACGGGGGGCACCCAGGGGACTCAACTGTCGTGTGGGAACTGTCGGAAACGGCCAACGGTACCAAGCTGGCGCTTACTCACGAGGGTCATGAGACATTTACGCAGGACGATCCAAATTTCAACCGCGAAAGCTGCCAAGGAGGGTGGGAATATTTTCTCTGCGAACGGCTGAAGGCCTTTCTGGAGCGACAAAGCACGTAGACTGGGCGAGGTCAGTCAAGTTTTCAGCGACGGACAACGACCACAGTTTGGTCGGGTAAAGGAACTCACCACGAAGTACACGAAGAGCACGAAGCATGGAGTTTGACGGTCTCTCTAATCGCGTGATTAGTTGTGCGATCGAAGTCCATCGCGAACTGAGCCCGGGGCTGCTCGAATCGACGTATAAACAGTGTCTGGCACACGAATTGAAGTTAAGCGGCATTGTCTTTCAACTCCAACACCCGCAGTCTGTCCAGTACAAAGGCAAGCCCTATGCCGAAGCATCCGCAAGAGGATTCTTACGGACGTTCATGATAAGTGAACAGTTTCGTCGCGACGCTTACGCTGAGCTTCGCCGCCAATGGCCACATATTGAGGCAACCGAGTTTGCTGGTGCATTCTAGCAAAGAACAAGGGCACTGGCCGCATTTGCGGGGCAAGAAAAATCAACAGTCGTTGCAGTAGCCCTCTCCCCGCCGCTTTCAATTGGGGCATGGTGAGAGAGAAGCGAGGATTACCCTGGTGGCTTCGGTATCTGACGCCCAGCAAGTAAGACAATCCTGTCCCGATCGATTACAATTTGGAACATGGCGACAATTCCCACGCTGAAGGCGATCGACCAAGACAAGTGGATCATCGTCCGGGTTGTCCGCCCAGAAATCGGCGGCATTCACCCGTGGCGGGCGCGGCGAACTGTTGCCTCTCTCGCTCCCGTCGATGAGTTCTGGACCGGAGAGGAATGGGCTACCCGACAAGGCGCTGCACTAGCCTTCGACTCAACGGAGGACGCAGCGGAATATCTCAAGGGTTATTGGATGGTAATGGGCGAGTTGTGATTCTTGCGGGATACTTGGTCTTGCGATTGGCCTTGCAGTCACGACACGTACCTTGTTGTGTCGCTCGAAGCACAATACTGCTGCTATAATCCCGTGCATGGCGATCATCAAATGGAGAGGCAGGGTTTACTCGTTCAGCATTGCATGGGGCCTCATTCCGCTGGCAATCGTGGTGTTCCTAACCGCCGTTTTCTTTCCATTCATCGACGCTATTCGGGCATTCTTCGCTCGCTGAACATAGTTCCGTTACAACTTTGTTGACGCGCAACTGGTGTCTTGGACTGCTGTGAACGTCGCGAGAACGAGGCCCAGTGGCTCAATTAGGCTGATCATTCAAATCGAAGTTCCTCGCCGTAAATCCTTACGAGCCCATCAGCAACGCGTTTGGCAAGGTACGTCGTGCCGCGAACATTCGGATGAATCCCATCTTCGCTGAGGTGCGTCGATGGAAGCCACATCCCCGGCGGCGAAATTGGGCTCCAAAGCACCAGGTTGCGGATCGCACTGTCGCCGATGAGTTCAAGATCGTGTTGGTACGCGATGTCCCGTTCGAGGCCCGCGAAAGGATCCGTCATGAACCCCCGAGGAATTTCGAAGAGCACCACCTGCGCACCCAGTTGCCTGCACGTCGCAATCAACCGCTCTAGATTATGCTTCGTCTCAGCGCGCGTCCTGCCTTTGAGAAAGTCGTGGCCGCCAAGCTCGATGATCACAACCTGTGGATTTGCCTCGACGATTCGCAGCCGAAGATCGTAGGCCATTTCAGTAGTGATGCCGTTTTGGCCAACGTTGATCACTGGCAGTCGAATCAGTCGCTCTAGTTTCTCCGGATAGCTGACCTCGCCGACCAAACCCGAAGTGATGCTATCGCCGACGCAAACCACGGGGCGACTCGGATCGAGCACTACGGGGTGATTGCAGGATGTTGCAAACCTGAATTCAGCGACAACACACACCCAAACGATCCATAGCCCCAGAGTCCCGACCCACATAAACCGCTTGAATGCGGTTTTTCTCTTTTCAATCACGGCGCGCAGGAGGGCAACGACGAGCGCCACAGCAACGAATCCGAACAGCCAGGGCGTCAAATAGATTCGCTTGACCATCAAGACGCAGACACACGCGATAAGTGGAGCCCAACCCACTTGATTTCGATGTGCGGACAGCGAATGCCAGACAAGCCAGCCGGCGATCATCCACGGGACCGCGCTAGGAAATGTAAGCAGCGCGAGAACTCCAACGGATGTTAACCACGTGGCGTAACCAATGCGCTTAAATGTGGTTAGGGCAGAGAAATGCTCTTTTTTGATCGATGAGTGTGTTGCTTGATCGGTCAACATGCGTCGATGCCTGTTGAGTGAAGAACCTGAGCAGAACGTTTTAGTGTATCACACCCCTAGTGTTTAGTTCTCCAGCAACTAGAGCGAAAAGAGAGCGAAAAGGACGAGCGAAAAGCAGCGAAAAGGACAGGCATTATCCCGAGATTCCCGTCCTCGAAAGCTGCGATAACTCAAAATCTGTGGTGCGAAAAACGGAAGTCTCACGCAAAGGCGCGAAGGCGCAAAGAGAATGTTGGGGAGCGGTCCGTCCGTTCCTTTGCGCCTTCGTGCCTTTGCGTGATCAATGACACGACATGGCTCGGAAGAACGGCTCAACGGGGCGCCGATGCATTTCGGTGTTGTCACTTGGTGCGGTTCACCTTGGCTCGGCGCGACCCGATCGTCCGGTACAACCGGACCGGCCCTGAGGCGAGCGACGGAATTTGGCTCACCAGTCGTAGGATGGGCACGCTTGACCGTCAGTCCTTCTGCGACGGGCAAGAGTGCCCGTCTTACAGGCGAGGTTCCAACTGCGCGACACCGTCGTACCGGTTTTCCGGGAGTTGCTGGATTCCCTGATCGGCGGCCAGGCAGCTTTTGGTTTGGATCGGTTTGGAAACTCGTCGGTTTGACTCTCCTCAAGACGTGACCTACGGTTTAGTGCCGAACGATGCAAGATTCCTCCCCCCCCAAGAAAAAATCCTCGAGAAGGAGAGTCCAGTGTTGGCGCCGACTACATCCGTTGCAGATCCGTCGTTTATCGATCGTCGCGGTTACGCTGGCGATCCGTCGGCGCCCGCAAACGATCGTCGCCAATTCACTAACAGCCACGACGAGCTGTCGTCAGGTGCCCGCGAACTGGCCATCGCCATCGATCAGTACAAACTGCATCACCGCCGCCGATTCATCACCTATGAAGAAATGCTTTCGGTGATCATGACGCTTGGCTACCACAAAGATGAATAGTCTTCGTGCGGTGAACGTCTAGCGGTGAATGGTGACGGGTGACTGGGGTCGGGTGCCGCTCCGCGAACTTGGCATTATGTCACGCTGTGTCTCAAGACCCAATTATCCGTACTCATGGCTGAATGCAGATTTTGAACAAGAGAGCGCAGAGGAAGCAGAGTTCCCGATTCTGCCGTCTCTGTTTCCTCTGCGTCCTCCTGTTCATTCTTCCTTTCCCTCTCCCACAAGGAGATCGTCCAGCTTTCAAATCTTGCTGCTTCTGAAGTTAAGATCCAGTCACCTTCCCACTGGGAGAGGCCGCTTGTGATCAGTGCGAACTACCTGGGTCTTTTTCGGCCATCGGTGTCTGTCGCCTGCAAGTCGTTGCTCGAAAAAGACTCCCGTCCCCTTCTTGGCGATCATCGCACGCATTCTCTTGGTGGTCTTAACGGGCACGAAACAGTCGCGACGTCAGGTCTTCCGCGTAGAGCAAGCCGATCGTTTTCTCTTCGTCGTTCACGACAGCAGCCAGCTCTTCTTTGCTGGATTGCATTCGAATGAGTGCGGCAATCAGCGTTTCCGTAGCGGGAATGTTCACCAACGGATGGAACTCGCTGACGGTCTCCGCTCGCGAAAGACAGAGGTCGACGATTCTCACGTAGCCGATCAGCTTCTGTTGCTTGTCCGCGACCGGAACGATTGCGGCTCGATGGCGCCGCGCGATTCGCAGCACTTCCGAGGCCGCGGCACCCAGTTCAACGCTGGCCAAGCGGGCGACTGGCCTGGAGAGTTCAATCACTGGGTGCGAGGCGACCGAGAACAGCCCTTGTGCCAGCTGACGTTGGGCTGGTCGCAGGATACCCACTTCTTCGCCTTCGGCGAGAACTTGCTGTAATTCGCCGCGAGCAAGCGTCAAGCGCACACGGAGTGGTGCTTCACCGACCAAAGCTTGCAAGACACGGCCGAACGCCCACAGCAGAGCAGAGAGCGGCGCGAACGCCAAGGCGAACAAGAAGAACAAAGGTCCAGTGCGGCGAAGGAGGAGATTTGGTGCGCGATAAAACAAGCTCTTTGGAAGCAACTCGCCGTAAACAAAGATAAGCGGCGAGAGGGCTACCGGTGCCAGGAGGTCCAACCAGAACATGCTGCCTTCAAACGCATACTGGGTGAGGATCACGATTGACAACGAAACAAGGTAGTTCGCCAGGTTGTTGCCAATCAGCGCGGTGGCGACAAACAACGTGGGTTGGTAGGTCAGCCACAGTAGCGTCCGCGCAATGGGATCACCACCGAGTCCATCGAGCAACAGGCGGACACGAGTCACTCGATAGAAACCGGTCTCTGAGCCGCTGAAGAAGGCGCTGAGAAAAATGCCCAGAGCAAACAAGATGGCACCGACGATCATCTGTCGGTCTCCGCTGACTTTTTGCGCGTCAACTGGATCAACATGTGGCCACGTTCAGGAGCCTCCAGGACCTTCATGTGGAACGGTCCCCAATCGCACGTGTCGTCCGCTGCTGCGATCCGCCCCAGCGACTGTTGGATCACACCCGCCACGGTCACACTTTTGCTGGGCGGCAATTCGATGTTCAGATAACGGGATAATTGCCGCAAGCTGGTGACGCCGGCCGCGAGCCAGACGTCTTTGGAAATGTCATGAATTGGTTTCTTTCCCAGCAGTAAGCGGCTGCGGCTGGGATGATAGGTGAACACGGTGTCCAGGATATCTTCCAGCGTCAGAATACCGATCGTCTCGCCAAATTCATTGACGATCGCAGCCACTTGGCGATGCCGCTGGCTGAGTTCCTGCAAAGCGTCGGCGACCGTGGCGCACCAGGGCAACTGCACGACTGGTTCGGCATAATGTTCAAGATGTTCGCGTGGGACATCGGCCAGTTCTTTCAAGTGGATCGCCGCATCCACTTCTTCGCTGTCGTGTTCGGTAACCAGCAAGTATCCGCTGGGCGTCATCACGCCGTTCAGGTCGGCAAGCATGACGGGCGGGCGAAACGCTTGAAACTGCGTGCGCGGGCGCATCCACTCTTCGGCGCGGATGTCAGAGAGTAAGACAATATTGCGAAGCGCCGCCTGCTCTTGCTCGATAAGGTCTGCATCGGTCGTTGAGAGTTCAATAGCCCGCTCGAGATCGGTGACTTCGAGGTATCGTTCGGGCTTGAAGTTTGGCCAGATCAACCGTCGTGACAGCACATTTGCTAACTGCAAGGCCGGGATGATCGGGTCGGCTAATCGGACGGCCACAACCAACGGCACGCCGACCCAGCCGGCCAGCGCCCTAGGCCGTAATACGGCGACGCTCTTGGGGATCATTTCACTACAAAAGATGATAGCCAAGAGCGAGGTGACACCGAAGGCGATCGCCGTCGACTGACCAAAATGGGCGGTCTCTTTCAGTCGCAGGTTCACGATCGCGACAATCGCAAAATAGGCAATGTTCGTCGTCAGATTCCAGAATAACACCGCTGAAAGCAACCTTTCAGGATCGTCCAGCAGGCGGGCGGCCGAACGTTGGGCAGTGTTGCCTGCCTGCAGGGACCGGCGATCGTGTGGCTTGAGCGAGAACAGAGCCGCCTCGCTGGCCGAGAAAAATCCAGAGCCGACGATGAGCACGGCCATGGCAATTAGCCAAGGGAACAGTTGTGCCAGTACGTCCATTGAATCTATCGAGTTTCAACCAAGTAGGCCGGAACAAGCGCATCGCAGTTCCGACAATACCAATGCTTCGTGCCATTCTTGAGCCGAAACTGCGCTGCGCGTGTTCCGGCCCACACCCTTATCTGCCGCTCGCCTTAACGGCCCTTGGATGTGCGGCGACCGCTCTCATTCGGTGCCGTCTGTCATTGTGCGACCCATCGCGAAATCGAATTCAGAGATCGCAGGGACCATCATCGCGGCCGTCGTGAATCCATACGTGACGGCGATCATTAGGAAGATTGTCAATTCGCGATCACCCAGCATAAAACTAACGATGCAGTAGAACGTTGCGATTGGCAATAGCAACGATGCCCAGAAGACAGCTGAAGATGCGTTTCGAGAACCCAGCGCCACATACAGCCCTAGACTGCCACCGCCAATAAACGCCAGAAACGGCGCATATTGAACTTGGAACGAACCGTTAAACGAAATCATGATCGTCATGCACACTACGACGCCCACGAAGAGAAAGAACACGGCACCCAGGCTGATTGTTATTGCGGATCGTGAATTCGCGTAATTCATGCCAAAATGAACACCCAGCATCGTCACGAAAATGTCCATCACGACCAGGCAACCGATCAGGTACAGAAGGTTTTCCGTGGTGATGCCATTTTGCCACCACAGGAAGCCGCAAAGCACCATCGGAAGCAGCACCATTTCTTTGGTGACCCACAACACACCGCCCAGTTTTCCGAAGACGAATTCGCGGGACGAGAGGTCTGTCACGAGCAAAACATCGAGCGCCTGGCTGTCGCGTTCGTTGGTGATGGAATTGACCGCAAGCGCATTGATGATGACCAGGCTGACCAGGCAAAAAAGCGCCAACATCAATGCGGTGGCGGGAATCCGGCTGGCTAGACCGGTTACGTTGGGAGCTGTTTCCGCTTCCGCCAGAATCCAATAGAGGCCGGACCCGACCATGGCGAACAAGACCAAATACGCAATTCGGATGATCATCACTTTGCGACCATAGGCCCACGTGCAGGCCTCGCGCCAGAGGATGGGGTTGTCCCAGACTTCACGACTGGTTTGGCTGGCCGAGCGAACTCGCGCATCAACGTGACCGGCCCGTGCGGATTCCGCCGTGGTTGCTGGTGTCGTCGCTGCGGCTTCATCCGTCGAGACTTTTTCGGATTCCTCCTCCGCGGCGTAGATACTTACAGTCTCCGCCTCGTCCTGTTGACCGGGCCGCAGTTCACGCGATGGGTTCCAGATTCGCACGCGAAGAACTGCCACCAAATTGATCAACACGCTGGCGACAAGGGAGACCAGCAAGTACAAGGTGACACCGTCTGTCCACGAAAACAGCGGCGCACTTGCCATGCGAGGAGTTGCCGCGGCCAGGATCGCGCGAAAAGGGCTAAATGAAGCGGCGATCGTCTCGCACGAAAGCCCCGCGGCGGATTCGAAGAGTAGCCCCGATGCGACTGCTTCCCAGAGTCCCACCCACATCATTAGCGTCAACACGGTCATGGACAACGTCTGAAACGTCTTTTCACGCCACAGAGCCAAGACGGAACCGAGGCTTCCGGCGGCCAGCGCTGATGTGAATGTTATCAGCAGGGCGCGCACGACTTGATCCGTCGACACGCCGCCCAACAACGTGATCAGCATTAAGACGGGGGCGGAAGCAATCACCAGGACGAAGACATCCAGCAGGGCTGCCAGCAGCTTGCCGAGGACCAGTTCGCTGTTCCTGAGCCTGGTCATCAGCAGCAGAATCAGTGTCCGGCGGTCCTTCTCCTGAGAAACCGCGCTGGCCACGCCAAATGCCGATAGAAAGACGACTAAAGTCAATTGCAGGGGCGCTAGAATCTGGAAAAGCCTGGCTCCAAAGCGAGCCATGTCGCCGATGTTGCGGACGATCTGCGTGTCCGCCTGAACAAGCCAAGCAGTGCAAATCAGCACCAGAAGCCCCAGGACGTAGATGGCGCGAAGAACATAGTGGCGCGATCGACGAGGAGTTGTCGACGCTTCACGAAAGAAAACGGGACCCACTAACAATCCGTCAACTCCTTGCCAGCACGAAAAAGTCGGTCGTGATACACTGTTGCTTTGATACGGAGCGGCATTATAGCTTGGTTCAGATTGATTTGCCGAGGTGGCCGTTGGCGGGAAAAAGCGCAGGCGCTCAGGTTTTGTCGAAGACGTAATTGCTGTTGGTAAAACACTTTAGGCGTGAGAGACAGATTTGCATTCCCGGCTGCCAAATAAACTGCTAGTTCGGCGCATCATGATTTCAACGCCGCACGCGGCATCAGGAGCGGTGGCGTGACGGCCGACGACGCAACGAGATTAGATCCGGCTATCGTCGAGGCACTGCTGCGAGAACATGGTGCCGAACTTGAACGTTTCATGATTGGTGTGTTGCGGGACCCGCAATTGGCGGGGGACGCAATGCAAAATGCACTCGTCAAAATGGTGGAGCGGGGCCATACGTCTCAGGAGAAGACTCGCAAGGCATGGTTGTTTCGAGTGGCCTATCACGAGGCATTGTTGTTGCGTCGTCGTGAGGGCATTGGCGAAAACGTCTTGCGGCAACTTGCGACGACGGCCACCACGCAGG
Organism: Pirellulaceae bacterium; assembly: GCA_030744725.1. Taxonomy (GTDB): domain Bacteria; phylum Planctomycetota; class Planctomycetia; order Pirellulales; family Pirellulaceae; genus ARS98. The sequence continues at coordinate 24,021 of JASLPZ010000010.1, forward strand.
CGGGACCCGCCGACGAACCGATTCTGAGAGCTGAAATTGTGGGACGAGTTCGGAAGGCAATGGATGCACTGCCACGCGAGCAGCGACGCGTTGTACGAATGAGGATTTACGAACAAAAGACCTTCAAGGTGATTGCGGAAGAATTGCAGATTCCTATAGGAACCGCGCTGTCACGGATGCGAGCCGCGATGGGGCAGCTGCGGTCAGAATTGACTGAACCTGAATGACTCACGACAAACCGATGAATAACAGCAAGACTAACAGATCGAGCGCATCGACTTCGCTGGATATCGAATGGCTCGCCTTTCAGTATCTCACTGGCGAACTACCCGAAGCCGCCATCGTCTATTTTGAAGAATGCCTGGAGAACGATCAGCTGGCACGCGAAGCCCTCGCGCGAACTGTTGAATTGACACAGGCAATGGCGATGGTCGAATCAACAACGGGCGACGTGCCATCGAACGATACACCTTGCGTTCGATCTCCAATAGTGGCGACACAGTTTTTTCCGCATGATCAGGCTGGCAAGGCTTGGATGGCCCCAGTTGCCTGGTCGGCGGTTGCCGCCTTAGCCGGTCTGGCTGCCTTGTTGTTTTGGAACGCGCGAACTTCGCCGCCGAGCTTGAATCCAGGCGGCCAGCCCGTTGCCGCGACTGATGTTTCCGCGTTTGATTCCGGCGAATTGGCCTCACTATGGGTGGAGACCGGCGAGCTGCTCGTCACCACGACCCTGGTTAGCGATGGCGAGTCTATCGACGGGCTGCTCGATGATGAACCACTGGCGTCGCATAGCGAGCCAACTGTCCGTGCCGAAGTGAATGACGATCGGCTGCAAGCTCCATCCTGGATGATGGCTGCCTTGGCCGGTTTCACCGATGCGGAGGAGCAGGAGTAGCGTGATGAAAAATACTTTGTTGTGCATGTCCGTGCTGGTGCTCGCGTCTGTCGCCTTTGCTGTGCCACTGACCGGCGCCAGTGACACGGCTAAGCGTGATACAAGGAAGCGCCAGCAGCGCGACGATGCTGGCGCAGTTCGCGTGGCGCAGGCGCAATCCAAAAAACAGAATTCTCCCAACCGCAACGCCGCAAACCGAACATCAGCTGCTCAAAAACAATCCGCAAAAAATGCCACTGCAGCCAAATCTAAACGGCTCGTCCCAATCACCGCCGAAACGGAAGCTCACGTCGGCAAGTTTGTGCGTGAGCATCATCGCGAGTTATGTGACGTTTTAGCTCGCCTCAAGGAAAACGTGCCCAAGGAGTATGAGCGAGCGGTGCGGGAATTGGATCGAAATCGGCTACGCCTGAAACAGTTCGAAGGCCGTGATCGCTACCCTGCCGAGCTAAAACTCTGGAAAGCTCAGTCACGTGCGAGGTTGCTGGGGGCAAGATTGCAGATGGGCGGCCCTGATGATCTGCGCGACGCGCTGCGTAAGACATTGGCCGAAGTCTATGACCTGCGCGCCACATTGCTGCAGCGAGATCGTGATCGAACCGCTGAGCGGCTCAAGAGGCTGGACGAGCAACTGCAGTCTATCCAGAAGGACCGTGACAAGACCCTTGAAAAGCAACTGTTGTCACTGACGAAGGCTACGCAGAAGCGTGACAGATCAGTCAAACCGAACGCTCGAAAAGCGAAGCCCGCGACAAGCAAGAAGACTTCCAACAAGAAATCGTCTACCAAGGCCATCGACTAAGGACTGGATCATCAATGATATTCGCTGTTCGCTCCTAGTGCTTTGTCAATTTTTGATTTTAGGGTTGGAGAAGAACGGTCGCCTGGCGAGATAGTCGTTGATCGCGATCAATGCGTTTCGTTCCCGGAGCGAACCACGACAATCAAGCTCGACAACCCTAATTCCTAGTCTTGACAGAGCACTAGGCCGATCACGATTGTCCGCGACGGCAGCGTGATCAAACAACTGTTTGCCTAACGGTTTCGGTCTGATTATTTTAGATGGATGCGGTGACGGCACTGCCTCTGCATTTTTGTGACTAGGACGTGGCATGACGCCGCATCAACGGTTTTTGTTTCGCTGTGCTCTGGGGAATAAGGATTGTTACCCGACACAATTTACTTCCTATTCTCAGGAGACTTGTCGATGAAGAATGTACTGAAGAGCCTTGTTCTCGTTTGTTTGGCTGTCGCCATTACCCTGCCACTGGCGGCACAGGACGCAAAAAAGAAAAAGAAGAAGGGCAATGCCAACAAAGCTCGGCAAACCGCATTGGGAAATTATCTCAAGCAACTGAGTGCCAAAGTTGATCTGACCGAAGAGCAGACGGCGAAGATCAAGAAGCTGCAAAGTGAAGCTCAACCGAAACTTGCCGAAGCGAACAAGGTGGTCGGCAAGAAGCGTCGTGAGCTTGGCGCTGCCCGGAAGAAGGCGGTCGCAGACGGCAAGAAAGGTAAAGCCGCCCAAGCAGCTGCGGAAGAGGCGGTTGGGCTAACGGCCGAAGAGAAAGCCGCTTTGGCGAAAACACGTGAAATCCAACAGGGATTCCAGAAAGCCGTACTGGCATTGCTGACGCCTGAGCAACGGAAGAAGGCTGCCCCCAACCGAGGTGGCAAAAAGAAGAAGAAAAAGAAGAAGGACGCCTAACGCGCCATCCTAATACCGAAAAGCAACGAAAACGGCCGAGCGACTTTGTTTCGCTCGGCCGTTTCTTATTGAGTCAACTGCTGGCAGGCAGACTGAACTATGCAAGTTTCGTCTTGCCAGGCACGGCGACTTCGGGGACTGCGATATCCGTCCATGCGTATGCCTTCGGACTGAGATCCTGCTTCGAGTTGATCGCCTTTTCCCAGGTGATCTTCTCACCCGTATAACAGGCTTCGCGTCCCATTATCGCCAGCAACGTGCTGTACGACATGTACTTGCCGTTGTTCAGGATGTCCCCCGATCGGATACCAGCGAACAACTCCTTGTGTTCTACATTGTACATGCTCGGCTTGGGGCCCTTGTATTTCCACTTGCCTTCATCGCCTGGCATCGCTTTTTGCGAGATCTCGTGCTTGAGGATTTTTGCGGCACCTTTGGTACCTAGCACGTGATCCTCGACCTCGTTGTGGCAGCCCTTCATTTGTCGCGTGTAGGCGAATGTCTTCGCACCGTTGGCCCATTCGTAACAGACGGCGAAGTGATCAAAGATATGACCCCATTTCTCTTCGCTTCGCACTTGGCGGCCACCAAGCCCTACGCAACTGACGGGCGGCTCGTCATCCATCAGCCAGAGGGCCTTGTCCAGGCTGTGAATGTGTTGTTCGACGATGTGGTCGCCGGAAAGCCAAGCGAAGTAGAGCCAGTTCCGCATCTGGTACTCCATTTCGCTCCAAGAATCCTGGCGACCTCGATGCCAAAGGGTGCCAGTCAAGTAGTTCTCTTGAATGGTCACGATGTCACCAATGGCACCGTCTTTGATACGTCCTATAGTTTCTCGGACACCCAGGTCGTACCTCCAACACAAACCCGATACGATGCTCAGGTTCTTCTGTTTTGCGAGCTCGACAGTTTCCAGAACGCTGCGGACGCCCGTGGGATCGACTGCGACCGGTTTCTCGCAGAAGACATGTTTTCCCGCCTCGATCGACGCGCGCAGCTGTGCCGGTCGGAAGTGTGGCGGCGTGCACAGTAGTACGACGTCCACGTCAGTTTCCAGCAGTTGTTTGTAGGCGTCAAATCCAACGAAGCAGGTCTCGTCTTTGACGGCGTACTTTTTGCCAATTTGGCGTTGGACAATCTGTTTGCAGTCATCTAACCGATCCGCAAACGCATCGGCCAAAGCGACCAGTTGTAGGTTCTCTTCGGCACGCATTGCGTTCACGGCAGCACCGCTACCACGCCCTCCACAACCGATCAGTCCGACTTTGAGTATGTCGCTACCGGCGGCGTGGACCGTACGGGCCGCACCGAGTGTGGCGGCCAGCGAGCCGCCAACAACTGCTGCCGACGACTTCTGCAAGAAATCTCGACGAGATGCATCTTTGATCGGTGGGGATGCCGACATGAATAACTCCTTGGGGCAGGGCAGTGGGCGGGTCAATGGTTGCAACAATGATAGTCGGCCTGGGGCTCCTAGTTCAAGCGGAACCAGGCATTTCGAGTTTTCCAACGGGAGTTCTCGACGTTCGCCGCCCAGTTCAGCGGATCGAGCGAATGTCGCGCAAGAACTCCCGGTCCAACCGCCCCAAGTCTTCGCCAAAGGCCTCTTGAAACTGCTGGCGACGCTCTTCCGGGCTATCGTACAGAAGTCGTTTCTTTTCCGCCATCAGCTTGGTGTACTTGAGATACTCTTTGGGGTGTTTGCGGATCAAGAAGTAGTTCAACGCCCAGGCCTCGCAATACGCGTCGGGAGCGGTACGCACACTACGGAATCGCTGATCGTCAGAGATGAGCGTGACCAGCGAATTCTGTGGGCGGCTCTGCTGGTAACGCCGAAATTCGTTCAAGCGGACACGGTTCACACCTCCAATATTTCGCCATCCTTTCGAGCTGCGGAGGTCCGGCGTTTCGAAGTAAATCGCAAGGCCTTCACTGACCCACAGCGGAATGTCAGCGTATCGAGTCTGCAGACCTCGATTAAACGCCAATTGGTGGGTCGCTTCGTGAATGATGGTGGCGACGGTGCGCTCGGCTTCGGGGCGTGACAAGATGCGATTGATTTGCGCCGCGGAACTGGTGCGGCCAGGTCCGATCCGGTCAACGCCGGTCAAGTCGTACATCGTGACACGGTTGGAACGCAAACTGAAATAGCCGATGATCGACGAAGTGGCGTCACCCAATTCAGACTTGGCATATTGAGCGTACGATTGGCGATCGTCAAACACCAGTGCGACAAGCGGCCATTTCGGTTCATCCAGTTCGAAGCCGCGGTTCTTCCAGTAGGTTCCAAACGCTCGGTACAAGCGCTCGAACAAGGCACCACACCACTTGGCATACGCCGCCGATGTGTTGTAGCAGATGACGTAATGAGCGGTCTTATGCACGCGAAACCGGCCAGTCAGTTCTTTCTGCAACTGCTCGGACATGCCTTCTTTGTCGAGCAACTTGAATTCCTGCTGGTCTTTGTCATGACGCGTGATCTCGTCAGGCGTGACGGCCCAAAGTACGCGTGAGGAATCCATCAGGAGCAAGCCACCGTCTTGGGCTTCGACCAGGACTTTCCCTGAAATATGGATCGGTCGACCATCTCGCTCAAGCGAGACGTGATCAACGGCGCGCGCAATCACGGGCACAAAGGTCACAAGCAAGAAGCAGCATAGCGGGGCATGAGCGAGCAT
>JASLPZ010000010.1:29311-42683 GCA_030744725.1 Pirellulaceae bacterium
TTCATTATACACGCCGGTGGCGTTCGGCCCGAACCCGGTTTTCTGCCAAAGCGATGACGGTGATCGTGACCACGGCCAATACGACGAACTCCCCCACCATAGCCAGGCATAGACCGGCAACCTGGTCGTCGACACCTGCGTGCAGGAGCCCGAAAACGCGAATGGGAATGGTTGACACGCCTGGCGGTGTTACCAGGATACTCGCCGAAAGATCTCCAATCGCGATCACCACCGCAGCAAACCAGGCGACGCCGAATGCCAACTTGCGTTGCGGGACAGCAATGTGAATAAAACGCCTCACGCCACCTGCACCTTCGGTCGACGCAGAGTCCAACACATCAGAAGAGACGGTCCTAAGCGAAAACCAGGTGATCAACATGGCGATCGGAAAGGCACGAACCAATGTCGCCAGGCAGGGGGCCAGGATCGTGCGATCGTAGAGCCAGATCAACAGAGGTGAACCGTCGCGATTGAGCAGCCAGATGACACTGAGACCAATGATCGGCCCTGGCAAGGCCAGGCAAACAGCGGTGGACACCAGCACCAGCCATGAACCGATCGCCCACCGGCGCGCGGCCCACGCCAACGGGCCAGCCAACCCGACAGCCGCCAACCCGACCAGGGTGCCGATGACATTCGTCCAACGGAATTCGTCAATGAACTGAATCGGGCTCGCCAGCACGACGCGGAGGAACTTGAAGACCGACCAAAAGCGAACCGGCTGATCGTCAACGTGTCCCACCATCAGCCCGGCATTGATGCACAGGTTCAGTAGCGGCAACCCTGCAATCAACATGACGATCAACAGGATGGCGCACGATCCCGGCCAGCGCCACTTGCCCAGTGAGATGATCCGCTGCGCCGACGGTGAGGCGACGTGCCGAGGCGGCACGACAGATGATGCAGTGAACAGTGCCACAAGAACCAGCCCTGTTACCAGCAGTATGCCAGGTAGGGCTGCCAACCCATGGTCTTCAAATTCACCATACGACGGAACATTGGCGTAAATCTCTTCGGCATAGGTACGCACTTGATAGAGGTCGGTGACCGTGATCTCGCCGGCAGTGGTGATCACAATCCACAAGGCCGCGACGAGTACCGCTGGGATCGCTCGCGGCAGTGTGATCCTAAAAAAGACTTGAGCCGTCGATGCGTCCAACGAGGCGGCATCTTCCAGTTCGGGTTCGGAGTAGTGCAAGCGAATCCCTACGATCAGGACCACCCAGGGAAGGGCGGTGATCGAGTGGATCCAAATGACCGCTCGCCATGCGTCTAGCAACGGCGCGGCTAATGTGCCCTGTGAAAGTGAGAGCCAACCCTGGCGGCCAAAACCAGCATCCCATCCCGCCGCCTGCAAATACAGTGGCACAAATAGCATGGTCGCTAGCACAAAGGTGCCCACGCGTCGGCCAGCAATGTCTGTGCGGAGCAAGGCAAATGCCAGACAAGTCCCCAGCGGAATCGCAATCAAACTTGTTGCCGCAGCCAGCCTGAGCGTGTTCCAAAGCAAGCTTGCCGTCCGGCTGTCTGCCGCAAAGGTCAACGCCACGGCCAGCAAGATCACACCCACCACTAGTGTGATCGTGAGAACGGTCTTTTGCGGGTGGCTGGCCATTCAGTTTTCTGATTCCCCGCGATGTGGAGGGCACGCTGCCCGAGCTGAAATAGAGCAGCTCGAATGCATGATCTGCGATTGTGCTCGTTGCGCGGCTGTCTTGACAACCTGCTCTTGGCAAAGGCGTGTAATCGCGACAGTGGCAATGGCCCGCGAGCCGATCGCGGTGCACGTGTAGTGTACGATCAGCAGCCCGGCAGGAAAACTTCACCTTTTGTTTGGAATAACGAACTCAGTTGACGGGTCATCAAAAACAAGAAACCATTTCCCATTGCATGTCGTCGTTTCTGTTGCAGGCCCATTTTGTGGATTCCTCGGATAGGGAGTTGGATCATGTTGCGCGCATATTTGGCTGGATCAGCCTTCGTTTTATTGACTGCTACGCTGGTTGGTTGCAGTAGTTCCACGGACGTTGGGCAGCAATCATCCGATGCCTCTTATCGACAAACAAGGCCTGCGGCCACCCAAAGCTACGCAGATGCGGAGACGAACGAAGAATCCAGTACCGACTTGTACGCCGGGCCTGCAACGGGCGAACGACCCGCAATCGCCGTCCAGCCCACACCCGCCGCACAACGAACGCCGACCATTGCGAGACCAGAGATAGAGAGCAAGTTCAATGTCGCAGAGGCACGATCCAACGTTGAAAAAAGAGCCCCCGCTTCCGACAGTGCTTCCACTGTGCAGCTGATGGAACAACATCGATTGGGTGAAGGCCAGGTGCTCGACGGGGATCGGTACGGTCTGATCGTCGAAAACGGATTTATCGCCGTTGAAGAGGCGCCACTTTCGACGTTCTCGATCGATGTTGATACCGCCTCCTATGCGAAGACACGAATGTACCTCCAGCAACGCAATATGTTGCCACCGCCTGACGCGGTTCGGATCGAAGAACTGGTTAACTACTTCGACTATGAGTATTCGCCGCCGGCCGGTGATGATCCGTTTGCCGTGCATTTAGAAGTGGCACGGGCTCCTTGGAAGCCGGAGCACCTGCTGGCCCGGGTCGGTATCAAAGGACGAGAGATGAACCAACGGCGTCCAACCAGCAATCTTGTCTTTCTGATCGATGTGTCAGGATCGATGAACCGCCCCAACAAATTGGGTTTGGTTAAGGCTGGCCTGAAACTGCTGACATCGCAATTGAATGACGATGATCGGGTTTCGATCGTGGTCTATGCGGGCGCGGCAGGGCTTGTGCTGCCGCCCACGCATGGAGACAACCGACACATCATTTTGAACGCGGTCGAGCGACTGGCGGCTGGCGGATCGACCAACGGAGGTCAGGGCATTCAACTGGCATACCAGGTCGCTCGTCAGAATTTCATCAAAGGTGGTGTGAATCGTGTGCTGTTATGCACCGACGGCGACTTTAATGTCGGTACGACCAGCACCAGCGCTTTGGTTCGGTTGGCCGAAGGACATGCCCGCGAAGGTGTGTTCCTGTCAGTACTTGGATTCGGGATGGGAAACCACAACGACGCCATGCTGGAAGAGCTGTCCAACAAAGCGAACGGGAACTATGCGTTCATCGATAGCCAGCAAGAAGCACGCAAGGTCTTGTTGGACCAGCTTGACAGCACATTGGTCACGATCGCCAAGGACGTAAAGATCCAGATTGAGTTCAATCCGGTTCACGTCGATGCCTATCGGCTGATCGGTTACGAAAACCGACGCCTCGAGGACAGGGACTTTAATGACGACAAGAAAGACGCCGGTGAAATCGGCGCAGGGCACACCGTGACAGCTCTCTACGAACTTGTGTTGGCCGACGGCGAAGAAGAGACGGTCGATCCGCAGGTGGATCCGCTGAAGTACCAGACTCGCAGAAGACTAGCGGAGGCGGCTGACAGTGATGACTTGTTAAATCTGAAGCTGCGCTTCAAGCGGCCCAGCAACGATCGTAGCGAGCTTGCGGTCTTTCCCGTTAAGAACGCGCCGCTGGAATTTGGAAAAGCGACGAAGGACTTTCAATTCGCGGCCGCCGTCGCCGAGTTTGGCATGTTGTTGCGGAGATCCCAATACCGAGGTGACGCCAGCTACGCGGAAGTGCTGGAGATCGCCAGCTCGTCATGCGGTCGAGACGGCCACGGTTACCGAACCGAATTTCTTCAGATCGTGAACACGGCCCGCCGGCTCGTCGAACCCGATGCCGCGGCGTCGTTGATCTCGCCGGAACTGTTCTGTGGGACCCCATCGGTCAATGCTTTGACGCCAATGAGTAGCCCGTTCAGTTTCGGTAACTCCGGGCCGAGCTTGTCGGTTGGCTTAATGTTGGCTCTGGCCATCGCCCTGTGGCTGATCATGGCCGTGATCGGTTTCATCGTGGTGGTGTCGGCGACCTTAGTGCGTCATCAACGTCACGCGTGGCAAGTCGAACCGACTCGCAAGGCAAAAAAGGCCCATTCACCGTTCGCGTGAAGTCGGACGATGTCGCGATGTTGTGGCACGGACGATGTTGTGGGGAATCACACGACTCGCCGATTGACCTTCTCCACGAACAGAGAGTGGGCCGGTCGGGAGACCGGCCCAGAACAGTGGTGTTGTGAAGGCGGCTTGTGCGTTGGCCAAGAAGGGGTCGGGAGTCTTTTTCGGGCAACGACGTTCGATCGACGGACACCGATGGCCGAAAAAGACTCCCGACCCCTCTACTATCCAGACTCAACAGCTGGCCTACCGCCGACGAAGCGCAGGTCTATCAGTAGGATTGGCACGCGCCGTCGTACCTGCTGCATCTTTCGTGTCGCCGGCGTCGGCTGTTGTTACGGACTGCATCTCTTCGGTGTAGCGTGCGACGTACTTCATCATGCTGTCCGCACCGTTGAAACCGACCACACTTTCATCCCATTCCATTTCCTTCTTCAAGATTCGACCGGCGTCAATATCGAATTTGATGGTGCCATTGGTCAACTGTTGCACCAATTGGGATTTGATCGTGCTGTTGTTGACTGGCGTCAATACTTGAGTCTCGACGGAAATGGTTGCAACGCCGGTTTCGATTTTCTTCAACGTGTATTGCTTGCGTGTCTTGATGGTCTTCTGCCGGCCGTCCTTTTGCCGGATGCGAATCTCGGCAGGTTCATGCCAGCGGCTACCGACTTTGACAGGCTTGGGAGGCAACAGCATCACCAGATCGCCCAAACCGAGGTTGGCTTGGCGGAGCGAGGTACCACGTTTGACGATTTTGCCGTCGCTTGCAAATGTCAACGTCGTCAATGGCACACCGATGGTCTTTGCGACATTCTCGTATTCAGGCGGTGCCGTCTTGTCTGTTTTGCTGTTGAAGCGAATTTCGGGGCGGTCGGACAGTTTTTGCCACATGTCGACGTTCGCCACGGAGTGCGTCACCGTCATGTTGCCTTTACTGTCGACCCCGGTGATTTGCCAAACCTTGGTGGAGACACTGCGCGATTCCGAGGTCTGGGTGTTGCCTTGAATCGTCGTTTCCGTGGCACCGAGATGTTCGACCTTCCAATGCAACGTTTCGCCTTTGGCGAATTTGTATTGCAATGTCACCCGCGCTTCAGTCAGCTTTTTCTTGGCGGCTTCCAATTCCGCGCTCAGTTTCTTGGCTTCATCATCGGCCGTCGAAGTCAGCGTCAAACAGTGGAGACTCAGACAAAACGCAAGTAGCAGCGACAAAGAGAGGGCGAACGGTTTCATGGCATTGCATCCGTGCAGGGGGCCTTGGAGTGTTTTTCTGGTCGAGCGGCGGATTTATCGGTCCCCGATATTTCCGCCCCAACCCAGTTTTTCGCGAAGCGTGCGGTAATACGTTTGTCCAGCAACTTCCACCATCTTAAAAGTCGGTTCGGCTCGTCGCACCTGCACGCAATCCCGATTCGTCAACCGGCAAATGGTGCGACCATCGACGACCACTGAAGTCGTTTCGTTGGGCTCTCGAACCACGGCTTCGTAAACGCGATCTGCGGCATCCACCACCGGACGTACTGTTAACGTGTGCGGGCTAATCGGCGAGATCACAAAGGCCTGCAAATTCTTCCGAAGGATCGGCCCACCCGTCGAAAGGCTATGGGCGGTGGAACCGACAGGCGTGCTGATGATCAAGCCGTCGCAACTATAGGTAGTTGCCAATTCTCCGTCAATGTAAAGATCGACGTACAGCATCGAGAAGGGCGGTCCGGCCAGGATCGCGGTTTCGTTCAAACCCAATTCGTCATGGATCACACAATCATCACGGAGGACCTGACAACGGAACATCAGATGTTCGACGATCTTGCACTTGCCAGCACAGATATCAGGCAAGAACGTCAGCAGTGAATCACGGGATAAATCTGCCAAGAATCCCAGTCTGCCCATGTTGACGCCGACCACCGGCAACTGGCGGGCAGCCATCTGACGTGCGGCACGTAACATGGAGCCATCGCCACCAAACACCAACACCAGATCGGCTTTGACATTGAGTTCGTCAGATGAGTCCAATGCGATGTGGACTACTTCGAGGCATTTCTCGAGCTCTGGCAAGAGTCGGTTGATCTCTTCGAGAATGCGAGATCGGTCAGCGGCACCGAGCAAAATCGCACGGGGCCGCCCATGCGGTCGTGTCGCCCATTCTGGCTCGTTGGCCATCTCTTAACCTCTGTTTCACTCGATCTTGTAGATTGGAGTTTTAAAATCTCTCTTCTACTCGACGTTGTAGCCTGGGATATCAGAACCTCTGTTTCACTCGACGTTGCAGCTTGGAGTTGCACCCCCAAATGGAAACACAGACGGAGTGCGACTCCATCCTACTGACGAACCCTGATGACGCGAGGAACGATGCGCTCCACGCATGATGAGTGTGCGGCGGCGTAGGCGTACTGCGGCACGAAACAGCATCCACCTAACGAACGACGTGTTGCTGCTTGTGATCGGCGTTCGACGTGGGTGCCGCCATACGGCAGGTTCGCGCGATTCCGGCCGCGTCCAAGCCGAGGTCGGCCAGCAGTTCGTCACGATCTCCATGTTCGACAAACTGATCGGGAATTCCCAGGCGACGGATGTTCTCTGACGCCAGGCCATCTTCGCTTGCCACTTCCAGGACTGCACTGCCGAAGCCTCCCATCAGCATCGACTCTTCCACGGTAACCAGAAATCCAGTATCACCGATTGCTCGGTGTATGATCTCGCGATCGATCGGTTTGGCAAAGCGGGCGTTAACGACACCCACCTCCAGTCCTTCTCCGCGAAGCAACACGGAGGCTGCCAGTGCTTCGGTGACAAGTGAACCGCAGGCAAGGATTGTGCCGTCTTGCCCCCAGTGCAGCACTTCAGCCTTGCCGAGTTTCACCGGCGTCCGATTGCCTGGCAATTCACGGGCGGAAGCCTTCGGATAGCGAAGCGAACAGGGGCTTGAATGTTGGATGGCAAGATCCACCATCTGCGTCATGTCGTGCGCGTCGCCTGGTGCCATGACCACCATGTTTGGGAATAGTCGCATGTAGCCAATGTCGAACACCCCGTGATGCGTTGGTCCATCGGGACCTGTCAGTCCAGCTCGATCCATCATGAAGACGACGGGCAGGTTTTGCAGGGCGACTTCCTGAAAAACCTGATCGTAGCTCCGTTGCATGAACGTGCTGTAGATATCGACAATCGGTCTCAGCCCCGCTTTAGCTTGGCCGGCAGCGAACGCAACCGCGTGGGATTCGCAGATTCCCGTATCGAAAAAGCGGTCTGGAAATTCGTCACGAATGCTCTCCAGTTTGTTGCCTTGACACATTGCGGCTGTCATCACAGTGACTTGATCGCTGCGTTGCATCTGGGCTCGAATCGCCTCGCTGGCGAAATCCGTAAAGACCTTGCTGCTTCCCTTTTTCTTGTGGATCGCTTTGCCGTTGTTGTTTTCGAATGCGGGCGGCGTGTGGAAGAACACGGGGTCTTCGGCGGCGGGCTGAAAGCCGTGCCCTTTTTCCGTGACCACATGCAAAAGCACGGGGCCCTCTTGTGTCTTGACCATTTGCAGATACTTCCGCACCACTGCAATGTTGTGGCCATCGATAGGACCAATGTATCGAATGCCTAAATCTTCGAACAGCATACCTCCATGCAAGCCGGCCTTGATACCTTCTTTCAGCTGCGCCAGCAGCCGTTCAGTTGGATCACCCAACAGCGGAACCTTGGTCAGTGCCTTGGCGATTTCAGTCTTCAGGCCCGTGTAGAAAGGATTGGTTCGCAATCGGTCCAAGTAGTCTGCCATGCCACCGACGCGGGGACAGATCGACATTCGATTGTCGTTCAGCACAATCAGCAGTTTCTTCTTCATGCCGCCGGCATTGTTCAACGCTTCGTATACGATTCCTGATGGAAATGCGCCATCGCCGATCACCGCCACAGCGTAGCGATCTTCTTCGCCAGTCAGGTCATCCCCGCTGCGCAGTCCCAGCATCGTCGAGACGCTGCTGCCGGCGTGTCCCGTCATGAAGAGGTCGTACTGGCTCTCGTGCGGATTGGGATAACCCATCAAACCGCCCTTGGTGCGCATTGTCTTGAATTCGTGGTAACGACCCGTGACAAGTTTGTGCGGGTAGATTTGATGACCGGTGTCCCAGATCAGCCGGTCACGGCGAAAGTCGAAAACACTGTGCAGCGCCAGGCACAGTTCCACCACACCCAGATTCGAGGCAAAATGCGCGGTTCGGTCACTTAGCAAGTTGCACAGAACGTCACGGATCTCGTCCGCCAGTTCGTTCAACTGCCCGAGGGAGAAGCTGCTGAGGGGTTCCGCCGAGTCAATTCTGGTGAGCAGCGTATGCATGGTCAGTGATTCCTTTCCACGACATACCGCGCCAGCGACTCGAGGTGGGCCGCGCGGGAACCAAAGCCCTTCAATTCAGCGCAGGCATCATCGACCAATTGCCTGGCGCGTGTTTGACTGGCTTCCAATCCGAGCAAACGAGGAAAAGTGAGTTTACCCCGGTTTGAGTCCTTGCCGATTCGTTTTCCCATGGCCGTTTCGCTTCCGTGGACATCTAACAAGTCGTCAATGATTTGAAATGCGAGCCCTAGCTTCTGACCGTACGTATCCAATCGCTGCAGTTGTTCAGGGCCGGCTTGGGCGACAATGGCCCCCAATCGTAGCGAGACGCGAAACATTGCCCCCGTCTTACGCCGATGAATCGCCTCCAACTCGGCGAGACCTCCGCTGCCAGTTTCCCCGGCCAAATCGTCGACCTGTCCGGCAACCATCCCGGAAGCACCCGCCGCGCTGGCCAATTCGACACAACAGCAAGCTGCCACCTTAGCGGGGGAAATCTCTATGGCCATGATCTCAAAGGCCCGTGTAAGTAGCGCGTCGCCCGCCAGAATCGCCGTTGCCTCGTCAAACTGAGCATGGCAGGTCGGCTGCCCTCGCCGCAAGTCATCGTCATCCATCGCCGGCAGATCATCGTGGATCAGCGAATAGGTGTGGATCATCTCCACGGCGCAGGCCGCTGGCATGGCTTGGCCACGGTCATAACCGCACGCCTCGGCAGACATTAACACCAACAGCGGACGGAGGCGTTTGCACGGTGCCAGCAGACTGTAGCGAATCGCGTCGCGTAGTTTGTTTGGGCAGTCCCCGTTGAATTCGGTCCAACGCAGGAGGGCGGCTTCGATCTCGGCGCGCGTCTCCGCAACGTAGGCGTCAAACGTAATTGCGGAGATTTCGACCATTCGAGGGAGAGTCGGGGCGGGATTGGGCAGCCAAGAATTGACGTATCTACTGAACCAGTCTTGAGTTTCTTATTCTAAAACAGGTCCCCTTGAATGTCTACGTCTGAAGCAGATGGTGATTCCGGTTTGGACTGCTTTGGCCGGTGAGATCGGCGTTTGGCTCGCCCCTGCTGCTTCTCTTCCAACGACGATGCTGGGTCGTCGAAGGGGACCGTGGTCGGGTTGCCCTCCGCGTCCAGGCCGGTCAGCAATTCGATCTTTTGTTCCGTGTCTTTCAGCTTTTGGTGGCAGAACTTGAGATGTTTGACGCCCTCCTCGTAACGCTGCAGCGATTGATCGAGCCCTAATTCGCCGTCTTCCAGGTCGAGCACGATTTGCTCGAGACGCTCCAGAGCCGCTTCAAAGCTGGGAGATTCCTTGTCGTCGCGTTTGGTTCGTTTGGTAGCCACCGCTCTAGTTATGCCTTCCTGGGTTGGGGGGTGCGTGCTCTCAGTCGGTAGTCATTTTCTAGTCTGAATCGGATTCGATCTGCTGGACGCGGCTAACCGTGGTCCCCGTGCGAAAACGTGTGTGGATTTCGTCGCCCACTTCGACAGTCGACGCAGAGCGGATCACCTCTCCGTCGGATGCCCGGGTGGTCAGGCTGTAGCCACGTCCTAGCACGGCAATTGGACTGAGCGAATCGAGCTGGTTGGCGATCGCCGCAAGCTGACGGCCGGCCAGCGTTTGCCGATTGCGAACGGCACGTGTGATTCGCTGTTCAAGTTCATCCAACGATCGCGACAACAGATGGACGCGATCAAATGGCTTTCGCATGACTGGGCTGGTAGCGACGGCTTCAAATTGGGCGCGTGCGGTCATCGCGCGTGAGCGCAGGCCATTGGACAGGCGGTGGCGAAAATTGCCTAACACGGCGCCAAGTTCCTCGCGAGACGGCACCAACAGCTGACCGGCGTCGGTCGGTGTTAGCGCGCGTGCATCGGCCACCAGGTCTGACAGTGTCACATCGATTTCGTGACCGACTGCCGAAATAACTGGAACCTCGGACATGTGAATGGCACGAACCACGACTTCTTCATTGAAGCACCACAGATCTTCGAGACTGCCACCGCCTCGACCCACCACAAGCACATCCAAGGGCGGCTGCATCTGATTCGCCTGGGCGATGGCGTGGGCAATCTCAGTCGCCGCACCTTCGCCCTGAACTCGAACCGGAATCACGATGACGTGGGCACCCTGCCATCGCCCGCGAAGAACTTCCACAAAGTCGCGTACCGCTGCCCCGGTCGGGCTGGTCACGAAGCCAATCCTGGCAGGGAAACGGGGCAGGGGGCGTTTACGTTCGGATGCGAACAACCCTTCCGCAGCCAATCGCTGCTGCAGTTGTCGCAACGCCATCTGCAACGCACCTAGCCCCTTCGGTTCCATCTGCCGAATGATCAGCTGATAGCTTCCTCGAGGTGCGTAGACGTCGACGTTGCCACAACAGATGACTTGCATACCGTCCTGCAGATCGAATGGCAATCGGCTGGCTGTGCTCCGCCAGATGACGCCACGAATCTGCGACTCGCCGTCCTTCAGTGTGAGATAAACGTGACCTGACCGGGGACGAGAAACATCTGAAAGTTCACCTTCCACCCAAACCGACGAGAATTCGAGCTCCAGGGCTGCTTTGATGCGCGCCGTCAGCACGGACACACTCAATACAGGCCGGTCATGCTTTTCAGAGAGAGGTACTTCCATGTCAATCCCAAGCAGTCAGAGCGGAAGTAGGAGTGGCCATTGTGACTATTCCGGCAGGCCGTCAAACACCCCACGTGATGTCTCTGCACGTTCCGCCATTTGCTCCGCGACGATTTGGGCGCGTCGCTCGAGGTACTTATAGCCGTCCGTGATCGGATCGGTCTGACGCGATTCTTGGGGTAAGCCATGGAGGCGATACAACGATTGAATTCTTCGCTGTGTGACTGGCGAAAGGCTGTTCACACCGGTGCGAAAATCAAACTCTTTCGTCATGGCAAAAATCTGGTCGATCGTGTCGCCAAACGGCACGGTGCCCGCGATGATTTCGTCTGTAGGCAACTGCAAGTAACCGGGATACATCATGAGGTTCTGGTCAGCGACGTGAAATGCGCCAAAGATATGCCCCAGTTCGTGGAGCAAGATAGTCTTCGCGCGGTTTTCGTGATAGTCCTTGCGATCGGCCACCATAAGATGTTGGCCAAAGAAGGCGGCCCGTCCAAGCTGGCCGGTAAACGCCGCTTCGCCGTTGACGCTGGAGTAGTCTCCATAACCAACCAACGCTACGATTAGATCGACTTCGTTTGGAGACTGCTCCAACAGCCGTGCCCACCGAGACTTCAAATCAACGGCAACTCCATCGTATTTCCATGCGGAGGTCTCTGTGAGGACCAGGCGGATCGAGTATTCGCGTCGGTAGTATTCCGACGCGCTGGCAACGATGCGTCTGATACGTTCACGCCACTCTGGAAATGCGTCACGGTACGTGTTGTCCGCGATCGCTCGCACGGTCACGACACGATTGGTGACGTCGAAGAGGGCTTCGAACGATTCTTCGGTCCGGGCGTCATTCCCAGCCGGGTCAAGCGTTGGAGCTTCAATGGAGGGAGTACGAGTTGGCTTGGGTTGCGATACCGTTGCGGCGCGATCTGGCTTCGCAGCAGTCGCGGTGGCTGGCGGTGCGGGCGATCCTGAATCGTCGCGCGGCGCCGGCGGTTCGTCATCGATGTTGGTTGTTACATCGGGCAGGGCCGGACGTCGAACCTGGGTCACGGCCCTCAGGCGGCCTTGAGCCACGTTGTCAATC
Organism: Pirellulaceae bacterium; assembly: GCA_030744725.1. Taxonomy (GTDB): domain Bacteria; phylum Planctomycetota; class Planctomycetia; order Pirellulales; family Pirellulaceae; genus ARS98. Next base: position 41,410 of record JASLPZ010000010.1, read on the forward strand.
CGATAGGTTTTTCTCGCCTCAAGCCAAGCGTAATGTGCCACGTCGGTGAGGTAGCTGATCCGCACGCGATTCGAAGTCGCGTGCGTTTGTTCTTCACCCGGGGCAATTTCATGCGTCTTGCTCCATGCCACGTCTGCACTGTCGCGCAGCGAATAATAGAACATTCGCTTATCGCGATTTTCGATGACGACGTCATCCGCTCGTGAGAACTGCAAAGAACCAGACACGCAGATCAACATCAACAGCCAAAGTGAATAACTGCGCTTCATCCCGCATCTCCTAGCCTGACCAATGCCCATTCATGCCATAGGATTGATTCTATGGGCTGTCGTTGGGAAAGCAAATGGCGAGCGTGCGGCGTCGAGCACTGCGTTTATTGGACAGTTTGGCCCGCAGAACGCGTAACAGGTTCAGGCCGCACTTCTCATGCGGTATGGCAGCGGCCTCGGTTGCCGTTGAAGGGGGATCTGTTCGATGATGTCGGCACCTGATTCTGCCCATTGTTCGGCCTGCGTGGTGACGAATTCGAGCGACGATTCAATTTCCAATCGCCAAGTTTCCAGAGCATCACGACCCAGTTTCGGCGGGACTTGGATCGCCCTGCCAACCACCAAACGGGCCCGCGAGTAGAGTCGCGGAATGGCACACTTGTCCCACGCTCTTTCGATCCGCCAGGGCCGATCATAGCCAAAGCCAAGAGGAATCATCGGAAGGCCCAGCCGTGACGACAGATAGACGGGGCCCAGGGCCAGCTTGCGGCGTGGTCCACGTGGCCCGTCAGGTGCGATTGCCAGATTGGTTGATTTGCTGCAGCGGAATATCTTGCGTAAGGCCTGAAAACCTCCACGGGCGGTCGATCCACGCACGGCTCCGAATCCCATGTGCCGTGCCGCCTGAGTGAGAAGTTCGCCATCGGCGTGCTTGCTCATCAGCATCGAGATGTTGCAATGTCCTCGCAGGTAAAACGGGCAAAGAGAGTACTCGTGCCATACAACGAAGATGGCGGGGCCGCGAAAGTCCTCGGAAATCGGATCGAGTGTCGGGTCGTAGAGTGCCTGCCGATAATTCAGTGTGCTCATCCAGCTACGCGCCATAGTCGCCATGGCAAGGCCCCCGAATTTCATCAGGAATGGGCTTCTGATTTTCATGTCAGCATCCGTGCCGAGGTGATGTTCGTGTGGTAACCATTAAGTTGGCCAGTTGCCGGTAAAGACTTCGGTGGCTGGTCCGGTCATGAAGACGTGGTTGGTCGATTCGTCCCATTCCAGCTCCAA
>JASLPZ010000110.1:0-19144 GCA_030744725.1 Pirellulaceae bacterium
CGTTTCCGAGCCGTACTAAGGCGTTTGGCGTTTGGCGTTTTCTTCTTTCGATGGTGAATGGTCTGCCCTGCGATTCCGAAGATCTCGTGTGAGTCTGCGTCGACCATCATCGCGTTGTGCAATAGAAATCCTTGCCCCGATCCATTGCCGGTTGGCCCCACGCCTTGGATCTTGCGGAACTTGCCAAAGTCCAGTTCGGTCGTATCGCCAATCACCAGAATGCGACCGCCATTCTGCTGCGCTTGCTTTCGGGTTTGCATCCAATGTGGTCGTGTAATCGCCTCGAACGTAACTTGCTCGCAGTCGAACAAGCGATAAGCAGCCTTGAGGTCAGACCACTGATCCAGCTGATTGGGCAAACTGGCCAAGGGATTGTTTGCAAATTGTTCTGCGACCTTCATCAATCGATTCGTCCTTCTCTTGTCTCCGAGGTCACACGAGCCAAAATTCACTTGGGCCCATTCGCTAACTGATTGCATGGTTCGTCTCCATTAAAGGCATCCTAGCGGCGATTGATGAGCCTCCCTCCCTCGACGCCTCAATGCCTTGCCTCCTGCAACGGCCACACTCCTTCTACGTCACACACCGCAGCACGGATCACCAATTCACATAACTCACGCATCAACAACAACTTCACCATGCTGTCAATTCAATGACATAACTGATATCACTGCACTCTTTGGCACAGAAATCCGAGGGTAAGGGCAAGGCCTCAACCACCGACTTGCTTTCTCGACGCCGATCACGTCGCCAAGGTTACCGAACAGGCGAAAATCAAGGAAAAACAAGGGGCCGACGACTCGCTAACGGATGATGATGACGAGGAGGATGAAACCACGCGCGACGCTAAGGACAGCTCCGCCCATAAGCCCAAGCGAGTGCTCCGCACGGTGGTCTCCAGTATGAAGAACTCGCAGCAGTTCGGCTATCAGATGAAGCGTGAAGCGACCCGTCGTCGGCTTGCCGAGGCAAGTCGCAAAGCCTTCGTTGCCGACGGCCTGACGTGCAATTGGACGATCCAGAAAAAACACTTTGCCGACTACATACCAATCCTCGACTTCATTCATGCGGTCAGCTATCTGTTTACCGCGTCGGTGGCCTGCTGCGGAAAGACCGACGAAGCGTGGTCAACTTATGCGCGCTGGATGACCATGACATGGCAAAGTAATGTTGGAGCGGTGATCCAAGACCTTGTGGAGCATCAGCAGCGAATCGGACTGCCGCTGGAGGATACCGATGAAGATGATCCTCGGGAGATTTTGCGTCGGGTGATCGGCTATCTGGAGAATAATCGCGCGCGCATGGACTACGCCAGGTATCGCAAACAGGGGCTCCCCACGACCAGTGCGTGGATGGAGTCAGCCGTCAAGGAAATCAACTACCGGGTCAAGGGAACGGAGATGTTCTGGAACAACCCAGCCGGTGCCGAAGCGATCCTCCAAATCCGATCAGCAGCGCTCAGCGATGACGATCGGCTCGTCAGACTGCTGACCAACCGCCCCGGCAGGGCCACCCTGAGACGAACCAGCTCAACCAGACAGGCCGCCTGAACTACAATTCCTGACATGCACCCGCGGAGGATTCTGGTCGCCGGATTAATGAGAATCCGGGTGGTTTCGGCCCATTCCACAAGCGTCACGACATTCGTCACGCGTGATTCCTGTCGCATTCTCTTCGCACAGCGTCTGCGATCACGAGTCCAGGGCGATTGGCTGCCCGGATCGATCGCGGCAATCCAATTCGAGGTGTTCTGGATACAGGTCCTCGCTGCCAAGAATCTGAATGGTCATTCCACCTTCTTCTTCCAGCAATGTGATTTCTTTCCGTTTACGGTTATTCAGATAGGACGCGACTGCGTCGCTGACCCGAACCGTCACGCGGGCAACGTTTGGCTGTTGACCAGCCAGCATCAGCATCCGCACGACCTCGATTGACATGCTCTCGGACGTTTTGACAACTGCTCGCCCGCAGCAACACGGGCAGTCCGTGTACACGCTTCGTTTGAGGCTGGGACGGATCCGCTGACGCGTCATCTCGACGAGGCCGAAGGGACTAGTGCGGAGGATTTTGGTTCGCGCTCGATCTCGCTTCATCGAATCACGTAGGGCTCGCTCCAATCCGCGACGGTGCTTTTCCCTACGCATGTCAATGAAGTCATTGACAATCACTCCGCCTAGATCGCGCAACCGCAATTGTCTGGCAATCTCTTTGGCGGCCGCCATATTCATACGAAACGCTGTCTCTTCCGCCGAATTGTCCACGCGGAAGTTGCCGCTATTCACATCGATCGCGACGAGTGCTTCGGTCTGGTCGATCACAATGGACCCGCCGGCCGGCAGCGGCACTTCGCGTTTATAGATCCGAGCGATTTCCGTTTCTAACTTATATCGATGGAAAAGGGGTTCTTTCCCTTCGTACAGATGCAATCGTCCGACGTGGCGTGGCATCACCAGCTGCAAAAACTCCTTAGCCCGGTTGTAGGCATCCTCTTGATCAACGTAGATCGCATCGACATCGGTGGTGAAGATATCGCGGATAGTCCGGATGATCATGTCGCTTTCTTCATAGATATCCACGGGTGCCGACGTCTTCTTTACACGTCGAACAAGGACTTTCCAAAGGCGCAAGAGGTACGCCATGTCGCGTGAGAGTTCCTTTTTCGTTCGGTCTACTCCAGCTGTGCGAACGATGAAACCGAGCCCTTTGGGTGGATTCAGTTCCAGCAATGCCTGACGGAGCCGCTTTCGATCGTCATCATCTTCGATCTTGCGTGACACGCCCAAGCGGCCCAAAGCCGGCATCAACACGAGATACCGGCCGGGGATGCTGATGTAGGTCGACAGAGTCGGACCTTTGGCGCCGATACCTTCTTTAATCACCTGAACCAGGACTTCGTCACCTCGTCGAAACAGCTCTTGGATTGGTGGTTTGATCCGGGGGCGTGACCCAGGTCGATGTTTTCGCTTGGCGCGGCGTTCGGCTTCGTCGTCGTTGCCTCCTGAGTTAGGGTTTTCCAGTGGGACGTCAGGGTCATAACCGCCCTGACGAAAGTACTGAGGCTCGACGTCGCTGATGTGCAGAAAGCCGTTTCGCCCCACTCCAAAGTCGACAAACGCCGCTTGAATACTGGGTTCCAAATTAACAACGCGTCCTTTATAGATATTACCGACCAGGTTATCCTGGCTCGCTCGTTCGATATAAAGTTCTTCCAACAAGCCATCTTCAATGATCGCAATCCGACATTCTTCGGGTTGCGAGACATTGATTAGCATTTCTTTTTTCATACGATTTGTTTCTCAATTTGTGGGTGTTCGTTGGTTTTGCGCCGGGGACCGGTTTGTCCTCTTCGCTCGCCATCAACATAGGACGAGTTCCGGCACAACCTTTCGTAGCTCTTCGCGCAGGTACGTATCAATCTCCCGGGCGCTCTCCATTGCCAGCGCTCGTTGAGCAACTTCGAGACATTGAGGAACAGACACGCTGCGACATATTTTCTTGATCTCAGGAATGACGGCGGGCGGGACACTCAAGGTCCGCAGGCCTAACCCTAGGAGCAACATCGTGTACGATGCCTCGCCGCTCATTTGGCCGCAGACGCTGGCCGGAATTCCGGATTCGCGTGCCGCGCCAAGCGACATTTCTATCAGCCGTAACACAGCTGGGTCGCTGGCTTGGTAGCGATCGGCAACTTCGTTGTTGCTCCGATCGACGGCCAGCGCGTACTGAATCAGATCGTTGGTGCCGATGCTAATGAAGTCGACCTCGGGAAGAAACTTGTCCAGCAAGACCACGGTCGCCGGCACTTCTACCATCATGCCGACTTGAATCTCGCGATCAAATTTGACGCCCGCTTCTTCCAAGTCTTCCATGGTGTCGGCCACCACCATCTTGGCTTGACGCAGTTCCTGCAACGAGGTAATCAATGGGAACATAATGCGGGCTGATCCCAGCACACTAGCACGCAAGATCGCCCGCAACTGTGTTCGGAATTGGGGCAGATTTCTCAGCGAGAGACGAATGCTGCGTAATCCCAGAAACGGATTTCGCTCTTCTTCGTGCGAGGGCAGCTGGCCCAACTTGTCTGCGCCCAAATCCAGCGTACGAAAAACCACGGGGCAGTCCCCCATGGCGGACAACACTTGACAATAGGCATCGTAATGTTCCTCCTCTGTTGGTTCGGTATTGACCGCCAGATAGAGGAACTCGGTTCGATACAGCCCCACACCGTCGGCACCTCGATCAATGCAGGCCTGTACCTCACGGGGGAATTCGATGTTGGCCATCAAGGACACGCGTGTTCCATCGAGCGTTTCGGCTGGCAGTTCGCGGAGTCCCTGCAGACGGACTGCCAGCGACCGATGCTCCTCGACCTCGTGGTGAAAGCGGGCAATCGTCTCTTCGTCCGGCTGCAGAATGACACGGCCCTGGTCGCCATCGACGATTGCCATTTCGCCGCCCGAGACATCCGTCAAAAACGTCCCAGTGCCAACCACGGCCGGGATTTCGAGGCCTTTCGCCACAATCGCCGTATGACCGCTGGCACCGCCGATTTCGGTGACAAAGCCGATGACGAACTTGGGGTCGAGCATCGCCGTTTCCGACGGCGTCAGATTGTGCGCCAACACCACGACGGGCGACGTGATGTGGGACAACTCTTCTCGACGTTCCCCCAACAGGCATCGTAGCAGACGCCGTTCCAGGTCGAAGATATCGTTCGCGCGTTCCGCCAAATAATCGTCCCGTAACTCCTGGAAGATCTTGGCGTAACGTCGAAACACGCGGCTGACAGCGTATTCGGGCGAGTAGTGTTTTTCGCGGATCAACTCGACCAACTCGTTGTTCATCCGCCGATCAAGCAGCATTTGCAGATGTGCGGCAAAGATGGCGCCGTATTCGTCACCCAGCTTCTCAGCAATGGCGGCGCGGTCGCGATCGATCTCGCCAGCAACCGAGTCAATCGCCTTGGTAAGCCGCTCGGCTTCGTCCTCGACGACATCGCGCATCACGAAGCGTCGAGGGATACGAAATCCTTCGTTATCGATAACCAGCGCTTCGCCGATGGCAACACCCGGCGAAACCGCGATTCCCTGCAATGTCTGCATCGCTTATGCAGACGAGCCGGCTCCGGATCCGGGATCAACATTCTTCCGCAACACGCTGCGATCTACCGAACACGTTTTGTTCACAGTCAGCCCGTCCGTCCTTTGGTGGTTCTACCGGCGGAAAACCATCATCGTGATGGTCGTTGTGTCCCGTCGGTTTGTGATGTTTCTTTGTCGTCGCTTGAGGCGGTATCGCCAAAACCTTCAAGAAACAAATGCTCCAACGCGTCCAACGCATCTTTTGCGTCTTCGCCCCGCGCTTCGATGATTAGCACAGTACCTTGTTCCGCCGCCAACGTGAGGATTGACAAGATGCTCTTGCCGTCGACCCGTTCGTGATCGCGGATGACGTCGATTTCCGCCTGGAATTGTTTCGCTAAACTGACAAGCGCATGCGCTGGGCGAGCGTGCAATCCTTGCGGATTGGAAACCATGACCTGACGCGTTGACACTTTGTCGTTCATTTGTAACTGTTTTACTGTTCAATTGACCAGGATTTTCATTCGTCCCTAAGACAAACAGTCGCCATGCGCTGCCGGGAGACAGGCATGGTCTCGCGAGGGCGATCTACGAGACGAACTGGTTATTGTCCGCTTCTTCCAACAGCTGTTGGATGTCTTGCTGGGTTTTTGCTTGCTTGAGAAATCTACAAAATGTGTCATCGCGAAGCTGGCGAGAAATGTTCTCCAGGGCACGTAAGTGGTCGCCCGGACGGTCAGGAGGAGAGACGAGCAGGAAGAACAACTGAACCTTTTCGCCATCCAAGCTTGCGAAGTCGACGCCCTCGCTGCTCACACCAACGGTCCCTACCAGTTCTTCCACGCTGGGATGTTTGGTATGGGGCACCGCCACACCGCGGCCAATCCCGGTACTGCCGAGCTCTTCACGTTTCATGATCGCTTGAACAATACTGTCTTTTTCATCGCCGCTGATAGCCCCTGAACTGACCAGTGAGTCCACCAATTCGGCAATCACCCCCTCTTTGTCATACGCGGTTAGTTCCGCTCGAATTGCTTTCTCATTGACAAAGTCTGAAAACTTCATGCTCGCATCCTCTTTTTCTGTGTTCGTCAGTAGGTGTCTGCCGGTGGACGCGGCCATCAAAGGAGCATCGTCGAATTCACGCGGAATCCGATTCTCCCTCAAGTGGTGGCAACATCTGTTTTCTGCCCGGCTGACGGTGACTTGTTTGCAATCGTTCTTTGTGTTTGCGAAGTTGTTGCTCGATCTTGTGGATCACGCCATCAAGCGCCGCGAACAGCTCGGAGGCCGAATCACGCGCCACAAAACCATCGGTGCGTTCCGCCGATGCACGTATCTCAACGTCGACCGTCTCTTCGTGGTGCTCGAGATCAACGGTGACTTCGATCGCTGTGATCCTATCGAAGAACTTGCGGAGCTTTTCGGCTTTTTCCGAGATTTTCTGTTGAGTCTGATCGCTGAGATGTCCGTGTCGAGCTGAAATCGTGATCTGCACCGAAAACCTCTCCTAGCCTTCTAAACCTATTGCTGGCTTTACGTTTGTGTGGCCCTACACTGTAGCCCTACACTGGTCGAAGCCCTCTATTCTAGTGCCCCCAACGCCGGGCACAATTCCAAATGCATCCTCATCAACGCTCAACTAAAAACATTCCATTCACCCCACTCTACCCATTCTGCTGATGGTCAGTAAAGTGGCCAGTCCATAAGGCGGCCTTTGATATGAAGAATATCATATCTTTCACGAGGCTGGGGGGAAATCAGAACGAGTGTGGCTCTCAGCATTCGGCTCAAACACCATCCCCAGCACTAGTTTCGCCATATTCTGGACTTTTTCAAGCTGCAACAGCGAAAAACCGCTCGAATATGGGAATCCGTCGTGAGGGGCATTGCCCCGCAAATACCAAGGCGAGTCGAGGTAGCCGGAATCGTGAGACAATGGCCACGCTGGCGCAGCGGTCAGAACGCTCACAAAGTCCGGCCGTAAGAGTCGTATCACTGAATATCCAGACCACTTAGCGGCTCGAACCTGCGGCGGCTTCAGATGTGGGGGGTGCCCACGGGGTCGGGGGCGTCTTGTAGACAATCGCTCCGTCGTTCAACGCGCGCCGCCAGTTTGCGACTTTCGTTTTTTCCTGACTTGGCGGCAATTCTGGACGGAAGTTCTTAGTAACACCCCCAGTAATCCTCTCCAGATTCATGAACGCCATCACACGCAAACTCATTGCGTCGTTTTCCAGCAAGTCCACCAATTCTGCGTCTCCACCTCGACTTAGTTGTGCAGGCGAGAATCCCCATGTCAGCCGATACAGCGACGCCGCGTCGCTCGCATGGAGTTTCTCGATCATCCGGCGTAGCGCTGCCGCGGACTCAGGGCCTCGCGCCCCGATGGCACGCAATTCGTCAAATTGATCACTCCAGTAATAATGCTGTCGTTTGTCGCTGAGCGCTTTTACCAGTGGATCGTAGACCGCCAAGTAACTCAGGGACCGGCAAGCGAGGTCCACAACTTCATGCTGGCGAAAATCCGTCATTTCCATCAACGATCGACTAAGCGGTTGGTCTTTCTCCAGGGCGGTCCGCAGCTCTAGCGAAGCGCGTCGTTCGATCTCCTTTTGATCACGTCCTTCGATCCACGCCGGTAACGGTCCTGCATCAACGACCGACGCCGCGCTGCCGTCGACGCGCGCTAACATGCGACCTGCGTCGACGACGATCGTCTTTGCGCCAGGCTCGCTCCACCCAACTCGACCGCTGACTGCATACAACTGAAAGATATGGTTGGCGACTGTTTTCTCCGGATCCACACCAGGTGGCAGGTATCGCGAAATCTTCACTGCGGCGACCGAATCCAAATCGCCAAAAACAACGTTCCCTTCCTGGTCTCCGATCTTCAACGCAATCCGTCCGGCGGCGGCCTTAAACGGCAGAATCACGGCATTTCCGAAAAGCACGTTCATCCGCGGTTGCCCTTCCTCGCCAGGTGTCATCAATTCGACGCTGGTCGCATTAATGAAGGTGACATTGATGTCGCCGATCACGGCGTGCGGACGGTAGGTTGGAAACGAAATCAGCCGATCACCGGCTGCTAGCAGGGTAGCATTGGCAACCTGATACCAGTCATCGGTTGACGCGTCATACCGCGCCAGCATTTGGTCCTCGGCCACATACCGGCCCACTTCGACCACTTCGGTCACATCGACTTTTGGAGCTGGGACCACGTCCACTGTGGTTGGTGGATCCGTCGGTGGCGTTGTGCCCGGTTCCACTGGCACAGATGGTGTTTCGCTGATCACATCTGGAACCGTCGTTGGGTCCACGCCGGGCGTTACCGTCGCTGGGATTTTATCGGTCGTGGATGGGGGATCGTCCACTGCCGCTTTGGTAATCGGTGACACTGGCGGATCGCTGTGTGGGATCTCGGGAGTTGTTGTGGGTTCCTTCGCGTTGTCGTCGAGGTTCTGCGTTACGGCCGGTCCAACAGTCGCGGGCGACTCTCCGACGGCCTGTTCTGTCGACTCCGCACCTGCCACAGGCTGCGTCCCATCCGCCGCGGGGGCAGGCGGCCCTTTCACGTCGCTTTGCGTCACCTCGCCACTGCTACGCTGACCAAACAACAAACGATACGCGACGTGGGTGTGGTCAAACGGCCCAACGGCGCGAAGGGCTACGACCACCACGACAAAAGTGCACAACAACGTGATGGCCAACGACTTCATCGAGACGCCTGTGGCTGGTGGCCCACCACGGCCAGCGGGATCCGAGTTCGTTGTTCGCGCAGGCGGCGCCAATGTGGTAACCGCCCCGTTACCCGATTCGTCTTGTGCCGGCACGGGAGGGGGTGTGACGCTGCTCGTTGCCCCAGGTGTGGCCGACTCTACCGAGTCGTGCCCAATCCGGTACATCCGCTCACGCAGCGGTTGATCGATTTCCGCCGGTTCCCCTAACACAATCGTGAGCACCTGGTGGCAGGAGGCGACTTCCGCCAAGTGAACGTCCGATTCCAAACAAACTTTCTCGAAGTCTGGGACGTGATCGGCCGGCAACGTGTTGTCCAGATACTCGGCCACCGTGTTCGGATCGAGCCCCGTGCCTTGACCCGTCAACTTGGGCGCGCCCAACCTTAGCCGGCGCGTCGACGTGCGAATCCGATGCACCAAATCGCTTGCAAAACTGCTCTCCTGGATTTTCTCGCCTAGCTCGCCGGCATCTTTCGGCTCCAGAATGTCATCCAGATAGGCCAACATCGTGCGTAAGGTTAATCGCATTGGAAAGTCTCTGAAGGCAATTCGAACTTCGTGGTAGAAGCGACCAATGCCGCCCCATCTTCAATAGTGCGAAATGCCGTCAGGATTCGTACAAGAAATCGCGAGAATGTCTTGAATTCCACCCGGTCGACAGCACAACTACTGACATGTGCAAGAGTTAGATATCGGCATGAAGTCGCCAAGAGGCGACCCGGCGCGATGAACTGCCGTAGCTCTATTGTGATCTGCGACGTGGCGATCCGAAACCGATCAGCCCACCGAGTGAAATCAGGCCGATGAGCGTTGCGAGAACCAAGGGGTGAACGTTGGCAGCCGGCGGCACGGTGTTTCGATCGGCCATCGACGGCCAACCGCTCGTCCGCTGCCAACCTTCCGACGTACGCCGCCACTCGCTGGTGGGGGGCGCGACCGCCGGAACTTGGCCGAATGCCGTGGGGGCCGACTCCGCCGGCGTGATCTGTCCAATGGGACTGGCAAAAATGACCGTGGTGATCAACAGCATCTGAGTCGAGCAAAAAAACATTGCAGAAATCCGAGCGACAAGATGTGGCGTTGAGAATCGCGTTCTGCTTAACGCCTTGAGAAGAACGCAACAGCCGCGCCGTGCCGCAGCCTGTCAATCAGACAACCGCAACGTCATACGCTAAGGCTTGTCGAATCAACAACTTGGGCGGCGAAAGTCATCGGCGCCACCGCCACCGCGCGTGTTGCCAATTGACGACGTTACCCGACGGTCGTACGTGGCATTGGTGCATCATGAAGGAAGGGGTTACACCGCGCGAACCGTTTGTGCGACGTCTCGCGCCAACGTCTCACGAAGTTAGTTGCCACACCGCGGACGTTCGTTTGCTCTGGCGCTTCGCGTGGCGTAGTGTTGCGACGGAAACATCTACTTGGCTCCGCTTGACTACCCATAACGGAACCGGCCATAACGGAACCGGTCGAGCGTGGCCGTACCGACTCTTCAGCAGGAACTCCAAACATGACGACGGCCAACACCTCCTTCCAACTTGACAAATTGCTCGGGCGTGCCCAACTTCCCGCCCTACCCCAGAGCGCAATTCGACTGCTGGAACTTTCACAGGACCCTGACAATGGCCCAGCCGAATTTGCCATTCCGATCGAATCCGATCCAGGGCTGACCGGACAAGTTCTACGTTTCGTCAACTCGTCGTACTTCGGTTTCGCCAATGAAATCAGCAGCATCAAGTTGGCCATTTCACTGGTCGGAATCCGTACGATCAAGAACTTCGCGATGTGGAGCGCCGTGTTCAGTTTGATGCCGAATCCAAAATGTGGACCCTTTGACCTGAAGAGCCTTTGGCAGGATTCGCTACGTCGCGCAATATTCGCCCGTATCTTCGGAAGAATACTGGGACTGGCCAATGCGGAGGATCTGTTTGCGGCCGCTTTGTTGCAAGATATGGCCGTTCCTTTGCTGGCCAAAGAGCTGCCTACTGAATACGAAACGCTGTTGAAAGCACGCAACGGTGGCGAGGCACGTTTGTCAGACCTCGAAAAAGTACGGTTTGGCTGGAATCACGCGGATGCCAGTGCCATGATGGCTCGCAATTGGAAGCTTCCCGATCAATTCGTCTCTCTGATTGGATTTCATACGGACCTGTCAGAGGCCATCGATCAAGGATCGGCAGATTCGCTTGCCGTCGGCTTGTCGGCGATGCTGCCAACAGCTGCAGACAAATGCTGGAGTGAACGGGCCGCCTTCCTCGAAGCGTTCAAACGGCTTGCTCCCGCCGATGCACCTACCGTCAGCGAAGTCTTTGCTATGGTCGACGAGTCATTCACTGAATTCGCGCCGATTCTGAAGTTGGCCATCCCCGCCGAGGCGCTCGTCGACGTCCTGGAATCCGGCAACGTGCCAGTTTAGACCTATCGGGAACCACACCGGCTTGGTCGACGAATCGTCGTCACGGCGGCATAATCATGGTCGTCCGCTTTCCCGCGGCGCACCCGCTGTATGCCTGCCCCAACGCCAGGAGACTCCCCGTGTCCATGCTTGACGATCGCCTTCGAACTTCCCTTGCGCAGCTTCACGAGAGTGGCACCTACAAGTCGCTTCGTTATTTGACCGCCCCCATGGCACCGATCACGACGATCGACGGCCTGGGGGACGTTCTGGTGTTCTGTTCGAATAATTACCTGGGTCTGGCCAATCATCCAGAGGTCGTCGAGGCGGGCGTTGAAGGTTTGAAACGCTACGGGGCCGGGACCGCCAGCGTGCGGTTCATCTGCGGGACCTTTGAATGCCACCGGATACTCGAAGAACGTATCGCCGATTTTTTGGGCACGGAAGCCGCGTTGACCTATGTTAGCTGCTGGAATGCAAACGAAGGCCTGCTAGCTAACCTGGTGGAAACAGGCGACGGCTTGATCTCCGATGAATTGAACCACGCCAGCATCATCGACGCGGGACGTCTGGCACGGCAGGCCACGCGTAAGGTCTTTGCGCACAGCGACATGAATGCGTTAGAGACGACGCTGACGGAACTGCAATCCGCAGCTACCAAGATCGTGGTGACCGACGGCGTGTTCAGCATGGAAGGCGATATCGCGAAACTGCCAGAATTGATTGCCACCTGCCGCCGTCATGACGCGACGTTGGTCGTCGACGATTCGCACGGCACCGGTGTGCTCGGAACGCACGGTCGTGGCGTGCACGAACATTTCGGCTTGCCTGGCCGGGGCCCCGAGGGAGTCGACATCTTCACCGGTACGCTGGGTAAGGCCCTCGGCGGTGCCGCTGGTGGATACGTCGCCGGTCCACGAGACGTCATCGACTATCTCGTTCAACGAAGTCGACCGCAGCTCTTTTCTAACGCGTTGCCGCCGACGGTCGCTTGCAGCGCAAACAAGGCGCTGGAGATCGTCCAGCGCGAACCGCAACGCCTCGCACGACTCCATGAGAACGTCAATACGATGCGAGATGGACTGCAATCATTAGGTTATGAAGTCCTCGATTCCCCCACAGCTATTCTCCCGATCATCGTCGGCGCTACCTCCGACGCGATTCGGCTTTCAAACCGACTGCTGGAACTGGGATTATTTGTTATTGGGTTTGGTTTTCCCGTCGTGCCCGAAGGCACCGCGCGATTGCGAGTTCAGATGTCGGCCGCACATACGGATCAACACCTGGAACAAGCGCTCGCTGCCTTCGAAAGGTTGAAGGAGGAAGGATGAACCAGAACCGCTGCGAACTTCCAACGACCAACCACCAACCACCTACTCCGTCATGAAACAGCTGAACTCAGTTGCCGAGCGAGCACTGCTCAAACTGGCCGAGACACTAGTCGACCAACGACGGGCACGGGTCATAATCCCGCCAAAGCAGGCAGCCAGCGGATTCTGGTTCGGTGGTGGAAATATGGTCGAAGCACCAGACGGATCGCTCTTGTTGGTCGGCCGGTACCGCAACCACGGCGACTCGCGCACGGGTCTGGGGCTCGGCGAGCGGGGCTTGGAGCTGGCAGTTTTTCGTTCGACCGATGATGGCGATACGTTTACAAAGACGCTCAGCTTCGCCAAATCCGCATTAGATATCGGCGATCGCAAAGTGCTTTCGATTGAAGGCAGTGCATTGAGAACAACGGCGAACGGTGTCGAACTTTTTTTCTCGACTGAAAAAACCGGAATTCCGTACCCCGGCGAGTTTTCATCGTTCCTCAAACCAGGGGCGGGCGTCTGGACGGTGGACCATCTGCAGGCAAGTTCCGTCGAACAGCTCGCTACGGCCACGATCTCTACGATCTTCCAATCCCAAGATCCGTCAGTCATCCATATGAAGGATCCAGCCGTCTACGGAGCGGCCAACGGCGACACCGTACTGATGTTTTGCACACATCCGTTTTGCTGGTCCAGTTCAAACACGGCGTTCGCAGTTCGAGCCGCGGATCAGACGGAATTTGCCGAAGCGGATTTCGCGTGCTTTCCACGCGGACCGGCCTGGGATGTCGCTATCACACGTGGCACGGCCATCGTGGACGTTCCACGCGTTGGCCTGTTTCAGGACCGACAGGTCAGCCTGCTGTTTTACGATGGCGGCGAATCGCTCCGCAACCTTGTGGAACATCAAACTGCCGTGAACCGACCGCGTGGTTATTCGTGCGAAGAGCTTGGCGGCGTTGCGTACATTATTGACGGCGATTTTCAGAACATTGTTCGACTATCCAAATACGCACCGATGTTCTTGAGTCCGTACGGAACCGGCTGTAGCCGTTACGTGGATGTTCTGGCGACGAGCGACGCATTTTACGCCACATGGCAGCAATCGCAGGAGGATCTGTCGCAACCACTGGTGATGAACAAGGTCGATCGGAACGAAGTGGCATCGCTGCTCGATTCCGATTAGAGTCTAGCTTTGGGACATGTGAGCGCGGTGCGCGCATGTCTCGCGAGCGACCCACACCGACCGCAGGTTGGTCGGGGAGCGTACCAAATACGGGCACATTCCCTATCTGGCTGCGGCACTGCCGATTAGGCTGAGTGCGGCAAGACCTTGGCACGACGGATTTTTCTTGAATACTCCCCATGGCATTTTTGCACGGTGGTTTTGATGACACACAGATCTCTTCGCTCACATCATCTTGTTTTCGCACTCGTTTGCTGTCTCGTCGCGCCGATATTGGATGCCGCCGAGCGACCGCCTAACGTCATCTACTTACTGGCCGACGACCTGGGCTACGCGGAACTCGGCTGCTACGGTCAGAAGTGGATTAAGACCCCGCACATTGACCGCATCGCGCACGAAGGGATTCGGTTCACGAATCACTATTCAGGCAATGCCGTGTGCGCGCCGTCACGTTGCAACCTGATGACAGGCAAACATCCCGGGCACGCCTTCATCCGCAACAATGGAAACCCACCTGCTCGGCGCAACTTGGGAACGCCTGAACAACTGTATTTCCCTGGTCAGTTTCCAATCCCGTCGAACGAAGTCACGATTCAGGAGATGCTCAAGCAAAAGAAATACGCAACCGCCGCGATCGGCAAATGGGGGCTCGGCTTCGAGGGCTCGACGGGCGATCCAAACCGTCAAGGCGTGGATCTGTTCTACGGTTTCCTTTGCCAGGTTCACGCGCACAATCACTACCCAAAGTTCCTCTGGCATTTGCGTAATGGGAACGCCAAGAAGGAAATGCTGTCTGGCAACGACCGCACGCTCCACGGCAAGACATATTCTCAGGATCGCTTTATCGACGTGGCGTTAGAGTTCATTGATCAGAACAAAGATCGCCCTTTTTTCCTTTACATGCCGTTCGCGATTCCACATTTGTCGATCCAAGCGCCCGAAGCGTCGGTGAACGAGTACAAGGATGTGATTCCGGAAGAGGCGTACAAACACCGTGGCTATCTTCCACATCCGACGCCACGGGCTGGCTATGCGGCGATGGTGACACACATGGATCGTGGCGTTGGCCAAATAATGGCGCGAGTGGCCGAACTTGGATTGGACGCTAACACGTTGATCATTTTCACATCGGACAACGGCCCAACATACAATCGGCTGGGTGGATCCGACTCCGATTTTTTTGCCTCCGCGGGCAACTTCAGAGGGCTTAAAGGCAGCCTGTATGAAGGAGGTATTCGCGTGCCGATGGTCGCGCGTTGGCCCGGCAAGATCAAGGCGGAATCGGTGACCGATCTACCGTCCGCCTTTTGGGACGTGATGCCAACCATCGCCGAAATAACAGGCACGACGCCTCCCGAGAAGATCGACGGGATCAGCTTCGCCCCGACACTGTTGGGTGAATTGGACCGCCAAGAAAAGCACGAATACCTGTATTGGGAGTTCGCCGCTTATGGCGGCCAACAAGCAGTTCGGCAAGGTAACTGGAAAGCGATTCGCCAGAACATGCTAAAGAAGAGCAACCAAGACCCACTCCAAACGGAACTCTATGATCTGGCCAACGACATTGGCGAACAACGCAACGTCGCGGCCCAACATCCTGACGTGGTCGCCAAGCTGAAATTCATCATGCAACAAGCACGCACGCCCAGCGACCTGTTCGCCTTCGGGCCCTTGGATGAACTAGAGAGTCGGCAATAGGGAGTTGGTATAGTTGAGCCAGTTGCCTACTTCCTGCCCTTTCTCCTTGCCTTATTGTCGCTTCGACGGGCCTTTTTCCGAGCCTGTTGTCGCTCGACTTTCTTGGCCTTGGTTGCCTGCTGCGCGGCAGTTTCCTGCGCGACCAATTCCGGAGTTTCGAAAGTGATCGGACCCAAGGCACCTGCCCGCAGGTCATTGATGAAGATGCGCGACGTGCGGTCATAATCAACGATGCCGCCTTTCGCCAAACATCCTCGTTTCTTTCCAATGGCATCCAACAGAGCGATTTGGTCGACGGGCATCGCGTCCAACGCGTAGCGCGTGACGAGCGCCTCGTGATATTCTTTCAAGAGATAACCGGCCACAAAGTAAGCGACATCGGCATACTCCATCGCGGTATCTTTGATGGCACCAGTCGCGGCGAGTCGGTAGCCACTGTTTTCGTTTTCCACATTTGGCCAAAGGACACCCGGCGTATCGAGCAGCACGATGCCCTTGCCGATGCCGATCTGTTGCTGGCTCTTGGTGATGGCCGGTTCGTTGCCTGTCTTGGCGATCTTTCGGCCAGCGAGAATGTTGATGAGAGTCGACTTGCCGACGTTGGGAATGCCCACGATCATCGTCCGAATGGGCCTTCCCAGGCCGTGACGATGCGGCAACATTTTGTGGCACAGATCGGTAAGTCGTGCGATCTTCCCCGGCTGTAAGGTCGTGACGGCCCGCGCCTTGACGCTGCTCTGCTGCTCCAGATGTGTTTGCCACTGGGAGGTCCGCACTGGGTCGGCCAGATCGCTCTTGCTGAGCAGTTTCAGGCACGGCTTCTTGCCGCGCAAAGTCGCCAGCATTGGATTTTGGCTGCTGAACGGGATTCGCGCATCAAGTAGTTCAAGGAACAGATCGACCTTTGGCAGTGCTTCCCTGATCTGCAGTTGGGCCTTGTGCATATGCCCGGGAAACCACTGGATTTGCATATTGACTTACCTTCGCGCTGGGTTCAGCCTTTCGATTTTGAGAGACGACTGACAAGACGAGATGGGTCGAATGAGCCAAGTTCTCAGCGACGGGCACCGGCCGCAAATCGGTCGGAGCGCGGGCCGCCGCGACCAAACGATAGCTCGCGTCCGCCTGAGGCTCAGCCTCGCTAGGAGACATTTCCAATTGTAACAGGCGTGGCGAAGCACTCCGCCACGCCAGCCTGATGGTTCGATTGCGTCTTTAAGATGTTATTACAGATGCTACTTGCTTGGACGGGGTGGGCCTTGTGGACGACCAGCTCGGTCTCCACCAGGTCCACCTCGGTCTCTGCCAGGTCCACCTGGACCGCCACGCCCGCCGGGTCCTCCCGCACGAGGTCCACCCGGTCGACCTGGACCGCCCCGCTGGCGCGCCCTGCGACCCATCGCCTCGGCGAACTTTGTCAGTTCCACCTTGTCAAGCTTGCCGTCTTTGTCGGCGTCAAACCGCATAGCGGTTTCAACCAGCTGTTTCGGGCTGGGTGGGCCACCAAAGCCTGGGCCACCTGGACCAGGTCGTCCGCCCGGCCTTCCGCCGCCCGGGCCACCGAAACCTGGGCCACCCAGACCAGGTCGTCCGCCCGGCCTTCCACCGCCCGGGCCACTGAAACCAGGACCACGACCGCCAGGGCCGCCACGATCTCCACCTTCTCGTCGGCCAGCGCCATCGGGATCACTCCCGGTCCGCTCGCGACCGGGGCCATCGCTACCACGACTTCTGTTGCTGGGTTGGTCACCTTTCGAACGTTCACGACCTCCAGCGGTTCCGCGACCTTCACCACGACCTTTGCCGCCAGGACGTTCGCCCTCTGGACGAGCTCGCCCAGTACCAGGGCGGCCTGGACGATCCGAGTTGGCATCCGGCCGCTGGCTGCGACGTTCACCGCGACCTTTCCCTGGTTCGCGAGCTTCACCGCGACCGCGACCACCATCGGGACCTGGACGGCCTGGACGATCCGAGTTGGCATCCGGCCCACCCGGACCACCACGTCCGCGTTGCGATTGACCATCGGGACCGTCATCGGGCTCACCACGACCAGCCGGTGGCTGAGACCTGGCGAATGTCGTCATCAAGCCGATTGCTGCGATGGCGACAAGAAAGGTTGTTGTCTTCGTCATGGATTGCTTCCTCGAAAAAGAGAATCATGTGAAACGGTGTAGTCTTGTTTCGTCGTCCGCCGTCGTGGCAATCACGGACGGATTATCGCACGAAGCCACATTCAATGCGAGCTCGACGTTCTTCATCAGCGGCAGTAACCGGCCCCAGACTTTCGGGTCGATCTTTCTTGCCGACCAGCTCCGATTAGACAAGCGGTGTGTAGCACCGGCACGGCCGAGCGCACTGCGCGCGAAATCAGATTCACCCCAGGCTTTGGCGCGCACCTTTCTTGTTGCCGTTCCGCAACATGTTGACCCCCTGTGGCGGGAATGCAACGAGTGCTGCGGATTACTGGCACAGGAGAGAATCATCATAACCTGTTTGCATCACGCATCTTAGCGGCACAATCACGGTCTTTTTGTGCGAGCTGGCACCACGAGTGCATTTCTTCCGGACCAACAACGGTCCCACACCGAGTTTTGAACTCGCACCAAAGAAGGAGTCGCGCTTTGGCCAAAACTACCCAAAAAACCACCCCAGCCAAGTCGAAGACCGTGGCAGCGGCCCGAATGAACGGAAACGGCCGCAGCAACGACTTCTTCCATGCCGACGACGAAGACTCCGCCAACCGAACTATCGATCACGACGAAGAAACCACTGGAACGAGCGAACGACAGGGTTCGTTGAAGAACAATACCGACGATCCTGTCCGCATGTACTTGATGCAGATGGGGCAGATTCCGTTGCTCTCGCGCGCTGAAGAGGTTGACGCAGCCAAGCGAATCGAACACACACGTTTCTACTTTCGACATAGTATGCTGGCAACAGATTTCGTGCTCCGAGGGGCAGTCGAAGCGTTGCAGCAAGTTGCCGCCGGCACGCTCAGATTGGATCGCACGATTGAAGTTTCCGTGACCAACACGACCGAAAAGAAGAAGATCATGCAACGGCTGGGGCCAAACCTGAAGACCCTCAATCATCTCTTGCGACAGAACCACGAGGATTTTCATATCGCGATCAGCTCCCGCCGCCGTCGCAAAGAACGCCACGATGCCTGGCATAGACTAGTGATCCGACGAAATCGGGCGGTCCGACTGGTTGAAGAGCTGAATCTTCGAACAAATCGCCTGCAGCCACTCTTCGACAAACTGTGCGACATCTCGCTCCGTATGCAAACTTTGAAAGCCCAGATCGCCGAAGCACACGAATCGGGATACTACGCCGGACGGACGGTCAACGAATTACGAGCCGAATTACATTACTTGATGCGCATCACGTTTGAGAGCCCAGCCACGCTGGACCGGCGCGTCATGAAGACACATACCTATCGCGAGCTGTATGATCGAGCCAAACGCGACTTGTCGGCTGGTAACTTGCGATTGGTTGTGTCTATCGCCAAGAAATACCGCAACCGTGGACTCAGCTTTCTAGACTTGATCCAAGAGGGAAACACGGGCCTGATGCGTGCCGTCGACAAATTCGAGCATGAACGTGGCTACAAGTTCTCGACCTATGCGACCTGGTGGATTCGTCAGGCTATCACCCGAGCGATTGCCGACCAGAGCCGCACTATTCGCGTGCCCGTCCACATGATTGACACGATGAGCAAAGTCCGTACC
>JASLPZ010000111.1:0-19097 GCA_030744725.1 Pirellulaceae bacterium
TCCTTGCTAGCGTTACGCGTTTCACACCACGTAAACTAACAGGAGGCTGCGATTTAGGCTTCATTGAACGGTATTGGGGCTAGTCCACCGGCTGCCGAGCGAAGATTGGGAAATCAGGTGATCGCCACCTGGGCGTTCACGCGGAAGAAGGCATCTGGACCGTCGGCTGTTCGACGTACGCCTTGGCGATCGTGAAGAAAAAACAGCTGCCTTGTCCAGGCCGGGATTCGGCCCAGATCTGCCCACCATGGCGTTCAAGAATACGCTTGCAAATAGCCAGGCCAATTCCCGAGCCTGGCAATTCGTGTTCGGCATAGAGTCGCTGGAACATCTGGAAAATGCGCTCTTTGAACTTCGGATCAAAACCGACGCCATTGTCGTGCACCGTGAATTGCCAGGAATCGGGTAGTTCAGTGGCTTCAATCCGAATCTGGGGTGATTCCTCACTGCGATAATGAATTGCATTATCGATCAGGTTTTGAAACACCTGCATCAACTGCGTCGAATCGGCCAGCACCATGGGCATCTCGCCGACGTCGACCTGAGCGCCGGCAGATTCGATCGCTGTGCGAACGTTCTCGATTGCTCCTCGAAGTGGCACCGCCGAATCGATCGGCGCGAATTGTTGGGCATCTGTGGTGACTTGCGAGAAGGCGAGTAAATCATTCAGCAATTTTCGCATCCGGCGCGTTGCTTCGACGGTACTTGTCAAAAACTCGACGGCCTCGTCGTTCAAGTCCTCACTGTACCGGCGTTGCAGCAAATCACAGTAGCTGGTGATCGTTCGTAGTGGTGACTGTAAGTCATGCGAGACACTGTACGCGAAGTGCTCGAGATCGCGATTACTTCGTTCAAGTTCGGCGGCATAACGATTTCGGTCTTCTTCAGTCTGTTTCAACGACGAAACATCTCCGAAGAACACCTGCGTGCCGACGGTGCACCCATTCTCGTCCTGAATCGGCGATTGGATAGCCTGCAAGTAGTAAACTCTGCCATCAGGACGCTGGAGCGTTTCAATGGACTCGCGCAGCTCTCCCGTTTCAATGACTTGCTTATCCGCTTGTTCCAGTCTTTCCGCCAAGTCGTGCGGTAGCAGATCCGCGTCGCATTTCCCGGCAAGTTGGTCTTCCGTCGCTTCAAGCAGCTGACAGAATGCCCGATTGACAAAAGTGTATCGCCCTTGAAGATCCTTGCGACAAACAGAAATGGGGAGATGGTCTACCAGGGACCGATAAAGCGTCTCGGACTGTGCCAATTCGGATGATCGTTCTTGGACTCGGCGTTCCATTTCATCGTGCGATTGCTGCAGGATCGCTTCAGCATTCTTGCGCTGGGTCAAGTCAATGGTCGTGGTTTGAATCGCCGGTTCGTCGTCCCAGTCGATGGTGGTACTAAAGTTTTCCAGGCAGATCGTCGAGCCATCCTTGCGAATTCCGCGTGTCTCGAATCGCTTGGTTTGTGTCTCGTCCTCGAGCAGTCTTTCAGCGCATTGTTCAACGCACGAAATGTCTTCATCAGCGATCAACGGGGCCACGCTGGACATCGCCATGATGTCCCGTGTCGTGTAGCCGTGAAGAGTGGCCCAGGCATCGTTGACAAAGAGAGGACGAAACTGTCGGTGAATCAAAATGCCTTGCACCGATCCTTCGATCAACCGACGGAATCGCTGGTCATATTCGAAGCGTTGCGCCGTGATCGCGGCATCGTGCAATTGTGCATTCTCGATCACGATCCCAATGTGCCGGGCAACTCCCGCTAAGAACTCGAGATCACCCTGAGCGAACTGCTTGGAACCATCGACAACTTCCAACTGGATAATCCCGCGAACTTCGCCAAATCCATCCAATAAAGGCGCGCTGATCATCGATCGCAAGTGTAGCGCACGAACACTGGCGCTGCGACCAAAGCGCTCGTCGTTGGCCACGTCCGTGCTCAATACAGCCTGCTTGGAGTCGACGAGATAGTTAACGACCGTTTTGCTGATTCGAATCGCGTCGACAGAGTCGTCCATCCGACGCTCGGCGACCGCGTGAAACGTGTCGCGTTTCCTGTCGCGGATCAAAACGAAGCCGTTTTGGGCATGTGGAAGTGCGCGAAACAGTGCATCGATGATTCTAGGCAGGGCAACGTCAATGTCCAGTGTGTTGGACAATTGGTCGATAATGGCCAATACAGTTCGCAACTTGCCGGACCGGCTACCCGATTCTTCATCAACCAACAGGCCTTCATAGGCACTATCGCATCCCACGTCCACAGTCGAATGGATATCCGGACGGGTGGTTTCGTCGGCAAACAGCAGCACATTGCTACTGCCATCGTTGGACGAAGCATCATCCTCAAAAATAAATTCAAAGGCGGCAATCGCGATCCGGTCAAAGCCCTTCAATTGGTGACGGCCATTGGGACCTGTCTCGATCTGATACCCGTTGATCCAGACGCCGTTGCGACTCCCCAGATCCTCGATATACGTCGCGTCATCGCACGTCTCGATCCGCGCATGTTCGCGGCTGACGGCGAAGTGTTCCAGCACGACATCACACCGTTGTGGGTTGCGTCCCAATATGGTGGTGCCTAGCTCCAACGAACAGACTCGACCGGGTTGGAAACCTTTCGTCGCACGCAGTTTTGCCATTGCAGGCCCCAATCACACCGTTACGATTGTCGATCGGAAACGATCACGGACAAGAAGAGACAAGATGCCAGGACTCCTACTATTCTACTACGGTCAGAGGTTCTGATTCCACACTAATTTGCGCTAGCCCGCCACGTGCTGAAAACCGACGTTGTACTGAAGAACCAGTTTCGTACCTACCCGCCAGCTACTACCCGGGCCGGTTTCTCGTATTTAATTTATCCGTTGCAACGACGGGTGCAACCGATTCGTGCCGGAAATTCCGTGAACCGGTGCCTTCGCAACGGTGAAGGGCCGTTTTTTGCCGATTTCGATAGAGGGTCTCTACCAAAAGTTGCGGTGAACCGCGTTCGTCCGTCAACCGATCATTGTGCCAGCGGGGATGGTCCGGAGTGTGATCGTCTCGCAACGGCCATGCGTCAAACGGTTGGTAGCCCAACGCACGAACCAGTTTTGACGAATCCAGTGTGACGTCGCCGGCGCGTGGTGGGATGGGGCCGGCTTCGTGTCGCATGCAGCCAATTAACAAGTCAGGGTCATAACCGCCCAGCCGATTAACGATTTGCGCAATCTGAAAAAGGCTCAGCGGTCGAGGGCCGCCTGCGTGATAGAGCCCGGACATGTCGTTGGACAGTAATGCAGCCAGCAGTTCGTTCAAGCAGTCCGTGTACACTGGTGTGCGTATCTCGTCGTAATAAAGTGTTGCGGGCTTCGACTTCGCAAACCGCGACTGAATCCAATCGATCGCTCCAGCGTGTCCGTTGAAGCTGACCCCCATCGGCAATGAGATTCTCAGGATTGCAGCGTCTGGCGCGTGCTCTTGCAGGTACGCTTCCGCCTCGACCATCGTGCGCCCATAGACGGTGACGGGATCGGTCGGATCGTCTTCAACATGTCTGCCCCCTGCGGTTCCCGAAAAAACCAGATCGATTGAAAAGTGCACCAGCCGCACTTTTGTCTGGCCAATCATGCGTAGTAGATTCTGCAAGCCTCCAACGTTGACGCGCCAAGCCATCTCTGGATCAAGTTCGCACGACTTTAGTTTGCAGGACCCTTCGCAGTTTACAACCGCCTTGAACTGGTGCTCGTCAAACAACCTGGCCCACGCTGCTTCGTCCATGGCGTCACAGGCGACGATGCCGTCGCCCGAAAGCGGCCAATTGTCCGCTCGACGCACGCCGAAAACCTGGCCTGGAAAACGAGCCCGGAAATAGTGAAAGGCGTTGTAGCCCGCCACACCCGCTATGCCGGTAACCAGCAGCGGCAAAAACGGGGGGCTCTGTGAAGTTGGCAACTGGCTCATCGTGCTTCCTGCAGGTGATCGGTCGCCCAAACAGCAAGTTGTTCGCGGAAGATCTTCGCATTGTGGCGAATGTCGACGGGCAGCGACTCATGTAACAGGACGTGTTCAATCGTCCGAGTCAATTCGCTCGCGGTGAGCCGCTGCCGAATCGTTCGGATCAGTTCCAATCGATCCGCCTCGGAACGGGGGCGGTGTTCAGGCCAAGTTTCAACCACGACCACTGCTGTCTGTCGAGGCGCGTGACCAACTCCGACAACCGCGGACCGATAGACGTGAGGATGACAATTGACAATCGCTTCACAAGGAATCGTGTAAAGCGTGCCGCGCTCCGTCTCAACCCGGTGCGCCTTGCGTCCGCAAAACCAGAACCGATCTTGTTCGTCGAGATACCCGACATCACCCATTCGGTGCCAAATTCGGTTGCTGCCCAATCTATTGCTGGCCAGGTCGTTGCTGGCCAGGTCGTTGCTGCCGAGGTCGTTGCGGTCGTGCACCTTGTGGAGCGGATTGGCGTCGAGCCGTGTGACGTATTGGCTGGTCACCACGCGTCCGGTGACGATCAGTTCACCGATCTGGCCTTTCGGCATCTCCTCGATCTCGTCAATTTCTGGGATGGCATCATCACGGATGCGGATCACCTTCCATTGAATCCCCGGGAAACGGTGACCGACACAAGTCCCGGCACCTTCTTCGCTTCGCTGCGCCGTTTCAGCCAAGACTTCCGATGCGGAAATGGAGGCCACTGGCAACGCTTCGGTCGCGCCGTAGGGCGTGTGGATTTCGCCGTCATCAGCCATCGCGGTCCGAATCCGCCGCAACACATGGGGAGGCACTGGCGCGCCGGCCGACAGGACTCGACGCAGCGTAGGTAATTTCACTTCGTGCCTTTCGCAGTATCGTCCAAGGGTATTGAGCAGCGCCGGCGACCCGAACGCTTGAGTCACTTGCCAGTCGTGCACCGCCTCGACAATGTTCCGCGGGTCCGCGTCGGCAGGCCGGGTAAAATCCATATCAGGGATCACCGTGGTAACCCCCATCGCCGCATTGAACAGTGCAAACAGTGGGAATCCAGGCAAGTCGATTTCACCAGGCTGAATGTCGTAGGCGTCGCGAATTTCATCGACTTGCCGGTCGAAGTTTCCATGCCGGTAAAGGACGCCCTTAGGTGGTCCAGTGCTGCCTGTCGTGAAAATGACGGCCGCCGAGTCATCCGCCGCCGTGGTCGCACCGGAGAATGCGGCATGGTTCTGCATTCGCAAACCGGACAAGGTTGGCCCCGTCCAAAACCACCGACGTCCCACGGTCACATTCAGTCGCGCTTGCCGAAAGCGGTGCGGCAGTAAGCAGCGAATGGCCTGCGCGAACGAAATCGCGACGAATCCATCAGGCTGTGCGTCGTGCAAACACTTTATCAGGTTATTGCGCCCCATGCCCGGATCGATCAGGATTGTCACCGCGCCTGATTTAAACAGGGCAAACACCAAGGCGATGAAGTCGATGCCGGGGCGCACCAGCAGCACCAGGCGTGTGCCTTTTTGAACACCCATGGCTTGAAGTCCGGCAGCGATCCGATTGGTGTCTTCTTCCAATTCGCCGAAGGTGACTTGGCGATACTGCCGCTTGCCATGACGGTCATGCCCCAACGGTTCAACCACCGCGACGCCAGACGGATTGCGACACGCCGTATCGGAGAGCCGCATACCGACGTTGACGACGTTGTCAGTTTCCACTGGCACTCGGGTCACTCCTGTATCTCGACTCGAGTTTCGATGAATGTCAAAACGCGGGCTGCCACGTCCATCTCCAGCGTTTCCGCCAGTGCCTTCCAGCCCGGCACCGCATTGACTTCCAGCACCCAGCGACGGCCGTCTCTTCCGTCGAGCAGATCGACGCCGGCGATCTCTGCACCCACCGCGCGCGCCGCGCGTTGGGCAATTTCCATCAGATCGATTGTGATATCAAGCGGTTCGGCGATGGCACCGCGACTCACGTTCGTGCGCCAATCAGACGGATTTCGGCGACGAATCCCCAACACTTCATCACCCACCACGAACAGGCGCAGGTCGCAGCCTTCATGATCGATGAATTGCTGGAGGTAAAGCACGGCGTCGATTTGCAGCAGCGCCTTGAACGTCCGAAACGCCACATCGGGATCTGCGATGCGACAGATTCCTCGGCCTTCTCCGCCGAACAACGGTTTAACCACCACGTCGCCCCCCAACGCAGAAAACGCGTCCATCGCATCGTCCTTGGATTGACAGACGACCGTCGGTGGAATCGGCAGCCCGACCGCCTGCAGTTTGGCCAGTGCAAGGTACTTGTCGACGGCGGATTCGATTGCGCGGGGGGAGTTGATGACAGGCGTGCCGGTCGCTTCCAACTGGGCCAACGCGTCCATGCGAAACACGACTCGTTCCAATGAACCTGGCGGCATGGTTCGAACGAGAACGGCGGAGTATTCTGCGAGATCGCGATTTTGACTGTGAACCTGTGCGGCACTGCCGTGCAGGTGCGACCGAAGCAGATCGAATGCCACCTGATCGATCCGGTGACGATGGGCGGCCGCGCGACGCAGATCATTCAAATACCAGCTATTGCCAGACGCCAAGACGGCCAGATGCATTTCGACCTTTCTCACCTAACGCGGCAGTGCCGCGGCCAAATAGGGAACGTGCCTTCATTTCGTACGCTCCCCGACCAACCTGCGGTCGGTGTCGGTCGCTGAGAACTTGACTCGAATACGAAAAGTTTCCGACCATCAGGAGACTAACTTTCGAACGACTGTCGAATGACATCCGGTAGCAGCTCGCCAAATCGGAAGCTGCGGCCGCTATCCACACTGACCAGCTGAACAGTAGCGGGACTGAACAGCAGTGGATCAATTTTGTAAAAATCCCCTTCGCAGCGTTCAAAAATCTCGGCGAATGGCTGGCCATGATCAGGTGACGCAGAACTCGGAATCCGCGGCCCAAGCGTGCGAATGCTCTCTTCATCGCCAGTGATCCAAAGCGTCACTTCACCACCGTAGAGAACCGCATCGTTTGTACGGGCGATCCCTTGGACGTCTCTGGCGGCAACGGGGGGCAGCGGAGCCACGCCAAACCCGGAAACAACGCGGGCAAGGTCAAAGCCAAGTTCGTGCATTTTATGCAAGGCCGTCTCGATAGTTCTCGCCACGACCTGAACCGTGCCTGCCAAGCTGGACGTAGGGGCCACCAACAGCGTCAGGTCTTCGGCGTCAATCTCGCAGTCGTGCGCAATATGTTGGCAGACGTCGGCGGCGGGCAGGTGGGCCGATTCGAGAACTCCCACGGCAATCTCACTCGATTCGCGATGCCCAATGTCCTGGAACAGCTTCTCGTGCCCACGACGGGCACGCATGGGCCCCGAACCCATAGCAAAAAAGTCCATGCCGGCGATCTGCCATCCAGCATATTGGGAAGCCATGCAGGCAGCCGTTGGTTGGTCAGTTTGAACGGTGACGGCGGGTCCTTCCCAGATATGTCGATTGCCCGGAACGATCTGAACCGTTCCCAGGCCAGCCAGGCATACCTCCGCCAGGGCAACGCCAGCGGCCAGGCTGCCCGTCGTGTGGACACCACAATCGACGAGTTGCGTGCCCGATTCGTCACAAATCGCGGCCACGCGATAGCGAGTCGCCTGGTCGATCAGTTGTTGGCATCGGTGCCGTGCAAGTTCGTTGAGTTTCACGCATCCATCATTGCCGATCGCAGGCATCGTGGCAACGGCGAGGAAAATGGTCGCACACCATATCCGAGTTGGTTTGTCATCAAACCGTGCGGCCCTTACAATAGCGACACCGTGCTTCCAGGAAGGTCCAAGTGTCCAGTCTAACCATCGAAAACTACGTCAAGTCGATCTACCAAATCGGCGCCGGCCAGAACGACCAACCAGCGGCCACCGGACAGATTGCCGCGTCGCTGGGCGTTTCACCGGGAACGGTGACTAGTATGCTCAAGACACTCAGTGAAAGCGGGCTGGCGAAATACACGCGGTACGAGGGTGTATGCTTGACAAGTGCGGGCCGTGCATTGGCGCTTCGTGTCCTTCGTCGGCACCGTTTGATCGAGCTGTTTCTCGCTAAGACGCTCGAATTGTCTTGGGACGAGGTACACGAAGAGGCGGAGAACATGGAGCACGCAGTCAGTGATCGCCTCATCGATCGCATCGATGCCTTCCTCGAATTCCCGGCTGCCGATCCACACGGAGATCCGATCCCAAAGGCGGATGGTACACTGTCGGTGTCTCAGGCTCACAGCCTGGCGGATTGGCAGATAGGCCATTCGTTCAGGTTAGTCCGCGTGTTGGATCAGTCACCCGAGTTTCTACGCTATTTGAGCGATCATGGGCTCCCGTTGGGGACCGAAGGCAGGGTGGAAGAGAATTGCGATTCGGCGGGGATCGTGACCGTCACAATCGACAAAAAGGCAACGACAATATCGCGAGAAGTGGCAGAAAAGCTGTTGGTCTCACCCCCTGGAGCCCGACAGGTTGAGCCGACATGGGCCAGTGGCGATTCGTCGTGACAGCTTCCCGCCGCAGCCCCCTTTGACGTCGTTTGCCTGAGGGCGTACAATGTTGAGGGGGATCGAACGCGATTCTGTCGACAAGTGGCTCTCGCGAAGGGGAGCCGTGAACCGGGTCAGGCCTTAACCGGAGCAGCCCTAAGCGGGGTACTCTTGTGCGAGAGCCACTTGTCGATAGAGCGAGTTCGTCCTGATTCACTCAGATCGCCCCCCTTGTTGCCTTGGTGATTGATCATCATGACCGATTCTGTCACCCCGTCGTCGTCGACGGGTGAATACGTCGTCGTCGCTCGACGATATCGGCCGCAGTCCTTTGCTGACTTAGTGGGCCAGGGCCAGGTTGCCCAGGCCCTGAGCAATGCAATCACGACCAACCGCGTCGGCCACGCGTATTTGTTTACGGGCGCTAGGGGCGTCGGCAAGACATCTACGGCCCGAATCCTGGCTAAGGCCCTGAATTGTGCGAGCGGGCCGACCACCACGCCCTGCAACCAATGCGATGCCTGCGAGACAATCGCTCGTGGCGAAGATGTCGACGTATTGGAAATCGACGGTGCCAGCAACCGCGGCATTGACGAAATCCGTCAACTGCGATCCAACGTCAATATCCGCCCGAGCCGTTCGCGGTTCAAAGTATACATCATCGATGAAGTCCACATGCTCACGACACCGGCCTTCAACGCGTTGCTGAAAACGCTGGAAGAACCACCCGAACATGTGAAGTTCATCTTCTGTACGACGGATCCGGAGAAGATCCCGATCACGGTGTTATCGCGCTGCCAGCGATTCGATTTTCCACCCGTCGAAGCAGACGCAATCGTCAAGCGGCTACGGTTCATCCTGGAAACTGAAGGCATAACGGCAGACGAGGAAGTTTTACAACTGTTGGCCAGACGCGCGGCTGGCTCGATGCGGGACAGCCAGTCTCTGCTCGAACAGTTGCTTTCGTTTTGCGATGGGCATCTGACGACCGCCGATGTGCACGCCATGCTGGGGACAGCGCCGGCAGGTCGGCTCGCCGAAATCGTGCAACATCTGATCGCGCGGGACGCCGCGTCCGCGCTGGCAGACGTCGAGTCCGCGGTTGGGCAGGGAATCGATGTCGGGCAGTTTGCCGAACAACTGCTAGGATATTTTCGGGACATGATGGCTGCCCAGGTCGGCTGCGATGCCGACCTGATGCTCCACAGCGCGCCGGCAGACTATCCTGGTCTGCGCGATGCGGGCGGGCAGATGGGATTGCAGACAATCTTGGCGGTCGTGCAGATCATCGATCAGGCGGTAACTCGAATGCGGCAGAGCACTCACGTGCGAACCCTGCTCGAAGTTGCCCTCATCCAGGTCGCTTGTCTCGACGAACTGGATGACTTGGCGGTCGTGATCCAGCAGCTGCAGTCTGGTCGCAACCCTCCGAGCGCGCCCACCAGTCAACCAGCCAAACGACCGGCAGTGGCGACCGCCGTCCAGCTGCAAAAGATCAACAATCCCGCTCAAAAAAAAACTGAAAAGCCCGTCGAACCGACCCCAAATGACCAGCTAAAGTCACGGAACATCAGCAAACTCGACGCTTCTTCAGCCGAATCCGTATGGAAGCAAGCACTTTCGCAAATTGAAGATATGACGGCTGACTACGGGTCGTTCTACGATCACGTAGCAATTTCTGCGCCAAACCATCTGGTCGTTAGCTTCAAAGCGGGATATACTCTTCAAAAAGAGAGCCTCGAACGCCCTGAGAGAAGGACAACCGTCGAACGGGCTTTGGCGCTCGTTACTGGTAGTCCGGTACACGTTCGATACGAAGTGGTTCCTGCCGAAGAGTCTGTCCAAGAAAAGTCCAAGCCCGTCGCTTCGATGCGGCAACTGCGCCGTGACATTGAGAAGAACTCCATGGTTCATGCGGCAATCGAACTATTTGACGCCGAGATCGACCGTGTTGATCGTCCACGACCCACCAAACCGGACAGGCGATAGCGTGATCGATCCGCGATCAAGAGCTGGAAAGGACTGGAGATGTTCAAGGGAATCGGAAACATGGCTTCCATGTTCCGTCAAGCTCAGCAAATTGGCGGTAAAATGGAAGAGATTAACGCCCAGCTAAAATCGCGGCGAGTGTCTGGAACGGCTGGCGGGGGAATGGTCGAAGTCGAGGCGAACGGACTGGGCGAGGTGCTTAAGATTCGCATTGAGCCGACACTGACCGATCGCGAGATGATCGAAGATATGCTCCCAGCGGCGATCAACCAGGCATCTGCCAAATCCAAGGAGCTGCACATGGAGATGATGCAATCACTCACCGGTGGCATGGATTTGCCCGGTCTTAACGACATGATTTCACAACTGGGCGGTATGGAACCACCGCCAACGCAGTGATTTGAGGAAGTACGGGCATAAAAACAAGGTAAGTTTCCGTTGCCCTGGTAGCCCAAGGTAACACGGGATTTTCAGTCGACCGCAGTGGTACTCCGCCTTGACTCCCGTTCGGGCTACAACTCAAACCTACGAATCGACCTGACGAACACACTGACCACCGTTTCAATTCACCTTCTCTCGCGGAATCGTCCGAACCGTCATGCGACTTTCCTTTGGTCTCGAAGCCAGACAGGTCCAAACCCAGAAGATGGCACCGCGGATGATCCAGTCGATGGAGATTCTGCAGCTGCCGCTTTTGGCGCTCCAGGAACGGATCGAGCAGGAACTGATCGAAAATCCGGTTCTTGAAACTCAGGAAGAGACTCCCGCCGCCGAAGAAGAAACGGACGAGGAAAACGAAAACCCCAACGCGCCGGCCGAAACTGAACGCGAACTGGTAGTTGACGAGAAGTCCGACAACGTAGACGACTTTGAACGCTTGCTGGATCTCGATCGCGAGGTGCCCGATTATTTTGACGAACGCCCGCGAGTCTCGTCGAACCGGATGGACGAAGATGCCAGTCGCAAACATGACGCGATGGCTAATGTCGAGTCCCGCCACGAAACACTCAACGACTATCTGCTCCATCAGCTTGGCGAACTCGATCTAGAAGCCGAACTCGAACTGATGTGTACGCGAATCATTTCAAGCTTGGACGCGAAGGATGGCGGATATCTGCGATCAAGTGTCCAGGACTTGTTGCCTCCCGACGCGAAGGTTGGGCATTTGGAATTCGCGGAAAAGGCCCTCGAAATTGTCCAGCAGTTCGACCCACGGGGCGTGGCGGCGCGCGATCTTCGCGAATGCCTGCTGTTGCAACTGACGCCGGAGCTGCCGTATTACGTCGAGCTACGGACGCTGATCATGGGGCACCTCGAAGATCTCCGTGACAATCGGCTTCCAGCAATTCAGAAGGCAACGGGCTATTCGATCGAGATGATCCACAAGGTTTGGGACCAGCTCAAGAAACTGAACCCAAAGCCCGGATCATCGTTCGCCGACACCTTCGTCGCCACCGCCACGCCAGACGTGCGAGTCGAACGCACTGAAGACGGCAAATACAAAGTGATCGTCGATGACGATCGGACACCCAACCTGTTCATCAGCGACTACTATCGTCGTCGATTGCAAAGTGGCGAAGCAACGGCCGAGGAAAAGGAATACATCAAACGTAAAGTCAATGCGGCCCAATGGCTGATTGAGTCCATCCAACAGCGCCGCAATACGCTGACGCGTGTTGCTCAAGCCGTGGTCGATTACCAGGTGCGATTCCTGGAAGAGGGTCCGGAGGCAATCGAACCGCTCAAGATGCAACAGATCGCCGATCAGGTTGGCGTCCACGTGACGACCGTTAGTCGAGCGGTTGATGATAAATGGCTTCAGACGCCACGCGGAATACTGGCGCTGCGTCGATTCTTCGTCGGTGGCACGCAAACGGCCGAGGGTGAAGAAGTTGCCTGGGACACGATTCGTCTGAAGTTGCAGGAAGTCATTGACGCCGAAA
Source organism: Pirellulaceae bacterium (assembly GCA_030744725.1). Taxonomy (GTDB): domain Bacteria; phylum Planctomycetota; class Planctomycetia; order Pirellulales; family Pirellulaceae; genus ARS98. The sequence goes on from JASLPZ010000111.1 coordinate 12,397, forward strand.
ACAAGAAGAAGCCCTACAGCGACGATCAGTTGGTGGAAGAACTGGCCAAGCATGGCCTCCAGGTCGCAAGGCGGACCATCACAAAGTACCGTCAGAAGATGGGCATCCCCAGCTCGCGGCAACGACGCGACTGGACGAAGCAATAGCGCCAGCAGACGGTTTGCGGCACGCGTAGCCAGGGCGCGGCAGCCTGATTGGCCTGCCCCTCCTTTCCACGCCACCCCCGAAGGGACTACCCGGCGGCAAAGTCGTTTGGGTGCTCGTCATCGGCACTTTGGTCCTGCGGCCAGAGTTGCCAAAACCGCTATAATTCGTATTGTCTTCGCCGTTTGCCGTGTCCTTGTAGGTCAACAGCAAATGTCGATGCGGTCGGCGGGTTGATTTCAACGATAAGATCCTACGGATGGCGCGCGCGCCGACTTCATCTCGAATTGCTGGAAAGGAACCAAGGCCATGTCCATCGCCCCTGATCCGGATCCCAAACAAGTGTCTGAAAATGACTCCGATCACGAAGCGTCTTTTGCCGAGACAGCGCTCAAGTTGGGTGGCAAGAGCGACGAGGAGGCGCGCCGAACTGGTGCTATCGACAAAGCGGACGACCAGGTCGAGGAACTCTTCAAGCCACAGTATCAGACCGTCAGCAGCCCCGCGCATCGGGCCGTCTGGGACCGGGGAATCCCAGTCGACTTGTTCGAATCCAAACCGATGGAGACGCCCGCGGATATCCAAAAGGTGATGGATGATTCCATCGACGTCGTACAGCGGCATCGCTTGGCCGGGACCGTGTTGAACGACGAGGGGAAGATTGGGGACAACGTGCTCGGCGAATTGGGCAGTGTCGGCTACTGGGGTTTACTGGTTGATCGCCAGTACGGTGGTAGCGGAACTCCGTTTCGAAGTTTTGCACCGTTTTTGACGCGGATGGCAACGCAAGATCCCACCATCGCTGGCCTGGCCTCGGTTCATGGATGCATCGGTGCGGTCGATCCTGTCCGCACCTTCGGCAACGAGGAACAAAGAGAACGGTTCTTGCCCGGTTTGGCCAGCGGCGAACGTCTGTCGGGCTTTGCACTGACCGAGTCGTGTGCGGGATCGGATCTGACTGCGCTACGCACCCGTGCCGTCTTGCAGGGTGATCAGTATTTGGTGACCGGCGAAAAGCTGTTTATCACCAACGTTGTACCGGGGCGTACGATCGGTCTTGTCTGCTTGATCGACGACAAACCCGCTGTTTTGATTTGCGAATTACCGGCGGCAGAGAACAGTCAATTTCAGCTGAAGCAATACGGCCTTTACGCTTTGAAGCACACGTACAACCTGGGGATTGTTTTCAAGGACTTCCCGGTCCCCGCGTCCAACCTGCTGCAGCCGGTTCGCGGCAACGGACTAACGATCGCCTATCATGGCTTGAATTTGGGACGGGTTTCGCTGTGCGCCAACGCTGCCGGGACGATGCGGTTGATGATGGCCAGTATGTTGCCATGGGGTAGATTCCGTAAGACCTATGGCGAAGCAATCGTTCACCGCGAGTTGGTTCAGCGCCGGTTGGCCCGCTTGGCCGGCTTGATCGTTGCATGTGACGCGTTGGTCGCCTGGTGTTCGACGCTGATCGACGACGGATATCGAGGCGAGATGGAATGCATTGTCGCCAAGATCTTCGGAAGCGAAGCGCAAAAAGAAGCGGCCGTCGAACTCTTTATGAAGACGCATGGCGGCCGGTCATTCCTGCACGGCCACATGTTCGGCGACAACGCGCTGGAATACCTCGCACCATGCATCTACGAAGGCGAAGGCGAGATGCTCGGCATGGCGTTCTTCAAGTCACTGGTCAAACACCATGGGACAACCTACTTCGAATCGATCGGTAAGGCGTTACAGGCCGCGGGGATCAAGAAACCGAATCCAATGAACCCAGCGCACATGTGGGCGTTGAAGGGTGCGATTGGCCCGTATGCGAGCTGGATGATGGGACAATACGTGTCGCCGAAACCGTCACCTACCTTGCCGCCAATGCCGGCGCAATTGAGCAAGCACGCCGAATTTGCCGCCCAAGAACTGCAGCGTCGTCCGTTAGAAATCAGCGGCGCGATGCGCAAACATCAGCTAAAACTCGCCGACCGGCAATGCCGGATGTCAGAGCTGTCTAGTCGAATTCAATCGTTGGTTGTCATGCTTTGCACCAGCTTGTATGCCGCTCGGCAAGAAGACGAAGTGGTGCAGGCAGCCGCCGACATTGTCTGCCAGGACTTGCGTCGCCAACTGTCGGGCGATCGGCCGACGGATCGCTACTTCCGCGCGGCGACATCACTTGGCCAGACCATCGTCGACGGCGGCTTCACTTCGATCGAAGGACTCGCGCCGGATGAGATTATGATGCCGTACGAGGGCGCGTGAACGCCGCAAGACGTCTCCGGGTCAAATATGTGGCTGCATACCACGCTCGCGTCGGTCTGAAGCACAGCCTCGCTAATAGTTCGGCGTTGGCGGGCGGAATGCGTCCAAGTTGATCGTACGAAACCACTCGATCGTCTTTCCCAAGCCTTCACGCAGTTCGATCTTGGGCTCCCAACCAAGGGTTGTCTTTGCCAGTGTGATGTCGGGCTGCCGCCGCGTTGGGTCGTCCGCTGGCAACGGCGCGTGAATCAGCTTCGATTTCGAACTCGTCAATTCGATTGTCAATTCGGCCAGTTCTCGGATGGTAAACTCCGTCGGGTTACCAAGGTTCACCGGCCCAATAAAATCGGCCGGCCCCTCCATCATGCTTATGATGCCGTTGACGAGGTCGTCGCAGTGACAGAACGAACGCGTCTGCAGACCGTCACCGTAGATAACGATGTCTTGTCCGGCCAGCGCTTGACGAATGAAATTCGACACGACGCGACCGTCAAATGGGTGCATTCGCGGCCCGTATGTGTTGAAAATGCGTATCAGACGAATATCTACCTGGTTCATGCGGTGGTAGTCCATGAACAGTGTTTCCGCGGCCCGTTTTCCTTCGTCATAACACGCTCGGGGCCCGATCGGATTAACACTGCCACGATAGCTTTCCGGTTGCGGGTGGATTTCCGGATCACCGTAAACTTCGCTGGTCGATGCTTGCAGGATACGAGCCCGGCAGCGTAACGCCATGCCGAGCAGATTAATTGCCCCCATCACCGACGTCTTCATGGTCTTAATCGGATTGAACTGGTAGTGACCAGGGGCCGCCGGACAGGCAAGATTGTAAATCCGATCCACCTCCAGCCAGATCGGCTGAGTCACATCATGCCGGATCAGTTCGAAGTTCGGTCGCCCCAACAAATGCGACACGTTTGTTTTTTGGCTGGTAAAGAAATTGTCCAGGCAGATCACATCGTGTCCTTCCTCCACGAGGCGGTCGCATAAGTGCGAGCCCAAGAAACCAGCACCACCGGTGATCAGAATTCGCCTGACTTTGTTCAACGGTCTAGCGTCCTTATGTGGATCGATCCTCGGAAATTCGGTTGCGACTGGGGCTGGTCGCGACAATCTGGTAGTGACTGTACGGGATCTGACAGGGCTGGCAAACCCCGACGACCTGGGCACAGTGATCCTCCGGGGACGTATCCTCCATCATGGAGCACCGCCAACTTTGCTGGATTAGCGAGCTTTTTCACGAGATTCTCGTCTGAACTGCGATAGACAACTGGTGGCTCCACGGCTATCCTCTCGCCGCGAAAACCGCGTTTTTATCATTGGCCCTATGGGGATCGAAATGGCGCTTCGACCGCTTATCCTGTTCGTAATTGCCTTTGCTTTGGGGTCCGCCCTAGCCACCACTCAAGGGGGTGATTTTCGCGTAGAAAGCGAAGTCTATTTGGGCAGCGACACAGAACCCGTGTTTGAGACTTTGACCCTATTTGCGGGCGACGTTGTCTACGATTTCGCACTGGGTGATCAATCTGATCGCACCGAATCCAAAGAGGTTACTGTGCTGAACAAGCGTCTCGGTCGCCTCGTGCTGCTTGATGCAAAACGCAAGATCCAAACAAACTTGACCACCCGAGAGCTCGCAGAATTCACTGCGGCCATCCGCAAGCGTGCCACCGACGAGCCGAACAGTGGACTCTTTAGCCCTGTCTTTACAGTTGCTTACGAGGAAGCGGGTCGGCAGATCACCATGACCAGTGACGAACTAACGTATCGTGCCAAAGGCGTTTCCCCCAAAGACCCCACTGCCGCCAAACGCTACAGCAATTTCGCTGATTGGTACGCGCGACTAAACGCCACACGGGGAAATGTACCACCATTCGGTCGTATCGAACTCAATCGTGTTCTGGCAGAAAAAGGACTGTTGCCTTTGGAGATCGAGCGGACCACGGTGCTCAACAGAAAGAAAACGGCAGCGCACAGCAAGCATTCCGTCATTTGGACCCTCTCTAATACAGACCGCAGACGCATCGACCAGGCCGGCCAAATGATGGCGAACCTGCGTCCGGTCTCACTGAAGGAATACTGGGGTATCAAGACCGAAGTCGCAGCCAAACAGTAACTCCCTCAGGCCCCCTTCCGTCATCGCTCACCGGCTTTCGCGATCCGCTACCTGTTTGTGGAAACAGCGTTCCGCTCATATGCCGACAGTGGCAAGTCGCAAAGTGCGGAATTGTGGCAATCCGGGAAACACGGAAATACTGGCACTCGCCGGATTGCCGCGGTAAGATATTGCCAACGCTCAAACGGCAATTTCATCATCTGCTCCACGCGAGGTTCACCGACCCATGTCGAACTTACTCCGCACGTTGCTGCTCGTTTTGCCCAACATTGTTGTCATGCCCTGCGTGGCCGCTGAATTTGACGTGGTTCAAGCTGATGACGGCCTGACCGTTAACGTGGATGGCAAGTTGTTTACACGCTACCTGATCAAGTCAGGTGCAAAACCGGTGCTCTGGCCAGTACTCGGCCCGACTGGCAAGGAAATGACGCGGGCGTACCCAATGCGAGACGCCGGAACTGATGAACGCAACGACCATGTCCACCATCGATCGTTCTGGTTCACGCATGGCGATGTCAATGGAGTTGATTTTTGGGCCGAGACCAAAGGGCATGGAAACATCGTTCACCGCGAATTCGTCGAAGTTGCCGGTGGAAAGAATGCGACAATTGTCTCGCGAAATGATTGGATTGGACCCGACGGTAAGAAAATCTGTGAAGACCGGCGCCATCTGACCTTTGGTGCCGACAACAATGCACGCTGGGTAGACTTTGACGTCGTGATTCGGGCCAGTGACGGCGAAGTCAAATTCGGCGACACCAAAGAAGGATGCTTCGGCGTGCGCGTTGCAGGAACGATGAAAGTGACCTCGAAAAAAGGTGGAACGATCATCAACAGCGAAGGCCAGAAAGATGCTGATGCATGGGGAAAACCAGCAAAATGGGTCGACTATCACGGGCCCGTCAATGGTGAAATGTTGGGCGTGGCGATCTTGAACCACCCGTCGAGTTTTCGTTATCCCACCTATTGGCATGTCAGGACGTACGGGCTGTTTACCGCCAACCCGTTTGGGCTGCACCACTTCAAAGGCTCCAGTGACCATGATGGTTCACACACGCTGAAGAAAGGTGAGTCGTTTACACTCCGACATCGTGTTCTCTTGCACAAGGGCGATGAGGAAACCGGCCGCGTCGCTGACGTTTTTGCGGACTATGCGAGTCAGGAGAAGGCCAACTGAGCACGGCCAGAAGAGTTTGCCCGAAGTTCTTACTTTTCGCAGCAAAGCCATTTGGCCCAAACTGCCGATAGTATCTTTTACAGTCAGTTGCTCTAGACTTCCCTCTTTCTCTAACCGCTGTGTTTCTGCGCGCAGCGTTTTCTCTCGAAGGAGCTACCGTCCGCATGTATGGAGACTCGGTCCTGATCCAGAATCTGGATGCGCTACGAACTTATGTCCACGAGACCATCTGCAACAACAACGAACTGGAGGAGAACGTATTTCCAACAACTGAACGAATCCTTGTACGCCGTGGATTTCCTTGCGGCATTTTCTTTTGTCTGCACGGTCCGCGAAGTGTGAAGTTGACTGCCATTTGGGAAACCGACCGCAACACAGTTCTCTTTTATGGTTCGAATGGTGAACGACTACACAAAATCCACTTAACGGGAGCACCCTCTTTACAGCCTTTGGTAGCCTAGCCGCTCGGCAGGATCCAAAACCAGTGTTGACCCAGACAGTGTACATAGTTACACATACATATACAAACGACCATCATACACGGAGGTATTGCGATGCTAGTGCTGTCAAGGAGGGAACGAGAGCGTGTACGACTCGGTGAGTCAATTGTGGTGACGATTGTCCGAGTCTCCGGTGACAAGGTTCGGTTGGGGATCGAGGCCCCACCTGATGTATTGGTGTTACGAGACGAATTGGAAAGCCAGGGGACACCCCCAGCCGCCCTGGAGGTTGAATTGGATTTGCCATCAAAGCCTGAGACCACATCCACAACGCCGCTTGCTTCGGTTGCCAAGTAACGTTGACGGCGTAGAAACGTCTTTCCCAAACGGCCGGCACATTTGCCCGGCCGTTTGGCATTTCTTGGGCTGGCTTATCTTGGGCTGGCTTCTCGCGGGATGACTTCTGGCGTCGTCGCAGGTGAACGATCACCGTTGGATGGGACCGATCATTTTAAACCAGCCATTTTCGATCGTTTGATGCCTGCCACTTGTCCGGTGGCGAGTGACCGTTCAA
>JASLPZ010000112.1:0-19013 GCA_030744725.1 Pirellulaceae bacterium
ACGCTCATTTGTTTCCCCTTCGTCGATGTTGGCCGTCAGGCGCAACACCGGCATGCTCTTTAGAGCAGATACAGCACTGGAAACAGGAAAATCCAAACTAAGTCGACGAAGTGCCAATAGAGCCCGATATTCTCAATCATGTTGGCGCGGCTGCGGTCAAGTTTCAGCGGCAAGATGCAGGCGAACGCGATCAAGCCGATAATCACATGGAGGGCGTGGAAGCCCGTTAGCAGGAAGTAAGTGCTGGCCCACATGTTGCCACTGGGAATCATAATCGGCAACTGCAACCAGTGATACTTGTCATTCAAGCCGTGGTCCAGACTGCCCACCGTGGCCAGTGTCTCCTCACGACCTGTGATCTGGGCGAGCCGTACATTGGCAGTGGCGAGCTGTTCCTTGCGCTGCGCTTCGGCAACTGCGTCTTCTTCGGGGATGGTCACGCTGAGCCGTCCCGCCAGCCCCGCCAATTCAGCTTTCTCTTCTTCGCGTGCCGCGGCTTCCACTTGCAGGAAGTGTTCGACGTTATGGTGGTCGCGATGAAGCGGATAGATTTGATAGGCCAGGATGTTGATCGTGGCGTCTTGAATGACCGAATCCGTCCCCCGCGCGACCGCCACCTCCGTCCAACGGGCCAGGTTGTTCAACAACGGTTCGGCAACACTCTTGCGCTCGGCCCGGTCGTCCGCAGCCGCGAGCAACACAGAAGCTTTCCCATCGATTTCACGTATTCGGCTGCTAATCTCCTTTAACCGAGATCTCGCGTCAGCCCGCTCCTCCTTCTCGGCATCTGACAATTGCTGGCGCTGCTTCAGTGCGTCGAGACGGGCGTTGAGCGTGCCTTCTTCGGTTTCCAGACCAGTCTTCTCTTGCACCAACCCCGCTTGTTGTGCGTCATCCGCATTCACCTCGTTGACGACATCGGCTAGGCGCTTGCGCACTGCCGAGACGTAATACAGGTCGGCCTTCTCGTAGATCAGGCTATGTGGCTTCTTAGGGTAGATACCGTGCGAAAACTTCGAATTGTATTCGACTCCTTTGATAAACAAGAAGAGGCAGCCCAAGGCGAAGGTGAGGGCAAAAAGTCCCTTCGCCTGGCCGCACTTGTTGGACTTCGCTGCCTCGAACGCCAAGACGATCGTGACGCTGGAACAGATCAGGACGAACGTGTTTACCGCGCCGTAGAGTTCCACCAAGTGGACGTCGTGTGGCGCAGGCCAAGTACCCTCCGGCGCACCGTAACGCAACACGATGAAAGTCCCAATCAGTCCGGCAAAGAACATGATTTCCGTGGAGAGGAATAGCCACAGGATGACTTTGCCGTTGTTGATCGGGAGCCCCGGCTGATATTCGAGCTGAATGTGGCCGTGATCACCATGATCGTCTTGCGTATGTTCCGACATGACTATTCGCAATCCTCAAAACTTCGTCGGTAAATTCGAATGCCTACTAAACCCAAGGGACGATCGTTAACAACAGCAACAGTGCGGGAAGATAAACCAAGGAGGCCCACAAGAGCCTGCGAGCAGACCTTTCCTGTTGTTTTGCGAAGAAGGCAATCGCGCACGACAACTGCAAAAAACCCAAGACACACGCCGCGATGGCGTACAAGAACCCGCCCAATCCCGGCACATTGAGCACCGGCACAACACTGACTGGGATTAACACCAACGCCGCAAGCATCGCCTGAACGCCGGCCCAGCGTCCGCTGGGATCGACCACGGTCAACATCTTCATGCCAGCCGCTTCATACTGTTTTCGATAGATCCATGCGATCGCCATGAAATGTGGAAACTGCCACACAAAGACCACCAGAAACAGGCTCGCCGCACGAAGGTCCAATGCCGCGCCACTGGCCGACCAGCCGATCAACACCGGCAAAGCACCGGGGATCGCGCCAATCACGGTATTCAGCGAAGTACGTGTCTTTAGCGGCGTGTAGATCCAAACGTAAAGCAGCCACGAAAGGCCTGCCCATCCCGCGGTCGGCAAGCCTATCGTGATCGCCAAATAGGAAACTCCGATCGCGATCGTCAAGCAGGCGAAGACGATCGTCTCCGTCGCACCAAGCCTTCCAGCCGCCAGCGGTCGATCAGCGGTGCGAGGCATCAGTGCGTCGCGGTTTCGTTCCAGCCACTGATTTAATGTGCTGGCGCTTGTGGCCACCAAAGCCGTTCCGAACAGCAGATGCAGCAGAATCCATGGGTTCGGTTGACCCCAGAGTGCGACACTGTAAGACACGGCGACGGCGACCAACACCAGGGCGGCAATTCGGGGCTTTGCCAATTCAAAATAATCCGCCAGTCGCGCGAAGCGACCTGTCCGCCCGTCGGTTAAGGTCAGCGTGGATGTGCTCATGTCGCCAACCCCACAAGCATGGCCGTTGATCCCAGCGCAGTCGCATCCATCCGCATGAACCTGAACGATCGCATGGCAACCACAACCGAGTATGCCAATACCAGCGAGCCGACGGCCACATGCGCAGTGACGATCATCGCCTGCAAGAAGCTCTTAGCTTGCACAATGTGGCCCGCGGCAAACGGCATCTCCGCCAGCCACGTCGGCCATCCGTAGTTAACAACCCAAGTTGCGGGTCCGAGCACGAATTGCAGTCCGATCAACAAGGCGAGCGAGACTGCTGGACGAGTAAGGTTGGTGCTGCGTGGTTTGGCTCGAAACGTCCTTGCCACCAACAGCAATGCATGGACCAACAGGGCGGCAGCAACAACCAGATGGAAAAACACGAAGGCTCGAAATACTCCGGGACCGGACATGATCGAAATGTGCCGCACCTGGGCACCTAACAACAACTGCACGAGCGCCAAGCCGGCAGTCAACACCGAGAGCCGATCTAATCCGCTGCCTGCGCCTGGCATCGTGGCCACTGGAGCTTCACGCCAAAAGCGCGAAGTCATCACCGCGAGGGCGGCACAAAACGCAAAAAAACTGGGACCGACACAACCGTGGATCATCGCCAGTTGTCGATCGTCCAACAGCACACGAGCGCCGCCAAGAGCTCCCTGCAAGAGGACTCCCGCCAGGCAAATCCACGCCATGCGCCGCATCCACAACCGTCGCTCGAACCGGTACACCGTGACGACAAATGCAATCGACAGAATTCCCACCAATGTGCCCAGCAAGCGATGACCATGTTCAATGAACAAGTCCCATGGTCCAGAAAACCACGTCGACCACGGGTAGAGCCAAAGATTGTATCCAAACGTCGATGGCCAATCCGGAACGGCCATGCCGGCATCGTACGTGGTCACCAGTCCGCCGGCCCAAATCAATGGAAATGTCGCGCAGCACAACAGAACCGCAACTCGGTGCGGCCAGAGACTAGACGGTACGGATAACGATGGTCGAGACATGAATCATGATTCCGCTTGGCAAACGACGCGGCGGAAGCTCGTCAATAATGAACCTGTAGGTATATCATCCTGTAGGCGGTCGCTAATGTGCTGGTGGGCCGTCCGGGTCGTCTTTTGGCGCGTCTTTTGGGGGCGGCTCAGTTTGCGGGTAATAGTCTTCATCGGACTCGGGCGAACTGTATTCGTACGGCCCACGATAGACGATTGGTTGAAAGTCGAAGTTCCCGTGTCCTGGAGGACTCGGGGCAGTCCATTCCAGGCCGTTGCTCCGCCAGGGATTACGACCTACACGGGTACCAAAGAAGATGCTGTAGAAAAAGTTGACAGCAAAAATAATCTGCGTTGCGACCATCAGGATCGCACAGATCGTCATGAATTGATTCATTGGCTGCAAGTGAGCAAACGTCTGATAGTCGTAGGGGTCCGCCAGACGGCGTGGAAAGCCGACGGCACCCAACATGTGCATCGTGTAGAACGTGCCGTTCTGGAAAATAAACGTCAGGAAGAAATGAATTTTGCCCAGTGTCTCGTTCATCGTCCGGCCAAACATTTTTGGGAACCAGAAGTAAATAGCCCCAAAAACCGCCATCACGGTTCCACCGAACAGGACGTAGTGGAAATGTGCCACGATGAAGTATGTATCGTGAATAAAAATGTCCACGGGAGTGGCAGCCATGAAAATTCCCGAGAGGCCGCCAACAATGAACATCGCCACGAACGACAGAGAGAACAGCATGGGTGTCGTGAATTGGATCCGACCACCCCAGATGGTGCCCAGCCAGTTGAAGACTTTGACGGCACTGGGCAAGGCAATCATCATCGTCGCAACCATGAACGTCATGCCCAAGACTGGGTTCATTCCGGAGACGAACATATGGTGACCCCAGACGATGAAGCCCAGTCCCGCGATTCCGGAAATCGAATACACCATCGGCTTGTAACCGAATAGCGGCTTGCGCGCGAAGCAGGTGATAATGTCCGATGCCATCCCCATCGCCGGAAGAATCATGATGTAGACAGCGGGGTGGGAATAGAACCAGAAAAGGTGCTGCCACAAAAGCGGCTGTCCACCACCGCTGGCCGCGACCGAGTTGTTGACAATCAAGTTCTCTGGAATAAAAAAACCGGTCCCGAACAAGCGGTCCGTTAGCTGCATAAACCCCGCGGCGGTCAATACAGGCAACGCAAACGCTTGGAGAATCGCCGTAATGAACATGCCCCAAATGGTCATTGGCAAACGGAACATCGTCATGCCGGGAGCACGCATCTGGATGATCGTGGTCATGTAGTTGACCGATCCCAACATCGAGGAGATGCCCACGCAGGTGACGCCCAACAACCACCACGTCTGGGCTTGCATACTGTGAGGCGCTGCTTCCATGATGGAAGAAAGTGGCGGGTAGGAGGTCCACCCGCCCCCAGCACCATAAGGTGGCCAGATGAAGCTGATGCCCATGAAGATGAATGCTGGCCACATGAACCAATAACTCAACATGTTCAGTGTCGGAAAGGCCATATCTTCGGCGCCGATCATCAACGGAATCAAGTAGTTTCCGAAGGCACCGGCAAGGATCGGGATGATCACGAAAAAGATCATCACCGTGGCGTGCATGGTAAACAGTGTCGTATAGAACTCCGGCGAGATCTGTCCGCCTTCGGCGGAGAACAGCATCCGGCCGATGAATGGCATGTCCGCCCACGGCCACGCCAGCTGCCAGCGAATACCCAGCGCTAATAACCCACCAACCAAGAACCAGAGCAGCGTCGAAAACAGAAACTGCAGACCGATGATCTTGTGGTCGCGCGAAAAAACGTAGGTCGAAACAAACCTGCCGACCGTCATTTCACCCTGACCGCTCATGCACCTATTCTCCCGAGTCCGGAGCCGACCCCGCGAACTCTTGTTCGTCGAATTTCTGCGCCAGCCATTTGTTGAATTGATCTTCCGCTTCGATCGTCAACCGACCGCGCATCTTGTAATGGCCCCAGCCGCACAACTCGGCACACACGATGTCGTAGACGCCGGCCTTGTTTGCGCGAAACCAGGTGAATTGTCTCATCCCGGGAACGACATCCTGTTTGATCCGCAAGTTGGGCAAGAAGAAACTGTGTAGCACATCTTCGCTTTCGAGCTGGATCACGACTTCCTGGTCCAGTGGAATGTGCAAATCGTTGACCAGGAATATGTCATCTCTTGTCCCTAGTTCGCGGTCAGCTCCCGCATACTGCAATCGCCATTCAAATTGCCTGCCTGTAACGCGAACCAGCGGTCTCTGCGGAACTGGTCGACCTGCGATGACTTCCTCTGGTCGGTTTAGTTTTGCATCGGCCCAGGCGTTCATCTGGTAGATAGCAATAAACAGCAGCGTGGCTGCGGGCAGAATAGACCAGATAATTTCCAGGTTGTGGCTGCCATGCGTGAACTCGACGGGGTTAGGATTTCGCGCCGCGTCGAATTTCCACATGAACCAAAACAGCGCACTCGACGTGCCAACAAAGATGGTTCCGGTCAGATACAGAATGAACGTGAACAACCGATCGATCACGTGCCCATGGTCATTAACGTTCTCAGGCAGCCAATTGTTGCCAGGGAATGCGTACGCCCCACCATTCATCGGCCAGATGTCTGCGATTGCGCATACAAACGTCAGGACACCCAGCACGGGTACCAGCAAGAACAGAATACTCCAGAATCGTCCCACAATCTTCCTCCGCGGCTAACTCCGCTCGCGCTGATTATTAGGTATGGGCTGCGCCAATCGAGGGTTGCTGATCGATTCGTAGGGCAGGTTCCGAACGTAGTCGATCAGTGACCAGAGATCTGCTTCGGTAAGGCCCTTGGCGCCAGGCTGTGCGTCATCCGGCAACATCCAAACGGCCGGCATGGGTGTACCGTCGATCCCGTTCTTCAATCGCCAGTAGAGATCAATCGGGCGCCGGCCACCTCGATAAACACCCAGGCGTAAATTCCTAGGGTGAATGTTACGAGGCTCCAACGCACCTAGTTTCCTAAACTTGGCAAGTAACTCTGGCTTGGTCGGTTCAAGCAGTTTTGTCCAATCGTCATAGTCTGTCGTTTGGCCGTCTCCCAGCGCGGAATCGCCGTGACACGTGACGCAATTCGCGATTGGGCCATAGAACAGCTCGCGACCATGCGCGACCGACTTCGCGAGATCCCGGTCAGGATCGGGCGGAGTAGGATCCGTCGAATTGGACTCCGCATCAATCCACTTTTGAGTGACTTCAGCAACAAACAAGCGAATGATTTCGGTTTGAGTCTCCAGGTCTTCGCTTGATGCGGTCAAATCCACCAAGCGGTCCTCCGGGGTCGGATTGGGATCACTCTCGGTTGGTTCGACCTTCGGATTCAGCTCGTACGTTGCATAGTCAATCAACAGCCGTTCAACTTCACCCCGCACGCTCAAGTAACGCACGTAGTGAATCAAGGCTTCAATTTCGTTTTCCGGCAACACCAGAAAACTGGGCATTGCGGTCCCAGGAATTCCATTGACCATGATCTGTTTGAGATCTTGGTGCGTGGGCCGTTGGCCTTTGGATGTCGATTTAAACTTAAAAATCCCCATGCGGAAGTCACGTGGATATGGGTTCAGGAACGACGCCGTGGGACCCGCACCATCACCGGTAACCCCATGACAGTGGGCACAATGTTCACGGTACAGACCATGCGCACGGCCTTGTTCGTCGCTGCCCACGGGGCCGGCGGCGAACTTGATCTTGTTCGCGTCCATCACCTGAGCGACGTCGGAACCACTGATTCCAATCGCCGCTGGCACGTGCGGATCGTCAGGCGTGCCAAACAACGCGGTTAAGGCATTCGCGATATCGGCTCGACGCTGATCGCTGAACTCAATAGACCCATCCACGGCATCTTCGTTCTTCTGTATGAGAACCGCGTTGGCGCTGAATTCGGCTTTTGGCGAGCAACCAGCCAAACCGGCCACGATTGCCATCAGGACGAAGGCCACACCTAATTGCAGTTTTCGCTGAAATCTTGTCATCATTAGTTTCCAACGGTTCGCCACGCCGAACCTGGAGATCTGAACCACACTACTGGAATACCACACTACTGGAATACCGACGCATCGACGGTTACGCTCATTTCGCGTCGCTCGTCGGGCGTCAGCATGACGGAGAAACGTCCCTGCTTCCACGGAGTTGCCGCACCATTGACACTGACCTTCTGAAGAAACCCGGGTTTCTGCTGCCAGACGCGAAATTCGAGTTCGACGCCGGCCGGGACATTGGCAATCTCAAAGCCGCCATCGTCATCGGTGACAGCAAAATAGGGACTGTCCCGCGTAATCATGAAGGCAGACATCCAGGGATGGACGCTGCAGGAAATGGGAAAAGGCCGGTCGGTCTGGCCGCCGGGCTGATAAGTGGTTTCGCCGTTTGAGGGAACGCTGCCATTAAAGGCAATCGCGCCGCGGCCAGCTTGGATGTTCATGTTGTGAAGCACGGGATCGCTGTTGAGAATCCGCAGCGTTTGCGTTGATCTCATGGCCGAAACATGCGAGAGAAAGATGCATGCCTTTTGATCAAAAACAACCTCACCCGTCTTACCTTCGAGATAGGACGGATGTTCCCATTTGGGATCGTCCGCAGGAGTCTTTGACACGAGATAAATCAAGACGTTCTTGATTCCACCCGTCGCACTGACTTCCACGGTCTCTTCCATCACCCGGGTCCCGGCGGGCGCACAGACCTCGGTGTCTTTGTCAACTATCAGCGGACTGAGTCGCGGCGCTGTTCCGTTGATCTGAAAACGCCCGGCCAGTGTCGCCCAACCGGTTGGCTCGCTGAGGGTTGCGCCACCTCCCTCCTCGGCTGGACCAGCACCGGATTCCAACAGTTCGCGCAGCGCCAACGCCGTACTTTCGTCCGCATTCAGATTCGGAGCCACCTGACGCTCGCATCCAAACATCGTTGTGGCCACAACTACGGCGAAAAGCAGAATTGCAATTCGATGGGGCGACATGCTTTGCTATTTCTCCACAAAGACACTGGGAGCCAACTTGATGTCGCCCAGGTCATTCTTCCCGGCCTTGATGGTCAATTCGACTCGACCTCGCCTCCAGCTTGCCTTTTTGCCGCCGATTGTGACATCCGTCACATAACCGGGGCGCTCATGCCAAAACTGAAAAGTCCAAGTGCCAACGGGAATATTCTTGATGCTCAATTTGCCGTCTTTGTCGGTGGTCGCCACGTATGGGTGCTCCTTCATAACAACCCATCCCGTCATCCACGGATGAATGTTGCAGGCGACCGACACAGGCACACGTTCCTCCGCCGGGAACTTCAGTTTCAGTTCACCATTCGCCGGCACCAGGATGTTCTGACCCGGGTTGGAAAGAGTGGTAATATTTGTGTTATGTCCAACGGTATCTGTATTAGTCACCAGCAATGTTTGCGACGTGCGAAGAACCGTAACGTGGGGTTCAAATCGACACTTGCCGTTGTCAACCGTGACATCGCTGCTGGCCGTTTTTGCGTAATCTGGATGGACCGCCGGTTTCTTGCCCGACCGACTCACATAGATGTACGACAAGATATTCGCAACGCCACCGTTCTTCTGGTTCACGACCAGGGATTCGTCCACCAAGTTGAACTTGCCGCAAAACGCCACGTCCTTATCAACTCTGGCTTTCACCGGCGCGGGTGCTTTGCCGTCGTAGACGAAAGTGGCTGTAAGGTCGCCCCATTCCGCGGCATGGGAGATTGAAGTGATCAACAACAGACATGTCAGCAAGAGGTAATTCATTCGGTGCATTGTCTTTTCTCCACGTTTGACGCGTACAAGCCCTCGCTCGCGCCAAAAAAAAATAGGTTCGCCGCGTCCTGCGACGTTTTCAAATGTGATCGCTTCTTACGCTTAGTCTTCAAATAGTTCAGCTGGCGCGGCGGCCGTTGCGGCGGGCGGCAGAGTTTCGCCTGTCACCAACGGTGTTACGAGGCTGCGTGTTTTGGCGAATTCGTCGTAGTTCATCAGCAGGTCGACCAATCCGTCCAGTTGCTCGACGCTGGTTCCGTGGTACAGTTCGCGCTTGACCGGATCTTGCTGGACGCCACCCAACGTAGGCGAGTCTGGGTCGTACGGAATGTTAACCGGCATTCCCGTGTAAGGAAGAATGCCCTTGGGATAAGCAACCCACCGTCTGACGTAATCCGGCCGCAAACGCTGATATATCGTGGCCAGGTCTGGTGCCTTGGCGCGATCGGAACCTTTGGGTGCGTAGTCACCCACAATATGGCACTTCGCACATCCGTCGCTGTTGGTCACGATTTTCATCGCATCGGTGAACCGCGTCCGGCCCGAGTCAGAGCCAACCAACTGCTCGTACTTAGCGGTCTCTTTGGCCAAATGATCCGCTTGACGCCGATCACCAAAGGTGTACGGATATTCAGCGTTATCCTTGGCCGCAAAGTAGTTGGCAATTGCCGTTGCCTCCGCGGGAGACATGTTGAATTTTGGCATTTGCAAAAAGACTGCGGGCCGAATTGGATAGGGATTGAGCAGGAAATCGTGGAGCCAATACGTTTGGACCTTCTTGCCTTGCTGGATCAATGGCGGCGGCACCCAAGCCCAGGCTTCGCCGGGGTTGGCATTCGGATTGACCTTCTTCTCAAGTCGAAAGACATGAGGCAACAAATATTTGGCCAGGAAGCCACCCTCGCCCGCCGAGTTCTGTTGGACCCACGAAGTCGGCAAGTTCAATGCGGTTTGAATTCCCGGTTCGTATACGTTCCCGTTGAGCACCGACGCTTGCCACAACTGGAAGCCCAGTTCCAGCTTGGTCGGATCATACGAGAAGTCATCTTCGAGCGGCTCGCCTTCGTCGTCATAGGCGATCGGTGCGGGAGCCGAGCGAATCGTCGGATCAATTGCAGGCACGCCGGACAACTCGGCATGATACAGGCCTGTCAGAGGATCGGGCGAAGCGGTCTTCGACAGCTCGGATGCCGACACATGCGTCGCAAACACTGGGATCGGCCTGTCCGGAGAAGCCGGCTGGGCGTCAAAGGGGTCGGAATAGGAGACGTTCCAGCTGTCTGTCTCGAGCAAGTGGCAGCTGCCGCAATTGTATTTTTCGATTGCCTGTCGACCCGCAATCAACGCAGCGGCACGTTCGTCAGGTTTGTAGATGTACTTGTCCGACGGCGGCTCGGCCACCAAGCCCAGAACAAACGTGATAATCGCTTCGCGATCGTCGGCGTTAAACGGGAACTGCGGCATGCGCAATCGTTCGTTGTATTTCTTGTTTTCGGTCTTGTGGTAATCATAGCCACGTGATTCAAGCAGCTTCTGATAGATGAACCCCGTGCGATTGTGTGCATGCAGTTGATTCGAGAAGAACTTACGTGTCTCTTCAGATGCCGTGTCCACAATCGGTGTTGGATGCCGCTGGGCACCGCCAGCCGCCGCGCCATCATGGCCGGCGTCTGGACCCGCATCACCATGATCCCCGTCATTGTGAGACGGCTCGCTACCATGTCCAGAACCATGGTCTTCGAGGTAGTTAACGATATGCTCAAAGGCGAGCTTCGACGGTTCTTTGCGACCCCAGTCCGCCAAGGCCGTACCAATCGGTTTGGCATCTTCAAATCCAGGGATGTCATGGCAGCCGTAACAGCCATACTTTGTGATGCTCTTACTCCCAACGTACATCAACTTGGCTTCGGTAGACAACTCGAAGGAGGCATTGGACCGCTGCCGGTCATCAATCAATAGTTCAATTTCGGCACCGCTCAATTCGTCCCGATAGGCCTCGGGAATTCCACGTTGCGCGTACTCGTCGGCCGCTTTGGACGAGAACGCGTCACGCAGGTGTTCACCAAGCAGGTCATTCAAGTCGTCCAGTCCCGTTTGACCATCACCATTGAGATCTTTGGCCAAGTCCGCTGGACCCGTAAGCGTATCGGGTTTCGGCCGCCAATTGACGCTGGATTCACCCAGGAAGGCGACGATGTCGGCAGCTGGGTCGATCGTGTTACCGTCGCTGTCCTGGTAGGAATCCAGAAACAGGTTGGGCATCACGCTGCGGGAATGATAACGGTTCGGTTCTTTGACCCAACTGTACAGCCATTTGCGTCCCGTTTCGTACTTCAGTTTGTCGCCGATACCCGATAGGTCAGGTCCTTGAACAATCTCATCCTGTGGGCGGAATGCGTCCGCGTCTTTGAACTGATCATGCGTATGACAAGCCAGACAACCTCGCGTTTGAAACGCCGTTCGGCCGCGGTCGGCCGTCGCTGGCACCGCGCCCGCGACGGGATCGGCGTAGGCAAAATCTTGCGACCGTTCGAGCAGATACGTTGTAATCCCAAGAACCTCGATCGGTTCATAGCGAGCGGCCATCGCTTCGCCCGATGTACCCTGAATGTGATTCCAAAGTCCAAAGAACTGCGGCATCCGTGTGCTTGGGCGGAAATAGTCTGGTTCGCGAATCCAGTCAAACAGAAACGGTGCGTCAACTTTGTGCTTTATGTAACGCAGCGCGGGCCCAGACTTTCGCAGCCGGCCGGGGCTTTCGGCTTTCTTGAGAAGCGGCGTCAGATGAGCGTGCGTGTCTTTCGAGAACTTGGGGTCCGTCGAGTTCTTGTCGGCATTCAACAGTTCGTAAAGCCGTTCTTGAACGGCTTCTCTCTCTGGGTGCTGCGCGAGCTGCTCGGCCCAGTCCTTGGCAACGTCGTCCAGCGAATCGTAGGCAGGGTCTGTCTTGAGCTGTAGCGCCGCGGCAAACACATTGGGTTCGATCCGCATGTCAGGGCCGATGCGGTCACCGCTTTCGAAACCATTGATCTCGTGGCAACCGTAGCAGCCATATTCTCGTAGCAGATGGTAGCCCTTCATCAACTTCGGTGCGGGTGCTTCCGGGAAGCGTTGGCTGGGTTCCAGCTCGGTCACATCGTGATGGCATTTCAGGCAAGTGCTTTCAATGAACCGTTTCGGCGACATGGGGTAAATCCAGTGGTGGTTGTCGAACCAACCGTGATCCCGTGCCCAGTCCTGTCGCTGGCGTTCTGTGTTGGGGGTGTGTGAAGCCCATTTGAAGTCGGTCGCACTCCCCTGCCCGTCGTGGCAGATGGTGCAAGCAAAATCAGCGACCTTGTGGGGACTGAGCGAGCTGACGTACAGATCCAAACGCGGGTGCGACGTGTACGGGTGAGGTAAACCGCGGCGTACGGTGATTGTGGCAGGCTGACCGACTTCCGCCGCGTCGAGCAGTCGAAAGAGCGCCTTGCCCGCGTCGAGGACGGGATCACCATCGAACAGATGGATCACGTCGCCCACCTTGATGCCGGGCGCACCACTGCCCGCGTCCAACGTTCCGGCCAACAGTTGACGCCGAATCGCTTCTCCCGTCTCGACGGCGTGGCGACCTTCGTCCATTGCAACACTGGCCCGAGCGGCCAACGATTCAGGGGCCACGTACTGGACGGTGACATCCGCATCGGTCACCAATCCTTCGGCGGCAAACCGCAATCCATAGATCGCTTGAAGCCGCGTTTCCGGGCTGGTGTCGCCGGCTAACTTCTCTTCAAGTTCTGTTAACGTCTCCGCATCCGGTGGCGAAATCACGAGTTCGACGAGCGACTCGCTCTCATAGGCCGCCTTGTCTGCTTGACCGGGCAGCGCCTTCTCCATCAGTTGATGGCACGTGGTGCAACGATCGAAACGCCGCACATAGCTGAAGTTATAGTTGATTGTGAGACCGTCACTCCAGCGGTTTTCAATCTTGCGAGGCGAATTGAAGGCATCCAAAATCGGCAGTTCTAGCCACTTCTTGCCGGGCAACGGGAGCGGTCCATACCACGTAAAATATGTCGATCGGCGTTCGCGGTTTGCTGTCTTCAAGGACTCGAGGGCCGATTGGCTGTCGCTCAATTTGGTTCTTGCGTCGTCTTCTACAAGCGTGATGTCGCTGACCAAGTCTCGCAACTTCTCACGATGTGTTTTTGCAGCGTCGTAGGCCACGGTCTTATCATCAAAATCCTGTTTGACTTCGTCGACCTGCACCTGTTTTCGCTGTTGGGCTTCGGCAGACCTACCGTCGCGGACCATCAGACCCAGGTCGGCTACGATCTTGTCGCGATTGGCCGCGGCAAATTTGCGTTTTCCCAGCAAGGTGTCCTCACGAAAACGCGCTCGCTTCAAAATCGCGCGAAGTTCATCCACGACTTTCGTTCGAACGCTCGCCGCCTCGGGCGTACCAGCCAGCGACTCAAGTTGCGAAACACGGTCATCCAGACTGCTAAAGCTGTAGCTCTTGGTTGCCTCGTTGGCGAGCACCTCGGTCTGGAACGCTTCAATCAAACTCTTGCCAACGGGCTGCTGGAGTGTGGCGGCGAGTTCCGCTTCCAACTTCGCATTCAGCGCTAATTGATCTTCGGTCTTGTATTGCAATTCGCGCCAGCGGGTCATTTTGATTTCGACGTTGCTGGCAGTTCGCTGATAAGGCTTCCACGACCGATTGTGATCGACCATGAACATCCAAATCGTTGAAATCAACATCAGCAGACCAGACACTGCGAACAGACGATGCAGCAGCTTTTGATCGTAAAATGTTCGTTCGGTTGCAGGCATGGTTCCGTTTCCGCGGTGAGGCAGTCGCCTAAAAGTTCAAAAAATACTCGGGAATCGAAATGAAATACTTCAAGTTTAAAGGAGACCAACGTGCCAGCATCTTGATTGGCAACAGTGCCATCACCAAGATCAAGTTAGATAGCACCATGAATCGCAAGAAGCCCATTTTGACGAACAACTGGCGGAAGAATTTGCTGTATAAGACCATTGCCGGTGGGAGGAAGGCAAAATAGCCAACCAGGCAAATAATCCCCGGTGATTCGCGGACAACGATCCAAACGATATTCGAGAATATGCCGGCACCCTCCGGAGCTTTGGGCCGTTCCATGCCAAGCGCCTGGATCCAAAAATACTCCGAAAGATCGACGTTGTTCAGCGCTTCAACTTTATGCACGTCCCACGTCTCGTAGAACCCGAAGAAGTTCCAATTTGGTCCGCGGAGAAACGTCCCCATCACGATCAGGGTCACCCATAAAACCAGGAACCCGAATTGGAACGTGCAATAGGCGAATTTGCGTTGGTTAATCGTGTAATAGCCGTTCCCATCTTTGTTAAAGTCGATGTAGGGAATTGCCATCAGGCCGAACACGATCATGCTGGGCAAGACCACACCTGCCATCCAGGGGTCAAAGTAAACCAACATTTCTTGTAGGCCAAGGAAGTACCAGGGCGCTTTCGACGGGTTGGGAGTCTTAACCGTGCTGGCGGGTTCTTCCAACGGCGCTTGCAACGCGACCGCCCAGACGATGAGCACGGCTGTCAAGACAACCATGCAGATCAGTTCGATGTAGACTAAATCGGGCCAGACGAGCACTTTTTCATCGTCAAGCGACTCTAACAATGGTTCGCCATTGGCGAGCCGCCGGTCATTCTGCACGGCCCGATAGGTGGCGAGCCAAGTAAAGAAACCGAGCAAGTAAACCATGGCCACGATCGGTACGTTATCGGGCTTGGTCACAATCTGAGCAAAGTCGAAATCTGTCAGCGAAAGACCCATGAAAAGCAGGGACAGATTCAAGCCGGTCCAGGCGACCATCGGTTTGACAAAGAAATTGCGCGCGAGAAACAGCAGGGCCAAGATCAAAAGCGTTCCCACGGTATAGACCATCGGCCCCATGATCTGATCGATCATGGTCCGGATGCCGCCTGGCACTGCCAGCACGGAAACGCCACCGCCTAACGCCAACGCACCCATGGTGGTGAACACCAACGCCACAACCAACCAGATGTGCGCCGTCGTGAGCGCGAGGCCCGATGCCTTGAAGAAAGTGCGAGCTCGCCCGGTTTGCCACAAGAACAGGGCAGCCGTCGCGTTCATTGCCGCGAGCGCCAAGTAGTAACATCCGATAAACCCGGAAACTCCTTGAAGGAACTCCGCGGTGTTGTGTCCATGCATGGCGTCGGTGCCGTTGGGTCTTGACTTCGAGCCAAACGAAGCCGCGTTTAGGGTAGGTTGACGTAGACCATCTGTCCGGCCGATTTCGGCCGACAAGCAGGTCCCGATCGTTGGTTAAAGCGGACCGCTGATGCCGCCGTCCTTGCGGATACGCCAAAAGTGGATCGCGAGCAACAATGAAGCTCCCAGAGGAATTGCAATGCAGTGAAGTACGTAAAAGCGATTCAGGGTCTCTTCGCCGACGAAGCGGGCACCGAGCAAGCCGAAACGCGCATCCGAGGCGTTGGTGATCATGTCAATGCCGTCCAGTGTCAGCAGCGCCGCGCCTGGGCCCTCGTGGCCAAGAATCGGCGTCGCTCGTGCCATGTTCGAGCCGACTGTGATGGCCCAGATCGCCAGTTGATCCCATGGCAAAAGATAACCTGTGAACGACAATAGCAACGTCAACAACAGCAGTATCACCCCGATTACCCAATTGAATTCACGAGGTGGTTTATAGCTTCCAGTCAAAAAGACGCGGTACATGTGCAGCCAGACCGTGATCACCATGGCATGGGCTGCCCAACGATGCAGTTCGCGCAGAATCCCCAATGAGGTAACGTCGCGCAGCGCCGTGATGTCGGCATAGGCCCACTCCAACGTTGGACGATAATAGAACATCAACAGCACGCCGGTCACTGTTTCGACCAGAAACAGAAAGAACGTGATCCCACCCATGCACCAGGTGAAGCTCAATGCAATCCCCTGCTTCTTGATCGAAACGGGATGCAAGTGCAAGAAGAAGTTTGTCAGCATCACGACAACTCGGTTCCGTCGATCGACGGGAGCCGGATGCCGAAAAATACTCTTCCAGATCTGCGATTCGCGAATGATTTGGTCGATCGAAGGCATCTTACTTACTTCAAGATGAGGTTGGCCGCAAAGGTATTTATCAGTGAGTCAGAGGAGGCGGCTCGACGTAAAGCAAATGGAATTGCGCCTGCCAACGCTCCCCTGTGTGGGAGCTAAACCGTTACGTACGAGGCCGTGTTGGCCCACTGTCCGATTTCTTCTTTGTATGTGCGACTCTTGTCCACTTCCAATTGGCCATCGTCGGCCAAACGGATCGCGTACCGTTCCAAAGGCCGAGGCGCTGGCCCTTCAAAGTTGACTCCATCTTTATAAAAACCGCTGCCATGACAGGGGCACTTGAATTTCTGTTCGCCTTCCAGCCAGTTCGGTGTGCAACCCAAATGAGTACACACCGACTGCAACGCAACAATCTGCGGAACACCGTCATATTCAGTTCGGACAATCCAGACGCCGAATTGCGCTTTGAACTTCGAGGCAACTTGGCCTGGGGCAAGGTCGTCCGGAAAACCCACTTTGAATTTTGTTGGCGGCTCGGTCAGAATATTGGGGAACATAAAGCGAGCCGTACCGAGCAACCACAGCAGGTTCGTCACAATCAACGTGCCAAAACCAAATCCAACTGCCGAACTCAAGTAGATGCCGACCGAAGCGATCGTCAATGCCAGGAAACCTCGTCGGTCCGCCTGAGCTCCCGCGCCAGCTGGCGTCTTCGCGTAGGCCGGCTTGGCAGGCATTGGTGGCGCTTCGAGTTTCTTCTTGCCAGCCGGTAGCGTCTTGCCTTGGGCAGCCGCTTCCGCTTTGGAAATCGGGCCAGGCTTCTTTGAAGAACGGGCCGCAGCCAAAATACTTGCTGTGTCTTTCGGACCAGAGGCTTTGGCAGGGGATCCTTTGGCAGCCTTTTTGGCCACGCCTGCCTTAGCTGCCGATTTGGCGACCACTTTAGCGGCTGGTTTGGCCGGAGCCGCCGCCGCAGACTTTTCTCCGCGTGCTGCCGCAAGCATCTCTTCCACGGACATTTGCCCTGGCTTCTTCTTTGAGCCTGCCGCCGCAGGTTTGGCGGGCGCTGCGGCACTTGTGTCGGACACGCCCGTGGCTTCTGACTTCTCGCCACGGGCCGCAGCTAACATCTCCTCGACCGACATCTGGCCTGGTTTCTTACCAGATGCTGGCTTGTTGGCCGGAGCAGCCTTGGCGGGAGTTTCGGTCGAGTCCGCTGCTTCAGCGAGCGGATCCGCCCCCTTACTCGCGCCATCGCTGGCGCGGGCCGATGCAAGCATCTCCTCGATCGACATCTTGTCTTTGTTTGCCATGGCTGTCCAGCAACGTAACGTGCTGTATAGCAGCCAGTTACGGTAAGTGCGTGAGTCGTGCTTCGATTTGTGAAGATTTTCACGAGTCGGACCACAAAGTTGTAGCCCAAGACTGATCGTTGTCAACCACCCAGAAACGTCCGAAAGTTCTAGATATACGGAGGTTATCGCCACGTCACCCTACCTATCTTCGGTGCGGCGAATTGACGCGGCCCGTGCAGCAAATCAGATCACCGAGAACGGAGACCGCTCAATAGGGTGGGGGTGAGAAAGGGTTACCGATGCCAGATTAGAACAAGCGGTTGTAGCCATTGAGCGCCGCAACTCGATACGCCTCAGCCATGGTGGGGTAGTTGAAGGTCGTATTGATGAAGTACATCAAGGAGTTTGATTCGCCCGATTGGGCCAGAATCGCTTGGCCGATATGGATGATCTCCGAAGCGTTCGCACCGAAACAATGGACACCCAGGATCTCCAGAGATTCGCGGTGGAACAAGATCTTGAGCATGCCTTCGGTTTGACCTGTAATCTGAGCACGCGCCAGGCTGCGAAAATGCGCGTGGCCTAGTTCGTAGGGGATTTTTGCCTCGGTCAGCTCACGCTCGGTCTTTCCCACTGAGCTAATCTCGGGGATCGTGTAGATGCCCGTCGGAATCAAGTCCAGCCTGAAGTCGTCGGCACTTCCAGTGACGATGACGCTGGCCGCCGCCCTTCCCTGCATGTACGCCGCGCTCGCCAACGACGGGTAGCCGATTACGTCACCAACGGCATAGATGTGGGGAACGTTGGTTTGGAAGCGTTCGTTGACGTCCAATTGCCCGCGCCGATTGGCTTGGAGCCCCGCTTTTGCGAGATTGAGTTCGTCGGTGTTGCCCTGACGGCCGTTTGCCCAGAGCAGGATGTCTGTCTTCAGCTTCTTGCCACTGGCCAGTTCGAGTAACGCGCCGTCGTCGTGGCCGTGAACAGCTTCGCAGTGCTCGCTGTGGCGAATCAGCACGCCCTGTTCGCGGAGGTGGTAACTGAGCGCATCGGCGATCTCGTCGTCCAGGAAATCGAGCAATCTGTCGCGTGTGTTGACCAAATTCACTTTGACGAACAGGTTGCGAAAAATCGACGCATATTCGCAGCCGACTACGCCGGCACCATAAATCGTGATCGACTTTGGGGTAGACGGAAGGTCCAAAATCGAATCACTCTCGAAAACCGACGGATGCGAGAAATCCAGATCAGCAGGGCGATATGGACGAGAGCCTGTGGCGATCACGATGTTCTTTCCACGCAAACGCCGGGTACCCACTTCGATGGAGTTCGGATCCACGAATTGAGCGTTTCCGTGCACGACCGTCAGACCGTTGCGTTCATAGAATCCCTGCCGCATCGCGACCTGTCGACCAATGATCTGGTTGGCCGAACTGCGTAGCTCGGGAAACGTAGGATTTGGTTTGGAACTGGTGTGCAACGGGTCGGCGGCCGCCTCCATG
>JASLPZ010000113.1:0-235 GCA_030744725.1 Pirellulaceae bacterium
CGATGCCTTCGCGTACCCATCGGTCACCTTCGTTGACGACAGGGCGCTGCTCACCTACTTCAATTACCAAGGAGGAATCTCGCTGTTTCTCCAGGACATTCCCGTGACGTGGTTCTACGAGTGATAAAATGCGTTTCTCTCTACTTCTCGGTTTGGTCGTAAACGGTTTTCTGATCGCTCTGTCGATCGGCGCGACAAGGGCAGAAGCGCCTGACGGGGCAGGAGCCAGATCGGA